>NZ_MDCR01000050.1 GCF_001723055.1 Streptomyces niveus
CCGCCTGCGCCCCCACGGGGCGGAACTCGTCGGCGAGATCGCCCGGTTCGAGGACAGCTACCTCCTGTGCTACGTCCGCGGCCCCGAGGGCATCATCGTCGGACTGGCCCAGCAACTGAACTGACCACGCACGGCCGAGTGCCGTCATCATCCGCTCCAGCTTCGGATCCGTCCCCGGATCCGCCGAGTCCGTCGAGCACATCCACCGCCACCGGATCGACACCCCTCAGCAACGGATGCCGGGCGGCGTACGGCTCCGGGTCCACCCCGCCGAGCGCCACACTCCCCAGCAGCATCACCAGGCCCGCGTACGCGGGCCCCACCCACGCGCGCGGCCAGATCTGAGTCAGCAGACTTGAGACCTCCCCACCCGGCGGAACGAAGACACCGATCTTCGCCTCCTTGACGAGAAGGCGACCATCTTCTGCCCGTTCCGATCGGGGCAACCTTCAGGCGGTGGTACCCCCTGCCATCACGACAGGGGGTACCACCGCATTCACCGTCAGGGCAAGAACTCGTAGAACGGGCCGTCAGGTGCGAAGTTGCGAGAACACAACGTCACATCCCTCCCCTTGAGATAAGCCAGCAACCACTCGCCGAACGTCATCTCGTAGAGAGTCCAGGCCGGACTGTCGAACTCCTGGACCACGACGCGCCAGGGCGACGAGGGGTCGTCGGGAACGCGAAGGAAGACCGCCTCACCCGTCGTGGCCGTTGCCACCGGCATCAACTCTCCGGGGTTCCCCCCTACCGGACTTGGCAGGAACTCCACCATGTCCTCGTCGCGCCAGAGCTCGAGATCCCTACTGATCATTCTTCCCAGACTGTGCAGAAGATGACCGGCTGGGTGCTTCAGATACAACTGCCCGTTGATCTCGATCGAACCGTAGGCGTTCACGATCTCACGGAAGTCCGCAGGGAATTCGATACCGAGTTCCTGCTCCAGTTCGATCCATGGTGCCGGATCCGACCAGTTGAACCTGGGCTCACCCAGCAGGGATTTGATTTCCGAAAGCATTGCCACCGCTGTACCTCTTCTAGCACTTCGATCCGATGCCGGTCGGGGAGTTGATCGCGGTGCACGAGAAGTTGTCCGTGATATCTCCCGTGGGTCCGTATGCGGTCATTCCCACCTGAACGAGTGTAGGAACAGCGGAGCGCGGATCCCCGTAGATGGGAACGACCGAAATGGACAGTTTGTTGCCCCCGGTCAAGTGCTTCCAGCCGAAGCGTTCCACCTTGCTGGCCATCCTTCTATTTGCACTTCCGTGCAGAGCCACCAGGTTTCGAACATCCTGACCGGTACCCTTGCCCCAATAACCTATCAGGTGACCGGCTTGAGGCTCCCCGCCACCTGCCCTTATTTCTCCCATTCCGTCCGGCGAAACTGACGGTTCACAATCGGGGCACTTCGGCATGCCGTTCGCCCCGGTGCGCGACCTGCGGTCGCTCTTGGTGAGGTATGCAAACGCGCCGGTCGCCCTGCAGCCCTTGTCTCCCTGGTGATTCGTGTACTCCTCAAGACCTCCGTAGATCCGCCCTCCGTCGATCAGAGGCATCGGGTTGCAGGTGACAGTGTTGTTGTCGGTACCCCGCGGGGCGGGCCTGGGCGCGGAGCCCGGCGACGGCTGGGGGGTTGGGCTCGGACGCGACCGGGTGGACGAATCGCTGGAACTGGAATCATCCGCCGACGGCCTCAGCATGTCGCCGATGGCCTGTCCGGCGTTCCTCAGGTTCTCCTGGCCCTGCGGAGTCGACGTTGCGGCGGCGGCTCCGAAGAGCGCCGCCCACCCGTAGTAGATGGCCGGAATCCCGAACCAGACGGCGTGACCGTCGAGTTCGACACCGCTCACCGGGTTGCCGCCGGTGAAGGCGTAGCGGTTACCGGTGAACGGGTCCGACCCCAGGCCCATGTCGGACAGGGCCCCGTTGTACATGTCCCGGGTGGTGAAGCGGTTGAGCCCCGGGCTGTAGTCGCGGAAGCCCATGTCGTACGTGCCGGACTGGGCGTCCCAGCGCTTCGCGTTGTAGCGGTAGGGGTTGTACGTCTCCTTGTCCGGCTGGCCCGCCTCGGGCTTGTCGATCCCGGTGAACTCGGTGGCGTCGTTGTTGCCGTAAGCCGTGTAGCCGTAAGTCGCCTTGGTGTCGCCCTTGTCGTCGGTCAGGGTCTCGACATCGGTGTGGCTGTTGTAGCCGTAGAAGCCGTCCTCCGTCGTACCGTCGCTGTTGTGCTTGATCTGCGACAGGCGCTCGCCCCACGGGCTGTACTGGTAGGACTTGGTCAGCTCGCCGGCAACCTTCTCGTCGAGGACCTCGTCGGACAGGCCCAGGTACTCGAAGTCGGTGGTCTTGCCGTCCGCCGTCTTCGACGCGGTGCGGTCCAGCGGGTCGAAGGTGTACTTCGTCGACTTCAACGCGCCTGCGGCGTCCGCCTTCTGGGACTCCACGACGTGGTCGAAGCCGTCGTACACACTGCGCTCGACGACCTTGCCGCCTGAATTGACCGACTGCTGACGGCCGAAGGGGTCGTAGGTGTAGTTGGCGACGGCGCCCGACGTCGTCGCCGTCAGCAGCCTGTTGCGGTCGTACTGGAACGCGGTGCTGACACCCTTGACTGTCTGGCTGACGACGTTGGCGTTGTCGTCGTGGACGTACGTCTCCGTGCCGGCGCCGTTGCCCGTCTTGACCGACTTGGTGAGCCGGTCGGCCGGGTCGTAGGTGAAGTCGGTCGTGGAGTCGAGGTACGCCGAGCGGTTGTCGGCGTTCATCTTCTTCGCCGCGTCCCGCGCCTTGTTGCCGTTGGGGTCGTAGTCGTAGGTGTGGGAGGCGACCAGCGTGGTGCCGTCCGCCTTCTTCTCCGTTGTCGACTTCAGCGCGCCGTTGAGGTGGTAGGTGTGGTCGACGATGTTGCCGTTGGCTTTGGTCTCCTTCAGTTTCTGGCCACGGTCGGTGTACGTGTACGACGTGACCTTGGGGGTGCTGTCCGTCGCGGACTTGCCGACGGACACCGTCTTGACCTTGTCCCGCAGGTCGTAGGTGTACGTGGAGAACTGGCTGGGGTGGGTGACCGTGTCCGACTGCCCGTTGGCGTCGTACGTGTACGACGTCGCCTTCCTCTCCGTGCCGGACAGCGACTCCGTCACCTTCTGGACCTGGTTGAGGCCTGTGTAGGCGATGGCGTAGGCGTCGGCCTTCGCCCCGGACGACGTGTCGTCGATCGACGTCAGGTTGCCGTTGACGTCGTAGGCGTAGTCGAACGTCCGCTTCTCGTTGTCGGTCTCCGCGGAGTTGTCACGGACCAGCTTGACACCGTCCGCGACCACGACGCCGGCGCTGTTCTGATCAAGCTTCAGCTTGGTGTCCTCGCCCTGCTTGAGGGCGTAGCTGCCGAGGCTGACCCAGGTGCCGCTGCCGGCGTTCTGGTCCTTGGTAACGGCCGGTTCGGTGGTCGTGCCGTGCGACAGCGTGTACTTCGCGGTCGTGGCCGCACCCGTCACCTTCGGGTACGTCACGTACGCGGTGTATGTGCCGTCCTTGGGGATGTCGAGCGTCCACGTGAAGGCGTCCGTGCCGGCACCGGCACTGTGGGTGCGGTGGTTGTAGCCCTGCTGCCCGGTGATGTCCCCGGTGGCCCAGGTGCCCGTGGAAGAGGTCTGCTGGGTGTCGGAGTTGTCCGCCAGGACTACCGACTTGCCCACCGGAACACCGTCGTCGGAACGGGACTTGACCTTTCCGTCGGGGTAGAACGACCACGTCATCGTGCGGTTGGAGGAGCCGCCCGCCGATGTCAGTGTCCTGGCCGTCTGCTGGCCCATGGCGTTGTAGTCGTAGGTGGTGGCAATGGACCACGGGTCCGTGGATGCCTTCGTCCAGCCGTTGTCGAAGTAGTCGAACTCCGTGGTGTTGCGGACCGACTGCCCCTCCGAGGGTGGCATCGAGGTCTTCGCGACCCGGCCCACGGCGTCGTACTCGGTCTCCGTGTAGACGTCGGGGTCGTTGTGGCGGGTGTCCGCCGGGTCGTACGGCTGGTACTTGCGCTTCGGCCGGTTCAGCGCGTCGTACTCGGTGCGGGCGGTGAACGCCGCGGTCGTCCCCGCTTCGACGGCGCGCGGGGTGATCACCTTGGTGGAGTTGCCGACCTGGTCGTACTCGTATCTGGTCGTCCGGTAGGTGATCGGCGAGGCGCCGCTGTACGGGATCTTGACCTCGGTCTGCTTGCCGCGCTCGTCATAGCTGATGAGCGTGGTGTTGTTCTCTGCGTCCGTGGACGACGTGACCAGCGAGTCCTTGTCGTAGGCCTTCTTGGTGGCCTTGCCGGCGGCGTCCGTGACCGTGGTGACCCTGTGGTTCAGGTCGTAGGCGGTCTTGGTCGTGTAGTCGGTCGTGTCGGCCGTGGCGTTCTTCTTCGGGTCGATGACCTTGGTGGTGTTGCCGACGTTGTCGTACTCGTAGCTGAGTTTGTCCCCCTCCGCGTCGACGACAGAGGTGAGTTGATAGATGTCGTCGTAGTGGTTGGTCGTGACGAAGTCCGTCGCGTCTGTGGTTGTCAGCGTCCCCTTCGGCTCGGTCGTCGTCCTGAGGTTGCCGACCTTGTCGTAGGTGTAGAGCGACTTCCGCTCGCCTGACGTCGTGGTGTCCTTCGGCGCGGTCGCCGAGACGATCTGGTCGGTCTTGTCGTACACCGCGGTGGACACCGCGCCGTTGGGTGCCGTCGACGTGGTGACGTTGTCGTTGGCGTCGTACACGGGCGCCGGTGCCGTGATCAGGTCACCTGCGGCCTGGTCCTTGGGCTCGGTCTTGACCAGCGGACGTCCGAAGGTGTCGTACGTCTGGGTAATCCTCGTGCCCAGCGCATCGGTTATGTCGGTGACCTGGCCACGCTCGTCGTAGACGAACGTCGTCGACTTGTTCAGCGCGTCCGTCATCGTCCTCGGGAAGCCCGTGGGCTCGAAGTCGCTGTTGGTGTCCGCGTTGCCGTTGGCGTCGATCGCCTTGGTCAGCTGGCCGTGAGCGTCGTACTCGTACGACGTGGTGTAGTCACCCGCCGTCGCCGTGGAGACGCCCTTGGGGTCGGTGACCGTCTTCAGATTGCCGTAGGCGTCGTAGCCGAACTGCCACTTGCGGCCCTCGGGTGAGGTCTTGGTGGCGAGATCGGCCGAGAAGCCGTCGAGGCGCGGCTGGTACGTGTACCGCACGGAGTTCGCCGGGTACGTTCCCGGAGCGCAGTCGCCCGCGGGCGGCACGCCCGCCTTGTTGTTCTCCGCGTCGCGCTGCCAGAGCGGGAAGCCCGTCTTCTGGTCGTAGCAATACGCGGTCTTGGCGCCGTTGTCCGCCTCCAGGTAGGTGACGTTGTTGTCGGCGTCCCACGACATCTTCGTGGTCTGCGACTTGGCGTTGGTCGTCTGGACCGGGCGGCCGAAGTCGTCCGTCACGTAGTCGGTGGCGTGCGACTCGGCGTCGGTCACCTTGACGTCGGTGAACTTGGGGTTGGCGGCGTTCACGGCGTACGTGAAGCCAGTGGCTCCCTGCAGCCGGTCCGTGACCGTCTTCGTCCGCCAGTGGTACTTCGGTTCGTCACCCGCCGACGGCTCGTTGTAGGCCATCGATGTCGCGTTGCCGCGGGGGTCGGTGGCCTTGACCAGCTTGACGTTCTTGTTGCCCTGGGTGGCGTCGTACGTGAAGGTGAAGTTCTTGGGCTGCGAGCTGCCCACACCGTCGGTGAACTGCCCGAGCAGTCCCTTGTCGGTGTAGTAGAACTCGACCTTCCGCCCGGAGATGTCGGTGACCGAGCGGATGTGGTCGTAGATCTTCGAGTTGTTGAGCTTGCCGGCGTCCGAGGTCAGCACGCCCGAGTCGTTGACGTACTGGAAGCCGGTCTGGCCCTTCTCCCAGTAGTCGACGGTCAGTGACTCCCGGCCCGCCGGGTCGGTGATGTACTTGAGGAACTTGGTCGGCTTGTTGTTGGACTTCCGCTCCTCGTACGTGAACAGCTGTGTGTTGCCGTTCTTGTCGACCGTGGACGTCATGTAGCCGTCGCAGCCGAAGAGGAAGCGTGTGCCGTCCGGGCGGGTCAGCGTCCAGGCGTCCGGGATCGGGTCGCTGCTCGGCTTGCAGTCCAAGCCCGCCTTCATGGTGACCTTGTAGTGGACGCCCGCCGGGGCCTTCCAGGTGCCGTCGTCCTGCTTGCGGAAGACGTGCGTGGTGCCGTCACCGTCCGGGAGCCTGAGCTCGGTCGGGTTCGGGTTGGGGTGGAAGTCGAGCGGCGCGCCGAGCCGGATCGGGCCGGCGGCCTGCGTCGACCAGCCGTGGCCGGAGACCGTGTCGGAGGTGTCGAGGGAGTTGTAGGCCATGCGGAAGAACGTGCTCAGTCCCCGGCCGGGGTTGCTGAACGCGTTGTACTGCCACACGCCGTTGCCCGACGAGAGGTTGTTCATCACCGTCGAGCCGGCGCCCGTGTTCTTGCCCGCGTAGGCGTAGAACTTCTCCATGCCCAGCTGGTTGGAGGTGGGGTCCTCGACCGCGACGTTCTGCTTCAGCGACGGGATGCCGCCGGTGCCGGCCGACAGCCAGCTGCCGTCGGCGATTTTGCGTACGTCCCAGCCGAGCGCGTACTCGGTCCGCTTGTTGCCGGAGTCGGAGTTGATCGGCGTTTTGACCTGCGCCTGGATGGTGGCGGAGTTGCCGGGCGGGAGTGCCGGGATCGCCGTTTTGAGCTGGTTGCCGCCGTTGGTGGAGTCCGTGCCGTCGGGCAGCTTCCAGGTGTAGGAGAGTTCCCGCTCACCGGCGGCCCAGCCCGCGCTGGTGGTGTTGGTGACCGTCATGTCCACGGTGTAGGTGGAGTTGGGGGTCATGCGGGTCGGGGTCTGCGGTGCGTAGTACGTGTCCTCGGTGGTGGCGTCCACGTAGATCACGCGCAGCAGCGGGCGCAGTTGGGGGTCGGGGGCGGCGGTGGAGAGGAAGATGGAGCGTTCCTGGGGGCCGCCGGTGGTTTCGTCCTTGAGCTTGATCAGGGCGCCCTTGTTGCTGGTGGGCGTCTTGACCCAGCCCTGGGTGAGGGATGTGGCGTCCCACCAGTGGCGGCCGAGGTCGGTGTTGAAGGCGGGTACGTAGTCGGAGACGGCCGCGGAGTGGTCGCCGCCGGCGGTTGTCCAGGCGGTGGTGGAGGTGGCGTTGTTCCAGGTGGCCTGGGTTTCGGTGAAGTCCCGGGTCAGGCCGTGCAGGTTGTATTGGGCCTTGCTGGTGGGGATGTCGCGTTCGGTGAGGGTCGACCACAGGAAGGCGCGGCTCTCCAGCACCGTGGCGGTGGCGGGGATGGTGGTGGTCGGGAACTTGATGACGGAGCGAGTCTTGCCGTAGGTGGCGGAGTTGTTGCCCACGGTCAGCCAGTCCTGGCCGAGGGTGCCCTGTTCGACGGTGTTCAGGTTCGTTGTCGGCTTGAGGGAGGACAGGGTGGTGTCGGTGACACCGGCTCCGGCCTGGATGAGCCGCATGGTGCGGCCGGCCTTGGGGATGCCGACGACGCGGGTCGGTGACCCGAGAACCTGCCCGTCACCGGTTTTGACCGCGATCTGGTAGTAGTACGACTTGCCGATCTGCTCCGAGCTGGAGTCCGGTGTCGGCACCGCGGTCGTGTCGGTGTACTGGGTGAGCGTCTTGGGAAGCGGCGCGACAAGTGTCGCGGCCGACGGCGTGAACACCTGCTGGGTGGAGCGGTGCAGCTGGTATTCGGCGATGTCGAGCTTGGTGTCACCGGTGGTGTTCTTGTACGCCGGCCAGGACAGCTCGGGGCCGGTGCCGTGCACAACGGTCGGCGAGTTCAGCGAGGTGCCGACCTTGCCGAAGGTGACGGTCAGGCGCGGGATGGTGGAGGTCTCGCCGCCGTAGTCGTAGTCCCCGGCCTGGTACTGCGGACCGCCCAGCGGCGCGGTCGAGGACTCGTCGAGGGCCTTGATGACGAAGCCGTGGTTCGGCGAGGTGCCCGAGACCCACTTCTGGACGGTGTCACCGACCCGGAAGTTGTGCCACTCGTTGTACTCGCCGATGTCCTTGCGGATCTGCGCCGGGTTGACCAGCCTCACCGCGTCCGCGATCGTCCGCTTCGTGGAATCGCCCGTGTCACCGAGAACGACCTTGCCGGTGTTGCCCTTGGCGAAGTCGATCTGCGTGGTGCCGAGCTGGCGCCAGCCGGTCGTGCCGGTGGCCTGGTTGACCGTGAAGTCCGCCGTCGGCTCGGCCGAGGTGACCGTGTACGGGGCGGCCGTCGCACCGTCCGCCTGCACCGGGGTGTGGACCTCGACCTTGTAGTCGGCGGCCTCGGGAACCATCGGCTGCCAGGTGTACGACTCACCGGTCGCGGTGTTCTTGTTGTACGCGTAGTCGCCGGCGTTGCCGGTGCCGGAGACCCGCGGCCACTCACCGACCGCGGCCGTACCGGTGTCGCCGTCGTCCATCAGGACGGTGGTCGAGGACTGCTCACCCACCAGCGCGCTGGTCTTGTCCCACGTCGCCGTGGTCTCGTCCCACGCACCGGTGGCCCGGCGGACCTCCACGTCCACATTGGTCGAACCCGTGGTGTGGACCTGGTCGAAGTACAGCGACAGCTGCGCCGTGTCGATCTTCGAACCGGCGGGGATCTCGTCCAGCGGGAACTGGACCAGCGAACGCGCGATGCCCGTGCTGCTGGTCTTGCCCGCCGACATGTCCCAGGTGCTGTTGAAGTTCGTCGTCGGCTCGTCCGAGCGGACCATCACGTCCTGCGACTCCGACGGCGACGGCGCGATCGTGATCGTCGGGTCGATCACCACCGGGTACTGCCGCTCAGAGGCCGCCAGCCACTTCGCGTCCGGAGTGACCGTCAGCCGCCACCCTTTGCCGTGCCGGGTCAGCTTCTGCGACACCTTCGCACTGAAGGACGTGCCGTACGGTGACGCCTTGTCCTTCTTCGCGTCCGTCATGTACGCCGGTGGAATCACCAGCACCGGGTTGCCCGGATCCTCACCGAACAGGGCGATCGAACCATCGCCCCGCTCCTTCGGTACCAGCTCGCCCGCATCCAGCGTGAACACGAACCGCAAGGGCTTCACGGGCTGTTCGGCCAGGGTGATGTTCTCCTTCACCCGGCCCGCACCCACCTGATACGAGACGTCCGCACCAGCGACCAGGCCCTTGTAGGTGACCGTGTCACCCTTGGCCGACGGCGTGACACCCTTCGCCGCACCCTTCAGGCCCAGGGTGACCGCCTGCCCGCCGGCGGTCTCGAAACGCACCAGCTTCGACGCGTCCGTACCGAACCAACTGCGGCCCGTGTTCGATGTGTTGGCGAAGGCGAAACCCTTGTCCTTCGACGCCTTCACCGTCGGGTCGATCGGCTTCCACGACGACCCGGACCGGTAGGACACGGGGGACGCCGACAGCTCCGCCTCCACCCGCCCGTCCGACATCTGCCAGAACCGCGCCTGCGGCGTCCGCCGCGAGGTCAGCTCCTTGACGCGCTTGGCCGAAGCTCTCTCTTTGCCCTTCGGCAGCTTCTCCCGGCTCGGTATTTCCAGCTGTCCGCCGACCGGTGGTTTGGCCGGTTCTTTTTCTTCGTCGTCGTCCGAGAACCAGCCAGCGACGGTGTCCACGACGCCCTTGTCATCGTCCTTGGACGACGAAGCGGGGGCCGCATAAGCGACCTGCGGCAGCAGCGTACTCGCCACCGCCGAAACAACTAGACAGGAGATATATCTCCCGTATGGAACTTTCACGTCATTACCTTTTCCACACCGCGGGCCGAATTCCCGGATGCGGAAGGGGACCGCACACAGAAAAGCGGCACGCCGAATAAGCCCATCGGGGGTTTCCGATGCAGCCTGAATCCGTGCCGCTCTTCTGCGCGCGAGCAGGGATCGGACTAGCTCACGAGCGCGGCGCCTGGGATTATGGGTCAGCGAAGTGACGCCACGTCAAGCCCACGGACATTCAGGGCAACACGAACACCCTCCGCCGCTTCGCCCCTTTTGTTCAATTGCTGGCGCAGCGCGCGGCGCGTGATGTATAACCGCCCGGTTCGACTTCTGCCGACTCACCGAAAGCCGGGCACGCTCATGTCATCGAAGGAATCCACGGAAAGCACAGAAACGGAAACCGCGGAGCGGGAAACCGAAGCAACGGCGGGCACGGAAACGCCAGGCACCGAACCGGCGGACGGGAACAAGGACAAGGACACGGGGAGCCGCGCAGGCATCGCCATCGCCGCCGCCGTGCTGCTCGCCTGCGGCGGCCTCGTGGGCTACGGCTTCCTCAACACCGAGGAGAAACCGGAGCCGCGCGCCGTGCCGACGGCCGAGGTGACGTATGAGGTCACGGGTGAGGGCACCGTCGAGGTCTCCTACCTCGCCCGCAGCGAATCCGGCTCCGCGACCGTCGTCAAGGACGCCGCCCTGCCGTGGAAGAAGACCGTGCGGGTCCCCCTCGACAAGGACCCGACCGTGGCCATCGTCCTCGGCGAGAAGGGCGGCCAGGCCGCCTGCACCGTCGCCGTCCGCGGCACGCACGTCCAGCGCGCAACAGCCAGCGGAACGTACGGCCGTGCCACCTGCAGCGCCCCACTTCCACGGCCCTGAATCACCGCCGCCCCAACTGGGCATGGCGCGCCCACCCGGGTTCCGGGTTCCGGCTTTCACGGAGTACGCACGTGCGCCGCGTCACGACAGATGCCAGTCACCTCAACCGTCCCGAGCGCGGAAGCATTCTCGGGGCGGGGCCTACACCATCGCTACCGGTCGGAACGTGCGCGGACGGGCCATGATCGCAGCGAAGGCGCCCTCATCCCCCTGCTGAGCAAGCGGCACGGCACTCCCCAGCTCCGCGTCAGACGCATGCGTACGACGCTGATTCCCACCCTTGGCGTTCTTCCCCCTCCTCACAGCGCCGTGGCACACAGAAGTCTCACAGATTCGGAGCTTTTCGCCGCACCGAACAATCACGGCACGGAAGGCTGGCTCATCGCGCGGCCTTCATCGGTACGCGGCCGTGCAGCAGGAAGTACATCTGCTGTACGGATTCCTCCGGTCCGGCCACGAACCGTTTGGCCACCTTTCCGATCGGATTCCACACCCGACCATCAGGCATCCGAACCCCTACTGCTTGGCCAAAGAGTTCTCGCTGCCCTCTGTCGAAATTCACCCACTCCGCACCAGCCCGCCTCACTAACACCTCGCCCACGTAAGCCCCGAGCCAGAACAGCTCACGTGCCACTCTCCCCTGCTCCGCACCGGCGCCCCGGAGCCCGTCGGTGATGCGGTCCACCACGCGCAGGCTCGCCACCGAGTAGTCCAGGGGCAGACGGTTCCGCGCCGTCACCCTCCGGACGAACTCAGCCACCCCCGCGCGCATCTCACCGGCCGACAAGAGACGCATCTGTTCCCCACCCGAACCCACCGCGGCCCCCAGAACTCGTTCACTTCCGAGAGCCTCACGCGGGCACTCGGCAGGGAACCCGACGTTGTTCCCTCGTCCAACCAAGCGAGAGTGCGTCGTCAAACGTCACAGTGACCGGCGCGTTCAAGCACTAGCCCCATCGCGGCGATGCCCGAATCGGCCTGCCGTGGCCTGGGCGAAGCCCTGAGCGAGCCCTGGTTCAGCCGGCCCGGCATCGAGGAGCGCCCGCAGGTCTCGCGCCAGGTCGGGGCCGCGTACCGGCGGTCGTCCCGCAGTCCTTGCGCGCAATACCCCCGTCCTGTGCACTGCCTGACGGGCAGTGGACACCGAACGACCTGTCGGGCCGAGCACGATGTGAGGTGCTGTCTGCCAGGATGTGCCGGTGGACGACCTCAGTCGCGCCTGGGAGCGCATCGAGACCTGGCTTCGCGAGAACCAGTGCACCGTTTCCCGGTCCGAGCCGCATCCGGCGGCCTCCGAAGAGGCCGTCCGGGCCCTCCAGGACGCGATCCCGTACCCGCTCCATCCCCACCTCGTGCAGTGGCTCCGAATCCACGGCGGCGCCCCCGTGTCCGACGCCCCCGTCTGGCCGGGCGGCCACGTCCCGTACGACGTCGAAGCGCTCAAGGACGGGCCGGACTACATGCGGGAGATGCTCGACGAGTTCCACGACGAGTTCGGCGCGGACCCCGAGGAATGGGTGATGAGCCCGTGGGCAGACCCGCTGTGGCTCCCCTTCGCCGGTACGAACACGGGGGAGAGTCTCCTCGTCGACCACCGGCCCGGCGCGACGTACGGCAACATCATCGAGATCGACTACGAGAGCGACGAGGTCACCGCGGTCCGCTGGAAGAGTCTGGGAGAGATGATCAGGCTGATGGCCCGGTCGCTGGAGACCGGCGCCCCCATGCCGTATTCGCGCCGGTACTCGCGCGTCCCTCAACGACACGAAGGCCCGCCCAGCCACCTCACCTGGGTGTTGGAGGAAACCGGAGACCATCAGCCCGAGCACGTCGCTCCCGAGGACCAGCTGGTCATCGCGGCGTGGGAGCGGCTGAAGGTCTGGCTGCGGCTGCGCGCGCCGGAGTCCTACGCGTCGCTGCGGCCGGGCGCCTCGGATCACCGGATCGAGCGGGCCGAGCAGCGGCTGGGCTTCTCACTGCGCGCTCCCCTGCGTGCCCTGTGGACGCTGAACGACGGTGTCACCGGCACCGCTGCCGGCGCGTTCCTCAACGGCCTGGCACTGATGCCGATCGAAACCGCCCTGGAGACCCGCGAGTTCCTCGCCGACGAGATGCCGGGCTGGGGCTCACGGTGGGTCCCCTTCACCGCCGACACGGTGGACGAGCCGAGGACGGGCGATTTCATCGACTGCGACACCGGCCTGACCGGTACGTGGGCCAGGGGCGAAGAACCTCGCATGCACCACACACCCGAGGGCGGGTTGACTCTGCCGGGGGCGCTGGCACACATCGTCGAGGTTGCGATGGCGGGAACCGACCTGTCGATGCCGTCGATGGGCGGGGGCAGCCGCCGAGGCCCGCAACGCGCGTAAGGGTGGCCGAACTCGATCGCGCAAGAACCGCTGGTTCGGACCCGGAATCGGACTGCCTCGCACCTCACCTGGCGAGTGAGTGGCGGACCTGGTGCTCGCCCGGGAGACCGTCAGCGTCCGCTGATCGGGGCTGGGCTGTGTCTGTGCTTCGCGTGGTCGGGCCGGTCGCGATGGATCTCACGACCCGCGCTCCACTCGCGCGGCGATGACGCCGCGCACTTGCTCGACGATCCCGGAGTGAAGCCACCCGGTTCGACAACAGTGACCCTGATCCCGTGGCAGGGGCGTCAACCACTGGGCGAATCCAGGTTCTTCAGCATGTGCTGCTGGTGCCGGTGGCCGATCGTCTCGTAGCCGATCACCGTGACGTAGGGGGCGAGCATGACCACGAGCAGGCATGCCGCGATCGGGACGCCGGCTGTGGACAGGATTACCGCCGCGGTCAGCAGCGCGAGGGTGAGGGAGATGAGCAGGAGGTGGAGGCGGTCCGCCGTGGTGAGGAGCAGGGTGTGCAGGAGGTACACCATCAGCAGGTAGAGGCCGACGGGGAGGGCCAGGGACAGGACCACGGCGGCGGGGCCGAGGTCCGAGTGGTGTTCCAGGTCCAGGCCGGCCACGTGGAGTCCCGCGCCCGAGCCGGCGATTCCGATGAAGAGGAGGATGTGGCCGTAGCCGAAGACGTATCCGCGACCGCGACGGCGGGCGAGGATGTCGCCGAAGGGGACGGCGAAGTAGACCCACCACATCCCGAAGGTCAGGCCCACTCCGGCGACCACGACGGCGACGGCGTTCCCGCTCCAGTCCGTTCCGTTCGGGCCGCCGAGAAGGTCACCGGAGGAGGCGACCGTGCCGACGACGCCCTCGCCCAGGGTGATGATCGCGAACAGGCCGTACCGCTCGGCGACATGGTGGGGGTGCCAGGGTGTTCCGCCTGCGCCGCCCTGGGTGAGCAGGGGCAGGGCGAGCTCCAGGATCGCGAGTACGACGAAGGCGGTGAACACGGCGGCGAGCGGCAGTTCCACGAAGCCGACCACGATCCAGCCGGCCTGGGCGATCACGGTCCAGCGGATGTTGGCCATGCCGACCTGGTGGAAGGGCGGTGACTGCCGGGCCGCCCGCCACCACTGCAGCACCATCGCGATCCGCATCACGACGTAACCGATGACCATCGCCCGCAGTTCGAGACGGCCGCCCTCCTCGACGGAGTGGAACATGGCCGGCAGGCCGAGCGCGAAGACGACGACGCCGATCATCTGGAGCATCGTCAGGGCGCGGTACAGCCAGTCGTCGGTGCCGAACGCGGACGCGAACCAGGTGAAGCTGATCCAGGCGACGCAGATCGCGAACATCGCGAGGACGAACGCGGTGATGGCCTGCGTGGCGTGTCCCCCGGCGAGCATCTCCGCGAGCTGGGACGCGGCGGTGCCGACGGCGACCACGAAGGTCAGGTCGAACAGCAGCTCCAGCGGTGAGGAGACGCGGCCGGGCTCTTCCGGATCGCGGCCGGTCATCGGTACGAGACGATGCGCCGGCTTTGCCCTGTTACTCATGCGCAGCATGATGCTGGTGCGGACCCCTGTGGGAGCGGCACGGCGCGGCCGTTACGAACTGATCGTCAGTCGGGGCGTCGGCCATGACGACGAGACCGGGGCCGCTGTGCTCCTGCGCGGGGAGCCGGAGTTCGGCGACCGGGTGCAGTCCGGCCTGCCCGAGCACGCCGCCGAGCGAGGCTTCGCCGAGGTCGACCCCGGACACGTCGAGTCCGCGTTCGGCGAGGTACACGGTCACCGTGCCGGGTCCGCAGCCGACGTCGAGGACAGGGCCCAGTCCGTCCACGGTGTCCGCGAAGGCGTCGATCGACGCCTTGAGCCATGGATGGCGACGGATGTCGCCGACTCCCGTCGTCACCACCATGTGGGCGTAGTTGTCAGCCACGCGGTCGTACGACTCACGGACCACATCGAGGTCGGCCGGACGGTCGACAGGGTGTGCCCGCATCGGGCGACGATAGGACTGGGCGGTTGAGTTGGGGCGTGCGGGTGTTACCCGGAAAATCTCCGAGGCAGGTCGCGGACCTGCGGTAGCGTCTCGCGGATGAGCGTGCGATGCACATGGCGGACCGTGCCGAGACGAGTTGAGCCCGACCTGTGGAGCCGTCGATGAGCAGTGACCTGGTGGTGGTCGGCGCCGGTATCGTCGGCGCCTCGGTGGCCTATCACGCTGCCCGGGCCGGCGCCGTCGTGACGCTCGTCGACACGGGGCGGCCGGGCGCCGGTGTGACGGCGGACTCGTTCGCCTGGATCGGGTCGTCCGGCGTACGCACCGGTCCGGCAGCCGCGCTGCGGCAGGCCGCGACTGACGAGTACCACCGGCTGAAGGCCGAGCTGCCCGGACTCCCGGTGAACTGGTCCGGCTCGCTGTCCTGGGGCACGACGGACGCCGCGCCGGAGGCGGGACCCGGGCAGGAGATCGTTGACGCGGCCACCGCGGCCAAGCTCGAACCCGCCCTGCGGCAGCCCCCGGAGTGGGCCGTCTGGGCACCCGGTGACGGCGCCGTCGACCCGGTGGGCGTGATCGAGCGGCTGGTCGCGGGGGCCCGCGAACACGGCGCCCGCGTCTGTCCGGACAGCGGGGTCACCGCGGTCCGACGGGACGCCGCAGGCCGGGTCGTCGGGGTCGAGACGGCCACGGGGCCGCTCTCCGGTGGGACTGTGGTGCTCGCGGCGGGGGCGGCCACGGCCGCGCTGGGCGCGCCGCTCGGCGTACGTATCCCGGTCGATCCGTCGCCTGCGACGCTCTTCCGGTTCAGCGCTCCGGCCGATCTGGTCCGCACCGTGGTCAACAACCGGGACTTCGATCTCCGGCAGGTCGCCCCGGACCGGCTGATCGCCGCCGCGGACTCTCCCGAACGGACTCTCGCCGCCGTCCGGTCCACCTTCCACGGCGCAGGAGATGTCGAGCTGCTCAGCTCCCGGGTCGGCGTACGCCCCATGCCGGCCGACGGTGAGCCGATCGTCGGCCCGGTCTCCGGCGTGCCCGGCCTCTACGTGGCCGTGCTGCACGCCGCGGTCACCCTCGCCCCGGCCGTGGGCCGCCTGGTCGCCCGGGAGTTGCTCGACGGCGCCCCCGAACCGCTGCTGGCGGGCTGCCGTCTCGACCGCTTCCAGGGCGTGTCCGCAAAGTAGCGTCGTCCGCCCGTAGGGCGGGGCTCGCGGCGTCTGGTGCGTGCGCTCGCAAGGCGGAGGATCGGCCTCGTACCGGGCGTACTCGGTCGAGTCCGACAACGCGGCGAGCGTGCGTGCCAGACGCCGTGAGCCAGACGGGACTTCGCGCACACGCCCTAGCTGTATTGCCCTGTGAGGTTGG
>NZ_MDCR01000500.1 GCF_001723055.1 Streptomyces niveus
TGGTGCGGCGCTCGGCCCCCGCGGCTCTGCCGGATCTGCCGGGGGCCGAGCGCCGCACCAGCTGCCGGGCCGCCACGTCCCTGCGCTCACCCACCGACTCCACGGGCAGCCCGCCCGGCGCCACGTCCCACGCCGGGGTGAGCCCGCTGTCCAGCACATCGACCCTGCCCACCCCGGAGGCCGAGAGCGTGGCGGCGACGGCCGCACCGACCCGACCCGCCCCGCGCACCTGGACACGCATGGTGCGCCGCGCCGCCAGCCGGTCCATCGCCGCACCCGGCTCCCGATGGGTGACGGACAGGGACGCCAGATCCGCCCGCAACCGGTCGAGCTCCACCTTTCGATTCCGTAACGCTTCGGCGGCCCGTCCGCCCGCCGTGCTGTCGTCCAGCAGTCCCGCCGCCGCGAGCCGGTCCACGAGCGCGTCCGCCCTGCCGTCAGGCAACCCCATGCTCCGCGCCTCGTCCCGCAGCAGCGGAAGTCCCCGCGTGCCGTCGAGCAGGTCGAGAAAGCTGCCCGTGGCCGTATCGACCGGGCCCACCACCACCGCGTGTGCGGGTGTGATCCCGAACTGCACCGTCTGCCGCTCCCGCCAAGCCCGGCGCAGCGCGGGCTTCACCATTGGATGCATATTTCCGTCTCCCCCGTGCTGCCTGTCGTGCGATCCGATTCCAGAATGCAGGGAACTGGTGAGAGCTGCGGAGAGTTATCCACAGGCGTGGGGAATTAGCCGTTCAAATGACGGGTGTATGGAGTGGATCAAGATCGAATGGTCCCCGCGACGGGACGTCTTCCACTGACAGCGGGTAACGTCGAAGCGTGTCCGTCGACCCTTCCCCTCGCGTTGCGGGGGAATCCTCACCGCGCAGCGCCGGAAGCGAAGAGCGCGGCGTGACCGGCCGCCCGCAGCGCGGACCGGCCACGAGCGCCGTCGAGGTCCGCAGGAGCGCCCGCCGCAACAGGACCGTCTCGGCCTACCGTGAGGGCGACCGCACCATCGTGCTCATCCCGGCCCGGATGTCGGAGGCCGAGGAGCGACGCTGGGTGACCGTGATGCTCGACAAGCTCGCGGCCCAGGAGAGCAGGCGCATCCTCGACGACGGCGATCTCACGGATCGCGCCAGGAGGCTGTCCGCCCAGTACTTCGACGGCCGGGCCCGCCCCGCGTCCGTCCGCTGGGTCACGAACCAGAACACCCGCTGGGGCTCCTGCACCCCGGCCGAGGGCAGCATCCGCCTGTCGCACCGGCTGCAGGGCATGCCCGAGTACGTCGTCGACTACGTGCTCGTCCATGAACTCGCCCATCTGCTGGTGCCCGGACACGGCCCGCGCTTCTGGGAGTTGCTGGACGCGTACCCCCGTACCGAACGGGCCCGCGGTTACCTCGAAGGTGTCGTCGCCGCCGAACGGCTGCCCCATCTGCCCACCGCCCCCGGGGAATGATCGCGTCCGTTCGGTGATCGTGTACCGAATGTGTACCGACTTGGCCCGATGTCGGACTCAACCGTTAGCCTGACGCGACGTGTTCAGCTCGGGATGGGGGACGGTCGTTACGCATGGCCAGGGAATTCCAACGCGGCCACAAGGCCAAGATCAGTGACCTCACGCCGGGGACGGATCTGTACGTAGGTGTGCAGATCGCGGCACCCGGCTTGACGTTCGACATCAGTTGTTTCGGCCTCGACGCCAATGAACAGCTTTCGGACGACCGGTATTTCATCTTCTTCAATCAGCCGAAGTCTCCCGAGGAATCCGTCCAGTTGCTGGGCGCGCAGTCGGGGGACACCGAATCCTTCCGCGTCACGCTCGACCGCATTCCCGCGAACATCCACCGGCTCTCCTTCACCGCCACCATCGACGGCGCCGGACAGATGTCCCAGGTGGGCCCCGGATACATACGGATAGTCGCGGGCGGCGAGGAAGTCGTCCGATACGCGTTCAACGGCTCCGAGTTCAGTACCGAACGCGCGGTGATGCTCGGGGACTTCTACCTCAAGGACGTGTGGCGGTTCGCCGCCGTCGGCCAGGGCTTCGACGGTGGACTCGACGCGCTGCTCAAGAACTTCGGCGGCGAGGTCGCCGAGGAGGAGCCGGCCGCCCAGCCGCCCGCCGGTGGAGCCGCGCCGGGGTTCGCCCCGCCGCCCGGCGGCCCCGCGCCCGCTCCGGCCTTCGGAGCCCCGGCCGCGCCGCAGGCCCCGCAGCCCCCGCCGTCGTTCGGCGTCCCGCCGCAGGCCTCGGCGCCCGCGCCGCACCCGGTGCACGGCGCACCCACCGTCACCGCGCCGATGACGCCGCCCTCGGCGCCGTCGCCGTACGCGCAGCCGCCCGGTGCCCCGCAGGCACCGCAGCAGCCGCAGTTCGGCCAGATCCCCGGCCAGCCGCCGGGCCAGGTCCCGGGCCAGTTCCCCGGTCAGGGACAGCCGCCCGGCGCGCCCGCGCCGTACGGGCACCCGACGCCGCCTCCGTTCGGAGGACAGCCCCAGGGCATGCCGCAAGCGGCCCAGCAGGCCGGCGCCGGGCTCCAGGCCGCCCTCCAGCCGTACCGCGAGGCGGCCACCGGCCAGCGCTGGACCCCGCAGAACCAGCAGCTCATGAGGGTCGACCTCGCCATGGGCGGCACCCCCGTCCTGGCCCGCCAGGGCAGCATGGTCATGTACCAGGGCAAGGTCGAGTTCGGCTACAAGAGCGCAGGCTTCGCGGGCCGCATCGTCGGGAACGCGACCGGCCAGGAGATGCAGCTCATGCGCTGCTCCGGCCGCGGCCAGGTCTTCCTTGCCGAGGAAGGCTCGCATCTGCACCCGATCGAGCTCCAGGGCGACGCCGTCTGCGTCTCCGCGGAGAACGTGCTCGCCTTCGACGAGTCCCTTCAGTACGAGGTCCGCCGTATCGAGGGGCACGGCATCCCCGGCGGAGCCCTCTTCACGATGCAGTTCCAGGGCACCGGCACCGTCGTCGTGAAGACCCACGGCGTCCCGGTTGTCCTGCCGGTCACGCCCACGACCTTCGCCGACTGCAACGCCGTCGTCGCCTGGTCGGCCGCCTCCCAGGTGATCCTCTCCAGCCAGGTCCGGCTGCGCCGCAACGCGTATCCGGGACACAGCGGAGAGACCGTGAATCTCCAGTTCCGGGGAGCACCCGGCAACTTCATCGTCGTCCAGCCGTACGAGGTCTGAGGGAGTTCCGCACATGAACCAGCAACTCGCGGGCTTCGCCCCGACCCCCGTCACGGCCCGGATGGAGAATCACGGCCGCACCATGCTCAAGGTCGCCATGGCCAGTGGGCAGGACCTCTACGCGCGTACCGGCTCGATGGTCGCGTACGAGGGCTTCGTGCAGTACGAACCCAACCCGCCCGCCGTACGGCAGATCGCCAGCCAGTGGGTGACCGGTGAAGGCGCGCCGATCATGAAGTGCGCCGGTGACGGCCTGCTCTACCTGGCCGACTACGGCGCCGACGTCGTCGTCATCAACCTCAACAACGACTCGCTCTCCGTCAACGGCACCAACCTGCTGGCCTTCGACGCGCACCTCCAGTGGGGCGTCGAGAAGGTCAAGGGACTGGCGAAGTTCGCCGGCCAGGGCCTGTGGAACGTCACGATCGCCGGCACCGGCTGGGTCGCGCTGACCTCGCGCGGCACGCCGATCGTCGTCGACTGCGGTCGTGGCGAGGACGAGACGTACGTCGACCCCGACGCCCTCGTGGCCTGGTCGCCCGCGCTCAAGGTGAAGGGCAAGCGGAGCTTCAAGGCCTCGTCCCTGATCGGACGGGGCAGCGGGGAGGCCTTCCAGATGGCCTTCTCGGGCCAGGGCATCGTCGTCGTACAACCGAGCGAGGACAGCACCGACCGCCTTCGGATCCGGGGCTGAGGGGGAGGAGAACAGCATGCAGAGCCCGCTTTTCGGACTCGCGGAAACGCAGTCCCAGGATCGTTACGTCGTGCAGAACCCGCAGCTGCTGCGGGTCGCGCTCACCGGCCAGGACGACGTCCTCGCCCGCAAGGGCGCGATGGTCGCCTACCAGGGACTCATCGACTTCGACGGTGAGTACCAGTCCCAGGGCCAGCGCCGCGCCCGGGCGAACACCGGCGAGGGCCTGGACCTGATGCGCTGCTCGGGTCAGGGCACCGTCTACTTCGCCAACCTCGCGCAGTACGTGCACGTCGTGGACGTCGACCAGGAGGGCATGACCGTCGACAGCGCCTATGTCCTGGCGCTCGACTCCACGCTGCACACCGAGGTCATCGCGGTGGACAGCCAGTACGGCATCTCCGGCTCCGGCAAGTACCAGCTCAACATCTCGGGCCGGGGCAAGGTCGCCCTGATGACGTCCGGGCAGCCGCTGATGATGCACGTGACGCCCGACAAGTACGTCAACGTGGACGCCGACGCGATCGTGGCGTGGTCGTCCGCGCTGCGGGTGCAGATGCAGGCGCAGACGCACTCCTCGGGCGTCCGTCGCCGACGCGGCAACACGGGCGAGGGCTGGGAGCTGAGCTTCCTCGGCCAGGGCTTCGCGCTCGTACAGCCCAGTGAGGTCATGCCGCCGCAGAACGCGGACATCGGGCAGGGCGCGCGTGCGCAGTTCGGCGTGGGGCAGCAGGGCGCCCACGCGCAGAACCAGAACAACGTCTGGAACAACGGGCGCTGAGTTCGGTAAGGACAGGCGGACGGAAGGGCGGGCCCACCGGCTGGATCCGGCCGTCCGCAGGTTCGCGAACGACCCTTCAGGGGCGGTCTCCTCGGAGGCCGCCCCCGCTCGGTTCCGTCAGCCCGGCACCCGCGCGGAGAGCGCCGCCCGGGTGCGCTCCAGAAGCCGTACGACCGACCCGTCGGCGACCGCCGCCACCTCGTCGTACGCGAACCAGCGCAGGTCCAGCGACTCCTCGCTGATCGCCTCGACCGCTCCTACCGGCGCCAGAGCCGCGTACTGGACATCCAGATGCCAGTGACAGGGCGCCGGGATCGCGTGCCGGTCGAGCTGTACGGGCCCGCCCGGCAGCAGCGTCAGCCCCGGGATTCCGGACTCCTCCGTGGCCTCACGCAGCGCCGCCGCCGCGAGCGAGGGGTCACCGGGCTCGCAGTGGCCGCCCATCTGCAGCCACATGCCCAGCTTCTTGTGGAGGGTGAGCAGAACCCGGCCCCGCCCGGGGTCGATCACCAGCGCGCTCGCCGTGACATGCCCGGCCTCACAGGACTTCCACATCCCGTCCGGACGGGCCGCCAGATGCGCCAGATAGACACCGCGCAGCTCTTCCTGGCCGTCGTACGTCTCCAGTACGCGGACGGCGTCGTCGTGCAGGCTCACTTGGCGCCGTCGTCCTTGCCCTCGTCGTCAGGCTCGTCGCCGGCCTTCTCGGGACCCGTCTCCGGACCTTTCTCCGGGGCCTGCTCCCCGGCCCGCTCCGGGTCCTTCGTCAGCTTCGGCCTGCCGCCCGCCGCCTCGCCGAGCATCTTGTCCAGCTCGGAGAAGTCCGCGTGCTCGTGGTGCACGAAGCCGTCCGGGTCGTCCAGGTCCGAGGCGGTCGGCAGCATGTCCGGGTGTCCCCAGAGCCCGTCACGGCCGTCCACGCCCCGCGCGTCCGTGAGCGAGGCCCACAGCCGGGAGGCGTCCCGCAGGCGCCTGGGGCGCAGCTGAAGGCCGATGAGGGTGGCGAACGTCTGCTCGGCCGGGCCACCCGACGCGCGGCGCCTGCGCAGCGTCTCGCGCAGCGCGTCGGCCGACGTCAGCCTGGTCCTGGCGGCCTCGTGCACCACCGCGTCGACCCAGCCCTCGACCAGCGCGAGCGCCGTCTCCAGGCGGGCCAGGGCGGCCTTCTGCTCGGCGGTGTCCTCCGGCTGGAACATGCCCTGCTGGAGCGCTTCCTGAAGCTGCTCGGGGTTGGACGGGTCGAGCTGGCTGACGGCGTCCTCCAGCTTGGAGGCGTCGACCTTGATGCCGCGCGCGTATCCCTCGACCGCGCCGAACAGATGCGACCGCAGCCACGGCACATGGGCGAAGAGCCGCTGGTGGGCGGCCTCGCGCAGGGCCAGATACAGCCGTACCTCGTCCTGGGGGATGCCCAGGTCCTTACCGAAGGCCGCGATGTTCAACGGGAGCAGCGCGGCCTTCCCGGCCGGACCCAGCGGCAGCCCGATGTCCGTCGAACCGACCACCTCGCCCGCCAGCACGCCCACGGCCTGCCCGATCTGCTGACCGAACATGGCGCCGCCCATGGAGCGCATCATGCCGATCAGCGGCCCGGCCATGGCCTGCATCTCCTCGGGCAGCACATCGCCCATGGCGGCGCCCACCCGCTCGGCCACCGGGTCCACGAGCTGCTGCCATGCCGGAAGGGTCGCCTCGACCCACTCGGCGCGGCTCCACGCCACGGTCGATCCGGCGCCCGAGGGCAGCGACGTGACGGCGTCCAGCCACACGTCGGCCAGCCGCACGGCCTCCTCGACGGCGATCCGCTCGCCGGGGCTCACGCTCGCGTCCTTCGTGCCGTCCGACGTGCCCTGCGCGACCGTCTGGCGGGCGATCTGCTTGGCCATGTCCCAGTTCACGGGACCGCCCTCGTAGCTGAGCATCTGGCCGAGCTGCTGGAACGCGGCGCCCAGGTCGCCCGGGTTCATCGATCCGAACATCGCGGCGAACGGGTTCTCCCCGCCCGCGCCACCGCCCGGACCGCCCGGCAGGCCGAAGCCCGAGAACGGGTTGCCCCCGCCGCTTCTGCCGCCGGCACCCTGACCACCTCCGGCGGGGTCGTTCTTCTTGCCGTCGCCGTCCTCTGGCTCCTCCGGCGGAAGGCCGAATCCGAATGGGGTGTCACTCACGGGTTTCCTCGGCTCATTGGGCCGCCGGCTCTCCGCCGACGGCGACTGCCCGACACCACCCAGCGTAGACATCCGAGGCCGCATCCGGGCTCGGTGCTCCGCCAACGCTCGGCCTGCGGCAGGATGGACGCCACCTGGTACGCACGTTTCCTACACGTCCGTACTGAAGACAACCGCTGGAGACGCCCGGTGAGTTCCCCAGATCCACAGGTTCGCGCAGCGCGAAACCGCTCAACCCCGACCCCGCCGCGCGGCCCCGTCGTCGCGGTCACCGGAGCCGCCTCGGGCGTCGGCGACCTGCTCACCCGGCGCCTCGCGGCGTCGGACGAGATCAAGCAGGTCGTCGCCATCGACGAGCGCCGCGGCGAGGTGAGCGAGGCGCAGTGGCACATCCTCGACGTACGGGATCCGGCCATCGCCGAGAAACTGCGCGGCGCCGACGTCGTGGTGCACCTGGCGCTCGATCTGGACCTGGAGCGGGACGCGGCGGCGCGTACGGCCTACAACGTCCGCGGCACCCAGACCGTCCTCACCGCCGCCGCGGCGGC
>NZ_MDCR01000501.1 GCF_001723055.1 Streptomyces niveus
ACAAAAGGGGAAGCTCGTGAAGAGGCTGCGCGGCAGGAGCCGGGGCGCGCTTGTCGCGGCGGCGGCGATGTGCGTGGTGGCGGCGCAGCCGGGGCTGCCGGGCGGGACCGCACTGGCCGGAACTGCTCGGGCGGCCGACCAGCCGACTCCGTACGCGATCGATCCCCGGGCCACGCGCGTCGAGGGCGCGGAGACCACCAGCACCGCCGAGTCGCTCCAGCCGGGCGTCACGTACCGCGATTCGATCGAGCCGGGCAAGAGGCTCGTCTACCGGCTGGACCTGGACGACGCGGCGAACGCGTACGTGTCGGCCACCGCGGCGCCCGAGTTGGAGTCGCGGGTGGCGTACGGCGATGAGCTCACGGTCAGGATGGAGGACAGCCGGGGCAAGGAGTGCGACTCCGCACAGGCCCGGATGCTGCCGCCCGGTGTCTATCCACGGCCACTGACCGCGTCCGCCTCCCGGACGCTCGACGGCACGGAGGACGAGGCATGCCGGGAGGCCGGCCCGTATCACGTGATCGTGGAGCGGAAGTCGAAGCCCACGTCCACACAGGACCCGTGGCAGCTGGAGCTGCGCTATCTCTCCGAGCCGAAGCTGACGGGCGCCGGGCCCACCGAGGCGGCCGAGAACTGGCCGACCGCCTCCCCCGAGCCGCCGTCCGGTGCTCCGGAGCAGCGGGAGGGCGGCGCCGGTTTCGCCGACGCGGTGGTGTTGAGGCAAGGGCAGTGGACGGCGGCGATCGATCCGGGTGAGTCCCTTTTCTACCGGGTGCCCGTCGACTGGGGGCAGCAGCTGTTCACCAGCGCGGAGCTGGGCGGTTCGGAGGGGAACGGGGTCGTCAGCGGGGCGATGTCGCTCGCCGTGTACAACCCGGCGAGGGGGCTCGTCGACAGCGTGGGATCGATGTCGTACAGCGGCAAGCGCAAGTCGTTGTCGACGGAGCCGGCGCCGCCGGTGGACTACGCGAACCGCTTCAGTTCCATCGCCGACGAGCGGGCGATGCGCTTCGCGGGCTGGTACTACGTGCGGGTGAGCCTCAGCCCCGAGGTGGGCGAGAAGTTCGGTCAGAAGCCGCACGACCTGACGTTGCGGGTGACGGTCGACGGAGAGGCGAAGGACGGGCCGGGGTACGACGGTTCGGCCGGCGAGTTCGATGTGCCGGACGACAGCAGCCTGGGGCAGGGCCCGGTCGGCGCCGAGGACAACACCACCATGACCCTGGTCGCCGCCGGTGGTATCGGGACGGGGACCGTGCTGGTGCTGGGGCTCGGTGGGTGGGTGCTGGTCGCGCGGCGGCGGGAAGCGGGGCGGTAGCGGCGTCAGGTCTGGGCGAGGGCCCAGAAAC
>NZ_MDCR01000502.1 GCF_001723055.1 Streptomyces niveus
ATCACCGTCACGGCCGCCGCCAGCTCCGAAGCTGGCGGCGGCCGTGACGGTGATGGTGGACGATCCGGCGCAGCTCGATCTGGTCGACCTCTCGCGGGCGGGCGGCACGGAGGAGATCCGGGTCTGTCTGGAGCTGGACACGGCGCTGCGGTTGTTCGGCGGGCGGGTACGGATCGGGGCCCGGCGCTCGCCGCTGCGTGAACCGGCGCAGCTGGCCGAGCTGGCCAGGTCGATCGCGCGCAGGCCGGGGTTCCGGCTGGTGGGGCTGATGGCGTACGAGGGGCATGTCGCCGGTGTCGGTGACTCGGTCGCGGGCCGGCCGCTGCGCTCGCGCGCGGTGCGGCTGATGCAGTCCGCCGCGCGCAAGGAGCTGGCGGAGCGGCGCAGGGCCGTGGTGCGCGCCGTACGGCTGGTGGCGCCGGAGCTGGAGTTCGTCAACGGCGGTGGCACGGGCAGTGTGCAGCACACGGCGGCCGAGGACTCGGTGACGGAGATCGCGGCCGGGTCGGGGCTGTATGTGCCGAGGCTGTTCGACAACTACACGTCGTTCAGAGGCCGTCCGGCCGCGCTGTTCGCGCAGCCGGTGGTGCGCAGGCCGGGTGTCGGTGTGGTGACCGTCCTCGGCGGCGGCTATCCGGCGTCGGGCGCGCCGGGCCGGGACCGGCTGCCGGAGCCGTATCTGCCGGAGGGGCTGCGGTACGACGCCCAGGAGGGCGCGGGCGAGGTGCAGACGCCGCTGCTGGGCTCCGCCGCGGACGATCTGCTGATCGGCGACCGGGTGTGGTTCCGGCACGCGAAGGCCGGGGAGCTGTGCGAGCGCTTCGACGAGCTGCTGCTGATCGAGGGCGACCGGGTGACGGCGACGGTGCCGACCTACCGGGGCGAGGGCCGTACGTACCTCTGAGACGGCGTCACGGTCCGATGGAGCTGCCGACGCCGCCGCTCGTCGTGTCGCCGATCCGCCGGATGCCCTCGGTGATGGCGTCCATGCCGCTGAGGGGCGGTCCTTCGGGCCCGGCGTCGAACCCGAACCGGACGGTGATCAGTGACTCGGCGCCGATGGTGGAGGGGAAGGCCAGCGACTGGACGTAACCGCCCGGTCCCCTGGCCGTCTTGACCTGCCGGCGCACCAGGTATCCGGTGCGTCCGGCGACGGTGACCGGTCCGGACTTGACGACGGTGGAGGACGTGACGCCTCCGTAGAGGCTGGTGCCGAGGGAGTCCTCGTCGTACAGGGCGTCCGACGCGGCCTGGATGTCCTCCTTGGCGAGCGCTTCGGGGGTGGCGGCGTCGGTCTGGGTGGCGGTGAAGGACATGACCCGGCCGTAGGGGCAGTACCGGTTGGACTCTCCGGGGCACTCGCGGTCCGCCACGGTCGTCATGGTGATCGCCCGGTCGACGGCGCGCTCCGACTTCTCCCAGCCGTCCGGGACGGGCAGGGTGATGCCGTTGAGCTGGTCGACGAGCACGGTGGGGTCGGCGCCCGGCTCCCCCGTGGGGTCGGCGCCGCTGGGCGGGGGCTCGCTGGTGGTCCCGGTGGCCCGGGGCGGCGGGGTCGTGGTCCCGTCGTCGCCGAGCAGCGTGACGCCGGCGACGACCGCGAGGACGAGCACGAGCCCGGCGGCCCCGGCGGCGACGCCCCGCCCGCGCCCGCGACGACCCGCACCGGGGCCGCCGTTGGGCGCGAGGGGAGTCGTCTGCGGTTGCTGGTAAGGCGGTTGGTACCCCTGCTGGTACGGCGGGACGCTCCCGCCGGCCGGCCGGGTGTGCGCGGTCCAGGCGTTCCCGTCCCACCAGCGCTCGGTGCCGGGCACACCGTGGTCCGCGTACCAGCCGGGCGGCGTCGTCATGCTCATCCCGTCACAGTAGGGGGCGGGGCCTGATCCAAACGACAGGCCCTAGAGCGGTGTCACGTACGCCCCGCCGATGCCGCCGTCCACCATGAAGTCCGTCGCGTTGACGAACGACGCGTCGTCGCTGGCGAGGAACGCCACCGCCGCCGCGATCTCCTCCGCCTCGGCGAACCGCCCGCCCGGAATGTGCACCAGTCGCCGCGCGGCGCGCTCGGGGTCGCTCGCGAACAGCTCCCGCAACAGGGGGGTGTTGACCGGCCCCGGGCAGAGCGCGTTGACCCGGATGCCTTCGCGGGCGAACTGCACGCCCAGCTCGCGTGACATGGCGAGCACGCCTCCTTTTGAGGCGGTGTACGAGATCTGGCTGGTGGCCGCGCCCATGGTCGCGACGAACGACGCGGTGTTGATGATCGAGCCGCGCCGCTGCTGCCGCATGTAGGGCAGGACGGCCTTGCAGCAGAGGTAGACGGAGGTGAGGTTGACCTCCTGGACCCGGCGCCAGGCGTCGATGCCGGTGGTGAGGATCGAGTCGTCGTCCGGCGGTGAGATGCCCGCGTTGTTGAAGGCGATGTCGACGCTGCCGTAGGTGTCGAACGCCTTCTTGAAAAGGGCGTCGACCTGTTCCGCGTCGGTGACGTCGACCCGTACGAAGAGGCCGCCCACCTCGCCGGCCGCCGCCTTGCCCGCCGTCTCGTCGATGTCGGCGCACACGACGTGCGCGCCTTCGGAGGCGAGGCGGCGCGCGGTGGCGAGACCGATGCCGCTGCCCGCGCCGGTGACGACGGCACTGCGGCCGACCAGCCGGCGGCAGACGGGCGTCTCGGCGCTCTGGTTGATCTCGTCGGGCATGGGTCAGGCCTCCGTACTGATGAAGATGTTCTTGGTCTCGGTGAACGCGGTGAGGGCGTCGGGGCCGAGCTCCCGGCCGACGCCGGACTGCTTGTATCCCCCGAAGGGGGTGGAGTAGCGCACGCTGCTGTGCGAGTTGACGGACAGGTTGCCGGCGGCGACGGCGCGCGAGACGCGCAGCGCGCGGCCGATGTCGCGGGTCCACAGGGAGCCGGAGAGCCCGTAGGCGGTGTCGTTGGCGAGCCGGATCGCGTCTTCCTCGTCGTCGAAGGGGAGTACGACGGCGACGGGGCCGAAGATCTCCTCCGTGACGGCGGGGTCGTCGGCGGCGACGCCGGTGAGGACGGTCGGCGGGAACCAGAAGCCCGGCCCGCCGGGTGCGCTGCCCCGTACCGCCGCCCGGTCGTCGGGGACGTATCCGCGTACGCGCTCCAGTTGGACGCGGGAGATCAGCGGACCCATCTGGGTCTTCTCGTCCGACGGGTCGCCGACGACGACCGACCGGACGGCGGGGGTGAGGAGTTCGAGGAACCGGTCGTACGCGGTGCGCTGCACGAGGACGCGGGTACGGGCGCAGCAGTCCTGTCCGGCGTTGTCGAGGAAGGCCATCGGGGCCTCGGCCGCCGCGCGCTCGATGTCGGCGTCGGCGAAGACGATGTTGGGGCTCTTGCCGCCGAGTTCGAGGGTCACGCGCTTGAGGAGGCGCGCTCCCCTGGCCATGATCTCCTTGCCGACGCGGGTGGAGCCGGTGAAGACGATCTTGGCGACGCCCGGGTGTTCGACCAGTGCCTGACCGGTGATGTCCCCGGCGCCCGGCAGTACCTGGAACAGATGCTCGGGAAGCCCTGCCTCCAGGGCGAGTTCGGCCAGCCGCAGGGCGGTCAGCGGGGTGGTCTCGGCGGGCTTGAGGAGTACGGCGTTGCCTGCCGCCAGCGCGGGCGCGGTGCCCCAGGCGGCGATGGGCATGGGGAAGTTCCACGGGGCGATGACGCCGACGACGCCGAGCGGTTCGAGGAGGGTGATGTCGAGCCCGCCCGCGACCGGGATCTGGCGGCCGGTCAGGCGCTCCACTCCCCCGGCGGCGTAGTCGAGGAGGTCGCGGACGTTGCCCGCCTCCCAGCGGGCGTTGCCGAGGGTGTGGCCCGCCTCCTTCACCTCCAGCCGGGCGAGTTCCTCGACGTGGCCGTCGACGACGGCGGCGAAGCGGCGCAGCAGGCGCGCGCGGTCGGCGGGGGCCGCCGCCGCCCACCGGCGCTGGGCGCCGGCGGCCCGTACGACGGCCGTGTCGACCTCGGCGGCGCCGGTCGCCGGGACGGTGGCGACGACCTCCTCGGTCGCCGGGTTGAGGATCTGATGGGTGTGGGGCTGGTCGGGCACGGCGGTGTTCCTCACATGCGTTCGAAGGAGCGGCGCAGCTCCCAGTCGGTCACGGCGGCGTCGAAGGCGGCGAGTTCGACGCGCGCCAGGTTGAGGTAGTGGGCGACGACCTCGTCCCCGAAGGCGGCCTTGGCGATGGGGCTGTGCTCCCACAGGTCGGCGGCCTCGCGGAGGGTGGTGGGGACCTGCTCGTACGCGGAGGTGTAGGCGTTCCCGGTGCAGGCGTCGGGGAGTTCGAGCGCGTGCTCGATGCCGTACAGACCGGCCGCGACCAGGCCCGCGACGGCCAGGTGGGGGTTGACGTCGCCGCCGGGCAGCCGGTTCTCGAAGCGCATGGAGCGGCCGTGGCCGACGACGCGCAGCGCGCAGGTGCGGTTGTCGTTGCCCCACGCGACGGCGGTCGGGGCGAAGGAGCCGGGCGCGAAGCGCTTGTAGGAGTTGATGTTCGGCGCGTACAGCAGGGAGAACTCGCGCAGCGCGGCGAGCTGCCCGGCAAGGAAGTGGCGCATCACGGGGGACATGCCGTGGTCGTCGTCGCCCGCCATGACGTTGGTGCCGGGCGCGTCGGCGGACTGGAGCGAGAGATGGATGTGGCAGGAGTTGCCCTCGCGCTCGTTGTACTTCGCCATGAAGGTGAGTGAGACGCCTTCCTGGGAGGCGATCTCCTTGGCGCCCGTCTTGTAGATGGCGTGCTGGTCGCAGGTGAGCAGGGCCTCGTCGTACCGGAAGACGATCTCGTGCTGTCCCGGATTGCACTCGCCCTTGGCGGACTCGACGGTCAGTCCGGCGGCGGTCATGTCGTTGCGGATCCGGCGCAGCAGGGGCTCGATACGGCCGGTGCCGAGGATGGAGTAGTCGATGTTGTACTGGTTGGCGGGGGTGAGGCCGCGGTAGCCGCTGTCCCAGGCCTGCTCGAAGGTGTCCTTGAAGACGATGAACTCGAGTTCGGTGCCGACGTGGGCGGTGTAGCCGTGCTCGGCGAGCCGCTCCAGCTGGCGGCGCAGGATCTGGCGGGGCGCGGCGACGACCGGTGAGCCGTCGTTCCAGGCGAGGTCGGCGATGAGCATCGCCGTGCCCTCGTTCCAGGGGACGCGGCGCAGGGTCGCGAGGTCGGGGTGCATGGCGAAGTCGCCGTAGCCCCGGTCCCACGAGGCCATCGCGTAGCCGTCGACGGTGTTCAGCTCGACGTCGACGGCCAGGAGGTAGTTGCAGCCCTCGGTGCCGTGGTCGAGGACGTCTTCGAGGAAGAATCCGGCGGCGAACCGCTTGCCCTGGAGTCTGCCCTGCATGTCGGGGAAGGCCAGGACGACGGTGTCGATCTCGCCGTTCGCCACCAGGGCGCGCAGCTCATCGACGGAGAGCGGGGGTGTGCGGTCTGCCACGGGAACAACTCCTCCATCGGCCAGCCGGGGACCTTAAGGTATTCCGGGAGACCATTGCTTGGGAAGGGGAAACGGCGACGTGGCGAAGAAGGATGCGCCGAAGAGTGGTGAGCCGGCGGACCGGCTGACGCCCGTCCTGCGTCCCGTCCGGGCGGGCAACGGCTTCGAGGAGGCGCTGGAGCAGATCATGCAGGTGCTGCGCCTGGGTCTGGTGGCGGCCGGTGAACGGCTGCCCGCCGAGCGGGAGTTGGCGCAGCGGCTGCGGATCAGCCGGGTGACGCTGCGCGAGGTGCTGAAGGTGCTGGGCGATCAGGGGCTGGTGGAGAGCCGGCGGGGCCGCTACGGCGGCACGTTCGTCGTGCCCCGCCCCGACACCCCGGCGCAGGGGGTCGAGGAGGAGCTGCGGCGGCGCGTCGCCGGGGTGGACATCGAGGACGTACTGCGCTTCCGCGAGGTGCTGGAGGTCGGCGCGGCGGGCCTGTGCGCGGCGCAGGGCCTGACCGAGGACGGGGCGGCCCGGCTGCGTACGGCGCTGGCGGCCACGCACGACGCCCCGCTGGGGGACTACCGCCGCCTCGACACGCTGCTGCATCTGACGCTCGCGGAGCTGTCGGGCTCGGCGCGGCTGACCGAGAGCTACGCGTCGGTGCGCGCGACGGTCAACGACCTGCTGGACTGCATTCCGCTGCTGGTACGGAACTTGGAGCACTCCCAGCAGCAGCACACGGCGCTGGTGGCGGCGGTCCTGGCGGGCGAGGTGGACACGGCGCGCGCGGTGATGGGCGAGCACTGCGACGGAACGGCGGCGCTGCTGCGGGGATTTCTGGCCTGAGGGCGGGGTAGCGGGGTGGTGGGATGACGCGGGCCCGCCCGTCCGGGATGGCGGGGTCCGTAACAGCCGCTTAACGCACAGGGCTTGCGCGGGGGTGTTTCCGGCCGCAATGGTGTGGCCTCACACCTTTACCCGTGGCAGCAACCCGAGGCAGGAGCGGCTCATGGCCGAAGGCACGGACTCCCTCATTCCACCGGCCGGCCCGTCGGGCTCCGCCGACGACGCGGCCTATCTGCGGCGCCGTACCCTCAAGCGCGGCAGCGCCGGCTGGTTGCTGCTGACCGGACTAGGCGTCGCGTACGTCGTCTCCGGGGACTTCTCCGGCTGGAACATCGGACTCGCCGAGGGCGGCTTCGGCGGGCTCGCCATCGCGACCCTCCTGATGGGCGTGATGTACGCCTGTCTCGTCTTCTCGCTCGCCGAACTGTCCGCGATCCTGCCGACGGCGGGCGGCGGTTACGGCT
>NZ_MDCR01000503.1 GCF_001723055.1 Streptomyces niveus
GCACGGTGGTGCGCGACGCGCTGACCCCGCTGGACGCGAAGCCGGCCCCCGCCGAACGGCCCGCCGTGCGTTCGGTGGGCGTCGCCGGGTCGGGCACGATGGCGAGCGGTATCGCCGAGGTGTTCGCCAAGGCGGGGTACGTCGTGGTGCTCGCGGCCCGCAGCCAGGAGAAGGCGGACGCGGCCAAGGCGCGCGTCGCGCACCACCGTGCCGCTGCCCGGCGCCTCGTACGTGTAGAAGCCCCGCCCCGACTTCCGGCCGGTCAGCCCGGCCTCGCTGAGCTGCCGCAGGATCGGCGCCGGGGCGTGCAGCCGGTCGCGCGACGCCGCGTACATGGCCTCCAGGACCGTACGGGCGGTGTCGACACCGATCAGGTCGAGCAGCGCCAGCGGGCCCATCGGCAGCCCGCAGCCCAGCCGCATCGCGGCGTCGATGTCCTCACGCGTCGCGTACTTGGCCTCGTACATCGCGGCGGCCTGGTTCAGATAGCCGAAGAGCAGCCCGTCGGCGACGAAACCGGGCCGGTCGCCCACGGCGACGGGCTCCTTGCCCAGCTCGCGCGCCAGCGCGGTCACGGCGGTGACGGCCGCCGGCGCGGTCAGCACCGACGACACCACCTCGACCAGCTTCATCGCGGGGGCCGGATTGAAGAAGTGCAGGCCGAGCACCCGCTCCGGATGCGCGGAGTCGGCGGCGAGCCGGGTCACCGACAGGGCGTTCGTGCCGGTGGCCAGGATGGTGGCCGGGCCGACGATCGTGTCCAGCGCGCGGAAGACCTGCTGCTTGATCTCGTACGACTCCGGCACGACCTCGATGACCAGATCGGCGCCGGCGGCGGCCTGGAGGTCGGTGAAGGTACGGAACCGGGTGAGCACGCCGCGCCGCTCCTCCTCGGTGAGCCGCCCGCGCTCCACGGCGCGGGCGGTGGACGCCTCGAGCGCGGCGACCGACTGGGCGGTGGCGATCTCGTCGGTGTCGATACCGACGACCTCACGGCCGGCGTGGGCGAGGACCTCGGCGATACCGGTCCCCATCGTGCCGAGACCGACGACGGCGATGGTGGAGAGAGGGATGTCCATCACGGGACTCCAGGGGTGAGTGACGACTGAAGCAGAGGACCACCGCGGGCGCGTCGATGGCGCGCGGCGGTGTGAACCGGCGGACCCTGTCCCGGAGTCGCGCCGCGGTGCTGCCGAAACCTGCGAACCCTGTGGCGCCGAACCGACGGACACCACACTCACGGTGGCTGCGTCACCAGGCCGCCGGGAGCCGCGGGGGTTTCCCGCTCACCTGAGGTTAACCGGTGGGTAATGAGCGCGCCAGCCCTGGGGAGATGTGCGGTACGTCACCGGCGGAAACCGGCCGTTCACGGCCCTGTTGGTCACGGAGAGCGTTTTGACGGACACGCTGCGCGGATACTCTGCCCGGCATGAGCGAGCTGGAACGGCAGGCAGGACCTGCGGATACGCCGGGGTCGGCAGCGGGCGCGACCGAGGCGGTGGGGGTGACCAGTCCCCGCGCCGCCGTCACCCCGCGTGCGGAACGGGCCGCCACCGACGAGCACTTGCGCGCACTCGCCGACCGGGTACGGGCCGAGTCGCGTGACTCGGCCACGTATCGGCGGCTGATCGCCACCGAGGACCACGAGGAACTGGCCGACGTCCTCGTCGCGCCCCGACACCCCCTGTGGGCACGGGAGATCGCGGCGTACCGGCTCGGATCCGCGGGCGACCGGCGGGCGTTCGAGGCGCTGGTGCTGCTCCTGAACCACCGCGACCCCGAGCGCTGTGTGTCGGCCGCCCGCGCGCTGGCGCGGCTGCGCGACCCCCGTACGCCGCGCGCCGCCGCCGCGCTCGCGACGAACGTGCTGCGCACCGCGTACGCGCTCCAGCCGGTACGGCTGCTCGCCGAGCTGCGCGCGCCGGAGTCCGTACCGGCCCTGATCGCGACCCTGGAGCGCCTGCTGGCGCCCGACGAGACCCACTGGCGGGTGGCGCTCGCGTGCGTCGAGGGACTGGGGCGGCTCGGCGACCGGCGGGCGCTGCCGCTGCTCCGGGCGGCGCGTGCGCACCCCCGGCTGTCCGGCGCGGCGTCGGAGGCGCTCAGCCGGCTCGCGTGAGGGAGCGGGTGTAGCGCACCTCGGGCACGGAGGCGCCGCCGGCGTCGAAGGGTTCCTCGGCGCCGTCAGGTGTGAAACCGGCCTTTTCGTAGAAGCGCCGGGCGCGGTCGTTCTCCTTCAGCACCCAGAGCACGAGCGACGAGAAGCCGTCCACGACGGCGCGCTCCACCAGCGTCCGTGCCAGCGCGCGGCCGACGCCGGTGGAGACGTGCTCCGGGCGTACGTACAGGGCGTACAGCTCACCGGCGCCGTCGGGGACATCGGGGTCGCGGCAGGGACCGAGGCAGCCCCAACCGACGACGGCGCCGGCGCGCTCGGCGACGACGTTCACGACGCGGCTGCCGGTGCCGCCGTTCAGGCGGGTGCGCTGATCCGCCGCGTCCTCCTCGACGCTCATCGCGTCCAGGTACGCCTGCGGCATCAACCCGGCGTACGCCCACCGCCAGCCGCCGATCCGCACGGCGGCGACGGCGTCGCAGTCGTCGGCGGTCATCGCCCGGACGAGCAGGCCCATGGCTCAGGCGTCCTCGGGGAGGATCGCGAACGCCTCGATCTCGACGAGCAGTTCGGGACGGAACAGCGCGGCGACCTGGACGGCGGAGCTGGCCGGGGGCCGCGCGGTGTCGATCACCTCGTCGCGCGCGACGCGCACGGCGGGCAGGTGCGCGACGTCGGTCACGAAGTACGTGAGCTTCACGACATCGTCGAAGGTCGCGCCCGCCTCGGCGAGGCAGCGCCGCAGATTCTCGAACACCTGCCGCGCCTGCGCCCCGGCGTCGCCCTCCCCGACGACCTGCCCGTCACCGTCGAAGGCGCACTGCCCGGACACGGCGACGAACCGGCCGGTGCCCCAGACGACATGGCTGTATCCGGTGCCGGGGGCGACGCCGGCGGGGGAGTGCACGTGGGTGAGTCGAGTCATACCCACCATCCTGTCGGACACCGGCCACACCGGACGAGGGATTTTCCGGGGCGCTACGGCGCCCCGTTCGCCGCCGTCAGTACGCGGTGGGACTCCGTGTCGAACGCCATCAGGTGGATCCGGGCCACCGACGTCGGCGTGGAGCGCAGTGTGGTGACCGCGATGGTGGCCGCGCGGGCCGGCGGGAATCCGAAGGCGCCCGTCGAGATCGCCGGGAACGCGACGCTCCTGGCGCCCAGTTCGTCCGCCACCTCCAGGCAGCGGCGGTAGCAGGACGCCAGGACGGCCGGTTCGTCGCGGTCACCGCCCTTCCAGACCGGGCCCACCGTGTGGATCACGTGGCGGATCGGCGCGGGGAGGTCGAAGGCCGGGGTCGCCTTCGCGTCGCCCCGGGCGCACGGTGCGATCGCCGCGCCCGCCTCGGCCAGCCGGGGGCCCGCCGCCCAGTGGATCGCTCCGTCCACCCCGCCCCCGCCGCGCAGCGACTCGTTCGCCGCGTTGACGATGGCGTCCGTGTCCTGGCGGGTGATGTCGCCCCGTACGACCTCGATCACTGTCATGCCGTGGATGATCGCACCCCCGGCGCTACAACAGCGTGAGCTGCGTCGGCCCCGGCTCCGGCTCCGGCGCCACGTCGCGCTCCGGGACCAGCACCCGCCGCCGGCCCTCCCGCCCCGCCGGGCCGATGCCGAACTCGTCCGCCAGTTCGTGGACCTGGCGCGTGATGCGGCGCTGGTACCACTTGGGCGCGTACGCCCCCTCCGCGTACAGCCGCTCGTAGCGCGGCACCAGATACGCGTGGTGCTCCCGCAGCCACCGCATGAACCACTCGCGCGCGCCCGGCCGCAGATGCAGCACGAGCGGGGTCACCGACGTCGCCCCGGAAGCGGCTATCGCCCGTACCGTGGCCCGCAGTTGGTCCGCGCCGTCGCCGAGGAAGGGGATGACGGGGGCCATCAGGACCCCGCAGCCGATGCCGTTGTCCGTCAGGGTGCGTACGGCGTCGAGGCGGCGCTGCGGCGAGGGCGTGCCCGGTTCGACCGTGCGCCACAGCCCTTCGTCGGTGAAGCCGACGGAGACGGACACGCCGACGTCCGTGACCTGGGCGGCCTGCCGCAGCAGTTCGAGGTCGCGCAGGATCAGCGTGCCCTTCGTGAGGATGGAGAAGGGGTTCGCGTGGTCGCGCAGCGCCGAGATGATGCCCGGCATCAGCCGGTAGCGGCCCTCGGCCCGCTGGTAGCAGTCGACGTTCGTGCCCATCGCGATGTGCGCGCCCTGCCAGCGGCGCGACGCGAGCTGGCGGCGCAGCAGTTCCGGCGCGTTGATCTTGACCACGATCTGTGAGTCGAAGCCGATACCGGTGTCCAGGTCCAGATAGCTGTGGGTCTTACGGGCGAAGCAGTACACGCACGCGTGTGAGCAGCCCCGGTACGGATTGACCGTCCATTCGAACGGCATCCGGGACGCGCCGGGTACCCGGTTCACGATCGAACGGGCGCGGATCTCGTGGAAGGTGATGCCCCGGAACTCGGGGGTGTCGAAGGTCCTGGTGGTCACCGCGTCCGTACCGAAGAGCGCCGCGTCGCGGGCCGACGTGGGGTTCTCGGCCAGGTTGTCCCAGCGCATGTGCGCCTCCTCAGTTGTACTGGCCACAGAATAGAACACTTGTTCCCATGATCGCCATGCGCGGCCGTCCCGGCACCGTGCCCCGCCGTCCTGCCGATCGCGCCCCCGACCGCGGGCGCCCCCTGATCCGGCCCCATCGACAACGCGCCTCTAGGCTGATTCGCATGGGCATGGACAGCGCAAGCGTCGATCGGTTCGAGGCCGGCCGGGGCCGGCTGGCCTCGATCGCCTACCGGATGCTCGGCTCGGCCGCCGACGCCGAGGACGCCGTGCAGGACACGTTCCTGCGCTGGCAGGCCGCCGACCGCGAACGGGTCGAAGTGCCGGAGGCGTGGCTGACCAAGGTCGTCACCAACCTCTGTCTCGACCGGCTCCGCTCGGCGCGGGTGCGCCACGAGCGGGCGGCAGGTGCCTGGATGCCCGAGCCGCTCCTCGACGGCGATCCGATGCTCGGCCCCGCCGACACCTTCGAGCAGCGCGAATCGGTGTCCCTGGCGGTGCTGGCCGTCCTGGAGCGCCTTTCGCCGGTCGAGCGGGCCGTGTACGTCCTGCGTGAGGCGTTCTCGTACAGCCATGCCGAGATCGCCGCGATCCTCGACATCACCCGGCCCGCGAGTCAGCAGCACGCCCACCGGGCCCGGATCCGGGTCGCCGCCGAGCGCCGTCGGGGCGGCGAGGCCGACCCCGAGGCCGCGCGCCGGGTCGTCGAGGAGTTCCTCGCCGCCGCCACATCCGGGCGCACCGAACGGCTCGTGGCGCTGCTCACCGACGACGTGAGGGCGGTCTCGGACGCCGCCGGACTGGGCAGGCGGCTGCTGCGGTTCACCACGCGCGAGCGGGTCGCCTCCTTCGTGCGGGCCGGCTTCAAGTCCACTCCCGCCAAGCTGCGGCTGGCCGGCGGCTCGCCCGCGCTGCACGTCGCGTGGGTCAACGGCTCCCCCGCCGTGCTCGCCGTGGTCGACGGCCGCGTCGTGGGCATCGTGGCGTTCGAGGTCGACGGCGGCAGGGTCTCCTCCCTGCGTGGCATCGCCGCCACCGACCGGCTCGGACGCCTCAACGAGGCCTGGCGGCGGCACGAACCGGACGAGCCGGTCATCAGCGAGTGGTGACCGGCGCGCGCAAGCCGTGGAGCGGGCCCCCGATTTGGGCCCGCCCCGTGGAGATGGTTGGCTGGCCGCCCGGAGAACCGAATGCTGGAGGAAGCCATGGCGCAGGTCGAAGCCACGACGGAGCGGATCATCGCGGCGGACGCGGAGACGGTGTTCGACGCGCTGGCGGACTACCAGGACGTCCGCCCGAAGGTGCTGCCCGCCCACTTCAGTGAGTACGAGGTCCGCGAGGGCGGCGACGGCGAGGGGACTCTCGTCCACTGGAAGCTCCAGGCGACGAGCAAGCGCATCCGCGACTGCCTCCTTGAGGTGACCGAGCCCACGGACGGTCAGCTCGTGGAGAAGGACCGCAACTCCTCGATGGTCACCACCTGGGTGGTCACCCCGGCGGGCGAGGGCCGCTCGAAGGCCGTCGTCACCAGCGTGTGGAACGGCGCGGGCGGCATCGGCGGCTTCTTCGAGAGGACGTTCGCCCCCAAGGGGCTCGCCCGTATCTACGACGAGCTGCTCGCGAAGCTCGCGGCCGAGACGGAGAAGTCCCCCGAGACGGCCTGAGTCCGGCAGGCTCCGACGTCCCTGCTCCCACAACTCCCGTCCGGCGCCCCCGCCGTCAAGTCCCTTGCGGCCGGGGCGCCGGACGGGAGTTGT
>NZ_MDCR01000504.1 GCF_001723055.1 Streptomyces niveus
GGGTGGGGCGGGAATCGGGTGGCGATGGTGTCGACCACGGTGGTGAGGGCGCCGGCTTCGGCGAGGGTGGTGGCCACGCGGTGGGGGAGCGAGGTGTCCAGGGCGGTGTGGATGAGCCGGTGGGCGGCGGCGCGCAGGAGGCGCCGGGCGTGTTCCGCTTCGATGATTCGCGCGTACGCCGGAGCGTGCCGGGGCTGGGGGCAGAGCTGGATCAGGTGGTGCAGGTAGGCGGTGGTCAGTCCGCGTGTCTGCTCTCCGGCGGCGGTGAGTACCTGGTTGAGCCATGTCGTGGTCGTGGCGTGCTGGGCCGGGTCGGGGACGGGCAGGGTGCGGATCGCGGTGAACAGCGCGGCGTGTCCGGCGGTGGAGAACGCCTCGGGGGTGATGCCGGTCAGGTTGGCGGCACGGTGGGGTTCGAGGAGGAGCGCGCCGAGGAGTGCCTGCTCGACGTGGACCACCGGAGGCGGAGGCGGTGGCGCGAGCAAGTCGTCGCTGTCCTCGATGGGGTCGGGGGTTCGGGGCATCAGGCGGCCAGCGTGAAGTTGTCCGGGTTGAGGGGGAGTTGAAGGTGCGGGGCGAGCAGGTGGGCCGCGAGCAACGGGGGAACGGCGTTGCCGATCTGCGAGAACTGCTGCCCCTTGTTGCCGGCCCACGGGTAGTCGGCGGGGAAGGTCTGCAGGAGCCCGGCCTCGCGGGCGGTGATCCGGATCGACTCCGGCACCACCAGCTGCCCGCCGTCTGCCCGACGGGCTTCTGAGGGCTCGGGCACCCAGACGCATTCGTTGGCGCGGTGTCCGAAGAACAGCGTCCCCGCCGGCTCGGCGAGCGACCGGATCGTCGCGTTGGCCTGGTTGTTGCTGCGCAATGACCACGACCAGCGGTGCGTTCCGGCTGCCACCGGTTCCTCGACGGGATGGTCACCCCGTGTGCTGGACGGTGCGGGCCGACCAGCGACTTCCCGTTGGGGCGACGACGGGCCCCAGGTTGCCCGTGGGGTCCAGGTGCCGCGGTCGCGGGCGTCGGTCAACGTCTTACGGGAGCCGGAGGGGAACGGTTCGGGTCCGCCGCCGGGTCCGCCGCCGGCGCAGACGGTGGGCACGGGGCGGTCGGTGGCGCCCCAGCCGAGCGCGGTGGCCATGGACACCCACTGGGCGCGGCCAGGCCCGAACAGGCTCTCGGGCTCGGCGGCTTGGGCGTGGGTCGGTGCCGGTGGTTCGGCTGTCCGTACGCGGGAGGCGAGCAGGATCGCCCGCCTCCGGGTCTGCGGTACCCCGTAGTCGGCGGCGTTCAGGATGCCGGTCCAGACGGAGAATCCCCACCGGCGCAGGATCGCGGCGTACTGCTTCCACAAAGGCAGTACGTCCGGCACTTCCTCCATGAGCACCCATTCCGGCTCGTCCACCGTGTTCAGGGAGTGGAGGTAGCGCATCGGCTCGGCCGCCAGCAGGGACCGCTCGTCCTGGCAGGAGGCGAGGAGCCGTTCGCGGGTGTCGCGCCCCTGGGCCAGGTCGGCGACGGCTTGGTGGACCAGCGGCTGGTCGAGGAGGCCGAGGCGTTTGCCGGCCATCGACCACGCCTGGCACGGCGGCGAGGCGATCAGCCCGTACGTCCGGCCGAGGAAGGGCCACACTGGGTACATCGCCACGTCGGTACGGACCGTCAACTGACCGGCCAACATACGGGTCTTGCACGCCCACTGGTCCCATTCCAGTCCGACGTCCCGTACGCCGAGCACGGACAGGGCACGGCTCCAGCCGCCGGGACCCGCGAACAGGTCCAGGATCAAGAAGCCAGCCCGAAGTCGCCCTGCACCGGCTCGACTTCACCTCGGCAGGCCCACGGTGAACACCCGTCGGCCGCCCCGTGCTCCGCCTCGTCCGCCTCGGGTGTTCCACCGTCGCCGAGCTGCTGTTGGCGGGCGGCCCATTCGGAGGCCGTGACGTGGTCGATCGGCGCGTCGGAGAGCGGGACGCGGGAGCGGTGCAGGAACGCCTGCCCGAGCAGGTGGTTGCCGGAGGCGTTCGCGCGGGCGTTGCCCTTACGGATAGCGGCGTCGAACTCCACCACGTCCTGCCACTCTTCGGGGCTCGTGTCGCGGATGTGCCGCCACTGGGCGTTGCCGTGGAACGGGCACCCCAGACAGCTCGACTTGGGGGTGTCGGCGAGCCCGAGGGAGGTGAGGTAGCGGACGCAGTCGGACCGGGACCAGTTCATATCGGTGATGAGGGGGTGCCGGTTGCGCATGTATTTCACGTCGGCGTCCTTGGCGCGGTGGAATTCGTCGGTGGAGATGCCGACCCACTGATCGACGAACACACCTTTGGGGATACGCGCCGGGTACGGGTAACCCAGGAGTTCACGCACCTTCTTCTTGATCGGCTTTATCTTGTATTCCCCGGTGCATTGCCGTCTCGTCATTCCGGCCCTGCCGTCCTTGTTCAGGATATGAAGCGGCATGGAAGCGAACCGGTGATCCGCGTCCAGTGCGTCGGCGCGTATGTTTCCGGAGGAGACGCGGAAGATTGGGATGCCTGCCAGCTGGGCTATTTCCCGTTCCAGGCGGTCTAGGTGATCGTAGACAGTTTTCGGTTCCCATCCGGTGTCGGCAAATATTGCGTAGTCGACCTTCGGAAGTTTTCCTTCGGCGGAAAGGGCGAGCATGGCGCTGGACTGGATTCCGGCGCCGAGCGAGATAGATCTGAATACGGGAGCAGGGGGAATAGTGCGTCCTTGCGGCGGGTGGTGTCGTGGTCGGGTGGAGGGGCTTTGGCCGGTGTCGTGTTCGGGCTGGGGTCGGCCTTGTCCGGTGCGGGTCCCGGAGCGGACAGGTGGGTCAAGCCACGGGGGCCGGCCACCCTGGTCACGGGAGTTCCTGCGGTGGGGTGATCGGTGACTGTTCGGGTGTGGGCTCGTTGGTCCCTGTGGCAGGTGTATGCCGGGTACTTCGGGCCTTGCCCCCCGGCGGGCTGTCCGTTGGCCCCGTACGCCGGGCTTCCCCTCCTTGGGGCTTGCGTGCGGGGCTTTCGCATGTCCGGTGGTGGAGCACCGGGTGCCGCCGGGGTCTGCGGCCGGGTGTGGTGGCGCTGGGCGACGGTTCGGCGGGCCGTGGTCGGGACCACCGCGACGGTGAGGAGGGTTAAGCCGTCGGCGCGTTGTCGCCCGGGTGTCAGTGGCGCCGGCTGGCCGGTGGCGTAGGGGCGGGGGCTGGAGCGACCGTCCGGTGGAGCGGTTCGCGCTGTTGTTTTGGGCCCGGCGTGATGTTCGTGGTGGGCGGGTTGCTGAAGGCGGGTGCGACGCGGTCGAGGGTCTCGGCGAGCTGCTGGGCCTGGTCGTGGGCGTGGCGCAGTTGTTGGGCGATGTCGTCGGGGAGCCGGTCCCAGTGGGCCTGGTCCTGGTGGCGCTGGATGATCTCGGTGGCGTTGCGCAGCTGGTCGGCGAGCTGGTGCAGGACCGCGGTGCGCTGCTCGGGGCTGGTGGCGGTGTGGGTGGCCTGCAGGAGTGCGTCGAGGGCGGTGGGCAGTGGGGCGTCGTCCACCGGGAGGCCGAAGAGGCGGGCGTGCAGTTCCTGGGCGACGCCGGTGACGGGCCCGCCGCGCCCGCGGTGGCGGAACTCGATGGGTGCCTGGGGCCGGGCGCTGAAGAGGACGGTCACGTCGCGAGGGGCGGCGTCGGGGTGGAGGTGGGCGGCGAGCGCGAGGGCGAGGTCGTGCGCGGTCAGGGTGTCGGAAGTCGTGATGGTCTCCGGGGAGTTGTGGTCAGCGGGTCTCGGGCCCGAAAGGCGTCACCGGCGCGCTCCTGTACTACGGGGGGCTTGGGTGCAGTCATGGCGCTGGTCGCCGGAGTGGCCGCGGGGCGCCGTTGTGCCAGGGCCTGCTGCCCGTGGTCGGTGACGGTGATCTTCTGTCCGTGGAACAGGGAGGTGCTGGTGTCCGCGGTGACGAGTCCGTGTTTGTCGAGGGCCCGGTAGGTGGCGATGGAGATACGGGTGCCGTCGTGGGTGGCGACGCGGGTCACGCCCATCCCTCGCTGCAGACTTTCGTACAGTTTTCCTTGCCCGAGGCTGAGGGCCTGGAGAGCGTCGTACTGGGCGGGGCTGAGTGCGAGACCGGCATCCATCTGAGCGGACTTCGCCTGGTTGGCTTGTGCGTCGGCGAGGTCGCGGGTGATGCCGGTGGCGACGTAGTGGCACCCGGTGGCGCTCAGGTCGAGCTGGTGGACCGCGTCGGTGAGGTGGCCGGTCATGAGCGGTATGGCCGTGGCGTGGCGGGCCACGCGGTCCGACTCGGAGTACGCCGGATAGCCGGGGAACGCCGCGCCTTGAAGGGGGTTGGCGTGCAGGGCACTGGCGAGGTCGTTGCCGGCCTGGGTGGAGGCGATCACGAGCGCGGACAGGCATTCCAGGCTGGCGTGGCTGCCGGGGACGCTGGTGTAGGGGCTGTTGTCGAGGGCGCCCAGGCGGACGAGGAGCGTGGCGGTGAGGTCCTGTGTTTTGAGCAGGAGCGGGCTGATCTGGCGAAGGGCGTCGGTGCCGGGGGTGTAGGAGACGCTGCGCACGCGTGCGCGCAGGGACTCGAATTCCCGTGCCAGATCGCGGAGTTGCTGGGACTGTTCTGGCAGGTCAAGAGGGGGCATGTGGTGGGTGTGGCTCCAGGGAACGGGGTCAGGGGTTTCGGGACGCTGCCTGCAGGGCGGACAGGGTCCGGTGCGGCAGGGCGGTGCCGGACGCCGCGACTACTTCCAGAACGTCCTGCACGTGGCTGTGATCGACGCGATAGCCAGAGCCGGGACGCGACGCGACTGGCTTCACGATCGAGAGGAGTGCGGCTAAAACACCCAATGAGCAGTCAACCCCCACAATTGTCATTACCGTTGTGGGTGAATGGCCCTGAGGGAAGATGAGGATGCCTCAGCCGTAGAGCAAGGGAAGGCGATACCCATGGCACTGCCCGCACTGACCCCGTCACAGAGGGCCGAGGCACTGGAGAAGGCGTTGGCGGTCCGCCGGGAACGCGCGGATCTGATGGCCGCTCTCAAATCAGGGGCCTTGCCACTCCCCGACCTGCTCGCCCGCGAGGACGACATCGTCGGCAAGCTCCGGGTGCGCCGTGTCCTTGAATCACTCCCCGGCATCGGCACCATCCGCGCCGGTCAGCTGCTCACCGATCTGGAGATTTCCGAGAAGCGCCGTATCCAGGGCCTCGGTGCCAGGCAGCGTGCCCGGCTTCTCATACTGTTCCGGACCACGGACTGACCAGAGCGCTCGGGACCCGCGTGCACCGGGTGAACTGTCGAGTGGGGGCGGGCTGGTGAACGCCAGGCCAGTCTTCCCGGCCGTATTGGTCGAGATGGGCCTGGAGTTCGCAGCGCGGTGCAGGTTCGTTCGTTCGAGCGGTGCCGCCGTATCGGTACGGTCCGCCGTTCAGCGGTTGTCCTGCCGGCGGAGCCGTACACCGGGGCCGGTTGCCCCGTTTCTTTCGGTTGCTGGCTTCATTGGTAAGGATGCGGAAGATGTGCCGGGATATGCGCCGTCCCCTTCCCGGCA
>NZ_MDCR01000505.1 GCF_001723055.1 Streptomyces niveus
CTCCGCGCCGACCGTCCTGGCCGCCGCCGCGACCGCCGCCGGTCCGACCGGCGACTACGGGGCGACCTCGCTGGAGCCGTCCGGGTCCTGGTCGGCCGGCGGCGCGTCGGGTTCGTTCAACTGGGCCCACCCGATCGGCGTGCCCGAGGTGCCCGGCGGTCTTCAGCCGTCCATCAACCTGAGCTACAGCTCCCAGTCGGTCGACGGCCGGACCGCCGCGTCGAACAACCGGCCGTCCTGGATCGGCGACGGCTGGTCCTGGGAGCCCGGCTACATCGAGCGCCGCTACAAGTCGTGCGAGGACGACAAGAAGGACGGCACCAACACCACCAGGGTTGGTGACCTGTGCTGGTACAACGACAACGTCACCCTGTCGCTGGGCGGCAAGAGCACGGAGCTGGTGCACGAGGACGGCAAGGGCTGGCACCCGGCGACCGACTCGGGCGAGAAGGTCGAGAAGCTGACCGGCGCGTCCAACGGTGACGGCGGCACGGCCGGTGTCGACGGCTCGGGCGAGCACTGGAAGATCACCACGACCGACGGCACCCAGTACTTCTTCGGCCTGAACCGGCTGCCGGGCTGGAGCGACAACGGCAGCGCGGCGGACGACCCGGTCACCAACTCCACCTCCACGGTGCCGGTGTTCGGCAACCACTCCGGCGAGCCCTGCTACCAGGCCGACTTCGCCGACGCGTGGTGCCAGCAGGCGTGGCGCTGGCAGCTCGACCACGTGGTGGACCCGCGGGGCAACGCGATGGCCTATTACTGGAAGAGCGAGTCCAACAACTACGGCCGCAACGTCTCCGAGACGACCGGCAAGGCCACCGTCACCTCGTACGACCGCGGCAGCTACCTCGACCACATCGACTACGGCCTGCGGGCGGGCGACGCGTACGACACCAAGGCGATGGGCCAGGTCCACTTCGGTGTGGACGAGCGGTGCCTGACCACCTGCACCACGTTCGACGAGAGCCAGGCCAAGAACTGGCCCGACGTGCCGTTCGACCTGTACTGCAAGTCGGAGGCGACCGAGTGCAAGGACCAGTTCTCGCCGAGCTTCTGGACCCGTAAGCGGCTGACCTCCATCACCACCAAGGTGCTGACCGGCGGCGCGTACAAGGACGTCGACTCCTGGTCGCTCAAGCAGGGCTTCCCCGCCTCCGGGGACGGCATATCCACCCCGATGTGGCTGGAGTCCATCACCCGTACCGGCAAGGCCGGCGGCAGCGTCTCGCTTCCGCCGGTCACGTTCGCCGGCGAACAGAAGGCCAACCGGGTCGACAAACTCGGCGACGGACTGGCCCCGTTCATCCGGCTGCGCGTCTACCAGATCACCACCGAGACCGGCGGCACCATCGCCGCCACGTACTCGCAGCCCGACTGCACCGCCACCACCCTGCCGGCCAAGGACGCCACGAACACCAGCCGCTGCTACCACTTCAAGTGGGCCTTCGAAGGCGAGACGGCCAAGGACGACTACTTCAACGCCTACGTCGTCACCCAGGTCACCGAGGGCGACAACCTGGCCGCGACACCTGACAAGGTGACGTCCTACGCGTATCTCGACGGCGCGGCCTGGTCCAAGAGCACCGACGAGTTCACGAAGGCCGACGACCGCTCGTACTCCGTGTCCCGCGGCTACGGCCGGGTGCAGATCCGCACCGGTACCGGCTTCGACGCCAGGACCCTCACCGAGGGACGGTACTTCCGCGGCCTCGACGGCAAGGACGTCAAGGACTCCACCGGCGCGATCGTCACCGACCGCGAGGAGTTCGCCGGAAAGCCCCGCGAGACGCTGACGTACGACGGGGACGACACGGACAAGCTGGTCTCCGCCACGTCGTACACGCCGTGGCGCTCCGCGCCGTCGGCGACCCGCACGCGTACGGGACTGCCCGCGCTGGAAGCCCGGATGACGGACACGCAGAAGGTGTCCACCAGGACCACCACGTCGACCGGTACCCGTACGACACAGAGCACCACCGACTTCGACGAGCGCGGCATGGTCAAGTCGATCTCCGAGACGGGAGACACGGCGAAGACGGGCGACGAGAAGTGCACCACCAGCACGTACGCGCGTAACACCGGGACCTGGCTGCTGAATCTCCTCTCCCGGACCGAGACCGTCGCCAAGGAGTGCGGGGCCACCGTCACCCGGCCCGACGACGTCATCGACGACATCCGCTTCTCCTACGACAACGGCGCGTTCGGCGCGACGCCGTCCAAGGGCCTGGTCACCAGGACCGAGCGGATCAACGGCGCGGGCAGCGGTTACGACACCAGCGCCTCCGTCCCCAGCACCTGCGGCACGGCCAAGACCGAGCTCTGCTACGACCGTTACGGCCGCGCGCTCGCCGCCACCGACGCGTACGGCAAGACGACGACCACCGCGTACACCCCGGCCACCGGCGAGGTGCCGGCCCAGACGCTGGTGACCAACCCGCTCGGACACACCACCACCACGGTGCTGGAGCCGCTGCGCGGCCAGCCGACCCAGGTCACCGACGCGAACACGAAGGTGACCACGACCGCGTACGACGCCCTCGGCCGGGTGACCAAGGTGTGGATCCCCAGCCGGTCCGCCGCCACGTACCCGGACTCGCCCAACCACACGTTCGACTACCTGGTACGCCGCGACGGCCCGGTCGTCACCACCACCAAGTCGCTCACACACGACTCGCAGTACCAGGCGTCGTACGCCTTCTCCGACGGTCTGCTGCGGCCCTTCCAGACGCAGGCGCTGTCACCCGACCGCTCCGGCCGTCTGGTGAACGAGACCTTCTACGACACGCGCGGACTGACCTGGCGCGAGTCCGGGGTCTACTATGCCGACGGGGCGCCCGAGGCGGTCGCGGTCACGGGCCAGGAGCTGAAGTACCCGTCCTCCAGCGACACGTTGTACGACGGCGCCGGCCGGGTCACCGCGGTGATCGCCCGCAAGTTCGGGGACGAGACCAAGCGCACCACCACCAGCTACACCGGTGACACCACCACGGTCGTCCCGCCCAAGGGCGGCACCGCCACCACCGAGGTGGTCGACGCGCTCGGACGTACGACGGAGGTGAAGCAGTACACCGACGCCGCTCGCACCCAGTCGCAGTCCATCACCTACGCCCACGACGAGCGGGGACTGCTGGAGCAGGTCACCGACCCGTCGGGCGCCAAGTGGACGTACACGTACGACGTCCGGGGCCGGCAGACGAAGGTCGACGACCCGGACAAGGGCGTCACCACCACCGCCTACGACAAGGGCGACCGTCCCACCGACACGACGGACGTCGCACGGGGCATCACGCTGCACACCGACTACGACGACCTCGGCCGCAGGACCGCCCTGAAGAAGGGCTCCACCGCGCTGGCGGGCTGGACCTACGACACCCCGGCCAAGGGGCAGCTGTCCAAGGCGACGCGCTGGATCGGCGGCAAGGCGTACGAGTCCGCGATCACCTCGTACAACTCGCTCTACCAGCCGGTCCTCACCCAGGTCACCATCCCCGACGGCGAGGGCACCGGAGACGACGCCCTGGCCGGCACGTACAAGTGGACCACCGCGTACAACGTCAACACCGGCCAGGTGACGCGGGTCGAGCAGCCGGCGATGGGCGACCTGAAGGCGGAGCGGGTCAGCAGCACGTACACGCCGGTCACCGGGCTGCCCAGCACCGTCGGGGTGCCCGACGCGGCGCTGGTGTCGGGGAACACGTACGACCACTACGGGCGCAACACCCGCCAGGAGTACGGCGAGTTCGGCGAACATCTGTGGACGACCAGCGAGTACGACGAGCACACGGGCGCGCTGACCCGCGCGTACACCGACCGAGAGGTCGCGCCGCAGCGTATCGACGACACCAAGTACGCCTACGACCCCGCGGGCAACGTCACCTCGGTGGCCACCGCCTACGGGCAGGACAGCACGCGCACCACGGACACCCAGTGCTTCAGCCTCGACGCGCTGCGGCGCGTCACCGAGGCGTGGACCAACACCGGCGAGCAGTGCGCCGCCGCGCCGTCCACGTCCGTGGTCGGCGGGCAGGACGCGTACTGGACCAGCTACACCTTCGACGCGGTCGGCAACCGCAGGACGGAGACACAGCACAAGACGCCGTCGGGGCCCACCGCCGACACCGTGCGTACGTACGCGGCTCCCGAGGCCGGTACGCACAACCTGCCGAAGGTCACGCAGACCGGCACCAACCCGCATGAGGCGACCTTCACGTACGACGGCGCGGGCAACACCGAGAGCCGCAAGATCGGCGCCGCCGCCGCGCAGAGTCTGACGTGGGACGACGAAGGCCATCTGCGGTCCGTCACCCAGGGCGCCGCCGCCAGCGGCTACCTGTACGACACGGCGGGCAGCCGGATGATCCGTACGGACTCCACCGGCACGACCCTCTACCTTCCCGAGGGCAACGAACTCCACCAGGACAAGAACGGCGTCGTCACCGGCACCCGCTACTACAGCGCGGGAGCGGACCCGATCGCGGTCCGCAAGGGTACGAAGCTGACGCTCCTGTTCAGCGACCACCACGGGACGGGCACCACCCAGGTCACCTCCGACGCCGCCCAGCAGGTCACCCGCCGCAAGACCACCATCTTCGGCGCCCCGCGCGGCACGCAGCCCACCAACTGGGCTGGCGACAAGGGCTTCGTCGGCGGCACCAAGGACGCGGACACGGGCCTGGTCCACCTCGGCGCCCGCGAGTACGACCCGCTGGTCGGCCGCTTCATCAGCGTCGACCCGCTGATGAACCTGACCGACTCGGAGTCGCTGCACGGCTACACGTACGCCGGCAGCAACCCGGTGACGTCCTCGGACCCCACCGGCCTGTGCCGCCCGGAGTCGTGCGGCGCGGGCGTCGCGATCGGCGGCACGGGCATCGGCAAGAACAACCCGGTCCGCTACGTCCAGGCGAAGAACGCGCCGGATCCGCGGCGGCAGTTCGCGGTCGGCTCGGGGATCAACGGCAACGGGTCGGTCGTCGGGACGAACACGACCATCGTGTACCCGACGGTCGTCGTCCCGACGGACTGGGACGGGAAGAAGGAGTTCACGCAGCGGTTCTACAAGTTCCTGGACAACTCCCGTAACACCAAGGGGGGTCTGGCGCTGTTCCTGGACGACCCCACGAATGCCGACGAGAATCCGGCCGGGGCGCAACAACAGCTGGGCTACTGGGCCCTGTGGGCCTGCAAGCAGACCGGGGACTGCCCGAAGGAACTCCAGGCGAAGTTCGGCTCGATGGCGGCGGGCTTCATGGTCGAAGCCATGGCCGTGAGCGCGGCCGGCGGAGGCCGGGCGGGCGGCCTGGGAAGCTGCACCAGAAACAGCTTCACCCCGGAGACCCGGGTCCTTCTCGCGGACGGCACCGCGAAGTCCATCAAGGACGTACGGGCCGGCGACAAGGTCCTGGCCACGGACCCGAAGACGGGCAAGACGTACGCGAAGACGGTCACGGCGGAGATCAAGGGCCAGGGCACCAAGAACCTGGTCAAGGTCACGATCGACACGGACGGCAAGAAGTCCACCAAGCCGTCCTCGATCACGGCGACCGACGGCCACCCGTTCTGGGTCCCGGCCCTGAACGAGTGGATCACGGCGACGGCGCTCCAGCCGGGCCAGTGGCTACGCACGAGCGCGGGCACCCACGTCCAGATCACGGCGGTGACGCGCTGGACGCAGCAGGCGTCGGTGTACAACCTGACTGTCGCGGATGTGCATACGTACTATGTGCTGGCGGCCGAGACTTCGGTCCTCGTACACAATTCCAACTGCCCTCTGACTGGTGGGTTCAAGGCGAGTGTCAGCCCGGACGAGATCGCTGCTATTAACCGCGGTTTCGGTGGGGAGACGCTGTTGAGCGGATCACCAGCAAACACCCTGGCCAATGCCAGTCGCTACAACAGTTTCTGGGATAAGTCGGCAGTTGTGATCAGGGATATTGCGGGAGGCCACATGTTCAACAACGGAAATAAGCGAACTGCGCAGGCTACCGTTGAGCAGTTGATGCAACGGAACGGTGTTACGAGTGGCCCCACTTCCGCTGACCTCCGAGGTGTCATCGACAAGGTAGGTAAAGGTCAGCTGCATGACGTCAGTGACATCTCGGCAGCCTTGAGGGGCTATTGATGGGAGCGAAAGAGATGAATATTGAGCAGCTCATGGAGAAGTTGGGCCGCTCTGGCGTCACCGTGATTCTCAAGGTGGATGATGAGAGGATGGCGGAAGGTGGGGAGCCTTGGACGTTGGTAATGTCGGGTCCGGGTCTGGGTGACCAAGGATTTATTCGTGCCGAATCTTCAAGCCTCAGTGACTGCCTGGAACAAGGGCTCACGCGACTGCGTGCCAGGTCCAGCGACTGGGAATGGCTGACCGAACCCCCGTAGCCATCGAAATGAGGCGATGGGATCGTTCTGCAGTCCGAGTTCCCACATGGCTGGCTGGTCGAATGGCGTGGAGTATCTCGCGGGTCGGATGCAGGACGATGCTGCCCCGGTGCCGGGTTACGAGCCGCTCCCTGGCGGGGCCTTGAGCCGGCACGTCACGTGCGGCGGCGGAGTGTGAACAGGGTGGTCGCCGAGGCCAGGAACACCACCCCCGACGTCACGTTCACCCAGATCTGGGTGGTCGAGTCGTCCACCGACGCGCTCGCGTAGACGTTCGTGGCGAGTGCGGCGATCATGACGAACCAGAGCAGCGGCTTCACGGGGGACTCCTTGTTGGCCAAGTGGTGGTGGGGTCCACGAT
>NZ_MDCR01000506.1 GCF_001723055.1 Streptomyces niveus
GGGTGCGGGCGGCCTCAGGCGCTTGCGTCAGGGCCTCGCGCTGCCTGCCGGGGTCAGGAGACCCCCACCAGTGCGCCGAGCGTGCCGGTCGCGTTCTCGGTCCAGGACTGGTCCTCTTCCGAACGGGACCTGATGGTGAGGGCCCGGCCCGCCGACGGGTCGTCAGGTCCGACGATCACCTGGAGAAGGGCCGCGGACTGGGACCCGAAGGTGACCGGCGCGTGCAGGACCAGTTCCGCTATCTCGTCGAGACCCACCGTCCCGGCCGCGTGGAGCGCGAGCTCCACGAAGGCCGTGCCCGGGAGGATGACCGTTCCCATGACGGTGTGGTCGCTGAGCCACGGGTGGTCGGCCAGTGTCACCCGCCCCGTGAACAGGGCGGTTCCGTCCGGGAGTTCGGTGGTCGTGGCCAGCAGCGGGTGGGAGGCGGACTCCAGACCGAGGCCGGCGGCCGTACCGACGGGGTCGGCGGTCTCCAGCCAGTGGCGGCGACGCTGGAAGGCGTACGTGGGAAGGTCGACGCTCCTGCCCCCGCGTCGTGCGAGGAACCCCGCCCAGTCGACCGTGGCGCCGGACACGTGAGCCCGGACGAGCCCGTCGAGCAGGCTGGCCGGCTCGGAGACCTTGGCCCGGATCAGCGGTACGGCGGTGGCGTCGGGCAGCGCTTCACGGGTCAGCGCGGCGAGTACGGCGTCGGGGCCGACCTCGATGTACGTGGTGACGCCCTCCTCGTGGAGCGTGTTGAGGCCGTCGTGGAAGCGGGTGGCGTTGCGGGCGTGATCACTCCAGTAGGTGGCGTTGGTGATCTCGGAGCCGGCCAGGCGGCCGGTGACGGTGGAGACGAGCGGGGTGCGCGGCACGTGGTAGGTCAGCGTGTCGGCCACCGCGTGGAGCTCGCCGAGCATCGGGTCCATGTGGGGCGAGTGGAAGGCGTGGCTGACGGTGAGACGGCGGATGCGTCGTCCCTGACCGGCGAACTCCTCGCCGACGGCGATGACAGCGGCTTCGTCCCCGGAGACGACCACCGAACGCGGGCCGTTCACCGCGGCGATATCGACCCGCTCCGTGAGGTGCGGGAGCACCTCTTCCTCGGTCGCCTCGACGGCCATCATGGCGCCGGCGGCGGGGAGGGCCTGCATGAGAGTGCCGCGCGCGGCGACCAGCCGGCAGGCGTCGTCCAGGGTGAGGATCCCCGCCGTGTGTGCCGCCGAGATCTCGCCGATCGAGTGGCCGACGAGATGGGTGGGGGAGACGCCGAACTCGTCGACGAGGAGCCGGGTGAGGGCCACCTGCAGGGCGAAGACGGCGGGCTGGGTGTAGCGGGTCTGGTTGAGCAGGGTGGGGTCGTCGGCGAAGACGACGTCCTTGACCGGCTGTTCGGCCTGGAGGTGCTGGTCCAGGATGGCGGTCACCTCGTCGAACGCGTCCCGGTAGACGGGGTGCGTGTCGTAGAGCTGACGGCCCATGCCCGGGTGCTGCGAGCCCTGACCGGTGAAGAGAAGGGCCACCTTCTTGGAGTGGGACTGACCGTGCAGGAAGGCGGTGCCGGGGTCCTGGGTCAGCGAGCGGAGGTGGTCGACGAGTTCGTCATGGGTGGCGCCGATCGCGACGGCCTGGCGCTCGAAGGAGGTACGGGCGGTGGCCAGCGAGTACGCGATGTCGACCGGCTGGAGCTCGGGGTACTCGCTTACGTGGTCGAGCAAGCGCTGGGCCTGGTCCCGCACGGCCTGTTCACTCTTGCCCGAGAGTATCCAGGGCACCGTGGTTGCCTGCGGCGCGGTCTCGGGGGCCGGCTCGGGGTGGGTGGG
>NZ_MDCR01000507.1 GCF_001723055.1 Streptomyces niveus
GGCGGAGACGGGGACGGGCGCCGGGACAGGGGCAGGGGCAGGAGCGGGAGCGGGGGCAAAGGCAGGCAACGGGGCGGCAGTCGGGGCGGCACCCGCAGCGGTGCGGGGCAGCGATTCGAGATGGGCGAGCAGCGCGCCGACGTTGGTGCGCTCGAAGAACACCATGGGGTCGATGTCGAGCCCGTCGACGGTCAGCGCCGCCGCAAGCTCGACCGCCATCATCGAGTCGAGCCCCAGTTCCAGCAGATCGTCATCGGCGGACACCCGGTCGAGATGCAGAACGTTGATGAGCGCCTGGGTGAGGGACGGCCACAGCCCGGATTCCGGTGTGACAGCAGTCATGGGTGCATCCTTCGCTTGAGCGGCGGCGGACAGGACGTAGTGCGCGGGCGGTCGAATCAGGGCGGTGCGTAGCAGTTCGATGCCGTCGTCGGCGGTGAGTGCCGGGACGCCGTGCGCGGCGGCCTTCGGGGCGATGGACTCCCCCATGCCGACGGTCCACAGGCCCCAGCCGAGGCTGAACCAGGGCCGCCCTTCGGCGCGTTGGCGGGCGGCGTAGCCCTCCAGGTAGGCGTTGGCGGCGGCATAGGCGCTCTGGCCGAGGTTCGCCCGTACGGCGGCGACCGAGGAGAACAGGGCGACGAAACCTGGCTGTTCGTGCCGGGCCAGCAGGTCGGTGAGCGCGTGTACGCCACCGATCTTCGGCCCGAGGACGGTGTCCACCTGTTCCGGGGTGAGGCTGCGCGCGAGTCCGTCGCGCAGGACTCCGGCGGCGTGGAACACCCCGTCGTAGCGTGCGGCGTCGGCCAGTTCCTCGCGAAGTGAGCGGACGTCCGCCGCCACGACTTTCAGGTCGCAGCGCGCTTCGAGTCGGTCGACACGGTCGCGGGCGTCTCCGTCCCGTGGCACGGTGCGCCCGACCAGGGTCAGGTGCGCGCAGCCCGCGTCAGCGAGGAACTCCGCGACGCGCAGGCCGATGCCGCCCATGCCGCCGGTGATCAGGAACCGACCGCCGTCGTAGCGCACCGCGTGGTCGGCGGTGCTCGGGTGCTGCTCCGGCTGTGGCTGCGGCTGTACGGAGGGCTCGTACCAGGCGCCGTCGCGCAGGGCGAGTTCCGGCCGGTCCTGGCCGGGTGCTTCCCGGAGGACAGCGGCGGCGCCGTCGTCGTCCGGGCCGAGATCGACGAGCCGGATCCTGGTACGGGGATGCTCGACGCGTAGCGTTCGGCCGAGGCCCCACAGGGCGCTCATGAAGGGGTCGACGACGTCCTCCGCAGCCACCTGGTGTGCGGCGGTGGTGACGATCAGGAGGTCGGACATCGGCGGGCGCGCCGCGAGTCGGCGTACGAGGGCGAAGACCGCCTGGAGGGCCTGCGTCACCTGCGCCTCGTCGCGCAGCCCACACGGTGCCACGTATACAACGTCCCGGAAGGCGGCGTCGTCCGCCAGCGTGTCGAGGCCCCCGTCGGACAACTGCGCCGGGGTCAGATGCACACCGCCATCCGGTGGACGGAGATCGTGCGGGGACACGACCAGTACGGGCCCTTCGGGCGCGGCCGGTTGTACGGGAGGAGTGACGCCGGCCTTCCGCCAGACGACGGACTCGGTCAACGGGACTGCCCGGGGTACCTGTTGGGAGTCGGCGGGCGTCGCCGAGGAGACCGGTGACGCCGGGGACACTGGCGACGTCATCGGCTTGGCGGCCTTGAGGGTGATGCGCTCCAGCTCCAGCAGCACCTCCCCCTGCTGGTTGCAGACCGTGGCCCGCCCCCGTACGGAGCCGCCCTTGCCCCCGCCGTCGCCCGGCTCGTCCCGCTCGACCAGGGCGATCACCGTGCCGGAGATCCTGCGACGGGCCACGAGCCGCCCCACGTACCAGGGCAGGCACGCCCCGGCGGCCCCCGCGTCGAGCATCCCGAGCGCCTGGAAGACGCTGTCGAGCAGTGCCGGCGGTACGAAGGGCGGGGCCTGCGCCGCGCTCTGCTCGTCCCCGGCCCGCAGCATCAGCAGCATCCGGCCCGCGCCCCGGTGCGCCGACCGGATCACCCGGTACGCCGGCCCGTACTCGATCCCGCTCGCCTCGCGCCACGCCGCCACGTCCGACAACGGCACCTGCTCCGTGCACCCGGCCCGCAGCGCGGCCACATCGACATAGCGCGGCGGCGGCAACGGGCTGCCGGACACCCGGGCGGTGCTGTGCACGACCGGCACGCCGCGCTCGGACCGTACGGAACGGAGCGCGCAGCCGCCGTCGTCGGCCGTGCCGACCTCGATCTCGACCCCGGCACCCGCCACCAACAGCGGCGCCCGGAAGGCGACTTGTTCCAAGGTCCACCAGCAGTCGGGGCGCCGGGCGTCCCAGGCGGACAGCATGGCGTCGATCTGCGCGGCGGCGGGTAAGACCGGGACGCCGCCGATCCGGTGGTGGGAGACCAGCGGATCGGCAGCACGGAGAATCGAGCTGACACCAGTCATGTGAGGAGGCCGAATCTCTCGGTGGCTTGGACGAGACCGTTCACCTGGATGTCGACGGCGTGCTCACCCGCGTAGTACCGGCGGGTCTGCACCTCCTTGATCGCATGGGTCTTCTCCAGGGATCGCCGTTCTCCGGGGCCGAGTTCGAGGGTGGTGAGCTTGAAGACCTTCGGGATGCTGCGCCCGTTCTTGCGTACGTGGTGCACCACGTAGTCGACGGCGATGCTGTGCGCGCGGTCGTCGGTGTTCTCGATGTCGAAGCTGATGACGAGGCTGTCCCCGATGGTCACCGTCTGCGGGGTGATGCTCAGCCGGGGTACGCGGACATGCTCGCCGCCCGTGGCCCCGAGAATGGCGAGGGCCCGCTGATCACCCTTCTTCACCAGGGTGCGCAGTCCGTGCTTGACGATCCAGTTGGTCTCGGGGGTGGGGCTCTCCTCCAACCACCGCAGCGCGGTCTCCAGGGCGAGGTCGGGGGCGTCCTTGGAGATGTCGTTGAGGTTGTTGGCGACGGACTTGCGCACATACTCGGAGGGGTCGCTGCGCAGGGGTTCGAGGATCGCCAGGACCGGTCGGGGGTCCTTGACGAAGACGGTCAGGGTCCGGGCCCAGGGCAGGCGGGAACGGACGCCCTCGGTGGCCAGGCGCCGCACGTTGTGGCTGGGGCTCTGGGCCCACAGGGCGACGCGCTCCATCGTCGGCGCGTAGTGCTGTTCGACGTAGGGCCGGATCGCGTACTCGCCCGTGTGCCGCCTCGTGATCGCCTCGATGGCGTCCAGTGAGAGATCGGGGTGGTCGAGACCGTACTCCTCGACGAATCGCGCGACCGGCATCAGGAACCAGCTGGAGTTGAACATGCCCTCGCCTTCGGCGAGTTCGTCGCCGAGGACGGTGAGGAGGATGGGTACGGCGTCGGTGTAGTCGGCGGGCAGACGAGTACGCAGGCCCTCGGCCAGGACGAGGACTCGGTCCTTCAGTTCTTTGCCGGGGATGCGCGACTCGACCTCGGCCGCGTAGCCCGCCACGTCGAACTCGGGGTGGGCGGCGCGGATCCTGTCGCCGATCAGGCGTGCCGCGTCGCCGTTGAAGTGTCGCTTGAGTCCGTATTCGCTAGCCATGGTTCAGGTGCCTCTTCGTCTCGTTCTTGTGGTTCGACGTGGTCTCGTGCGGGCCGGATGAGATCCAGAACCGCTGTCGGTTGAAGGGGTAGGTGGGGATGGTGGTGGTGCGCCGGCCCTTGTGCTGATGCAGCCCGGTCCAGTCGAGGTCGGCGGAGGTCTGGTTGACGTACGCGGCTACCGCCGCGTGCAGTTGGGCTTGATCGGTGCGGTCCCGGCGCAGCGTGCTGAGCCAGGTCGGCTGGGTCTCGCCCCACGACGCGCGGGCGAGGGAGGTCAGTTGGGGGTGGGAGCCGATCTCCCACACCGATCCCACACCGATCTCGCTCAGTGCGGCAACGGCCTGCGAGAAGCGGACGGGCTCGCGGATGGCGCGGCCCCAGTAGTCGGGGTCGGTGGCCGTGTCGGCCGAATGCCAGCCGCCCGTCACGGTCGACGCGAACCCGATCACCGGAGCTGCCCGTCTCGTTGCGGTCATTGCTTCGACGAAGGGGGCGACGGCTCCCTCCATCGCCGCCGAGTGGAACGCGTGACTGACCGTCAACTGCTGCGTGCGCAGGCCCGACTCCTGACAGAAACCCTGCACAGCCTCCGCCGGACCCGTGACCGTCACCGATCGACGCGCGTTGAACGCCGCGATCTCCACCCCAGGATGAGCCGATATCGCAGCCACGACAGCCTCGGCATCCGCATGCACCACCGCCATCGCACCCGCACCCGGCTGCGACTCCATCAACCGCCCACGCACCGCCGTCAACTCCAGCAGATCACCCAGATCCAGCACACCCGCAACCCACGCAGCCGTCAACTCACCCAGACTGTGACCCACCACCACATCCGGCCGCACCCCCACCGACTCCAACC
>NZ_MDCR01000508.1 GCF_001723055.1 Streptomyces niveus
CGCCCCACCGCAGCGATTTCGCCTTGCCGGCCACCCACCCCCGAACAGGGCCAGCCACCCGCCGACCACGACGGTCGGCTCCTCCCGGCCGGCCACAACCCCAGACGGCACTGTGTCCTCCCTCGGGAGCGCAACTGGTCGGAGTGGTCAGGCTGCGCGGTTCGCGAGCATGCCGAAGACCTCCTCGAAACGGTGGGCCTGGTCTGTGGCGACCATGACCCAGGCGCCGCTTGCATGCCGGCGGGCATGCGTTCTGTAGTGCTGGACTTCTGCTGGGGTGAGCACCTTCAGGTCGCCGAAGACGTAGTACAGCGGTGTGGGTGCGTGCGCGGCGGTGAAGAGCAGGCCGGCGGTGAGTGTGGCGCTGTTGATGGCGTAGCGGTCGGTGTGGGTGCTGGGCATGCGGTCCTTGGCGTCGATGGTGACGAGTTCCCCGTCGCGGGCGGCGATCAGATCGGGGAAGTGGCGCAGGGCGGAGTCCGTGCGTGCCAGGGCGTGGCGGATCGGAAGTGCGTAGGTGCCTTGTCCGCAGCGCTGCACGGTCCATCCCTGGGCTTGGAGGGCTGCGGCAACGCGTTCTTCGTGTGCGTCGCCTACGAGCTTCCGTTCCTGCCACTGCGTCACCACGTGTGTCCCTCTCCGCGGTTCACCCTGAGTGATACGAATGGTCGTGCTTTTCGTGCCACTCCTTCATGACTATGATGCCCTCCATGGCGTCATACGTAGACTCACGGTTTCGTCCTACGCTCTGGCCTGGAACTCCTGTGCCGTCACCGGAGTTGACGCCGCTGGCCGGAGCTCGGGTCGAGGGCGATTGGATCGTCTGGGACGTGCAGTTCCCTGCCAGGAAGCCTTCCGGTCCACTGCCCGAGGACTTCTACCTCCGTGAGCTGATGGACCTCGACCTGGATGACATGGCCAGCGTTGCCGACTGGATGAGCAGGTGGGGTCACTTCGGTGACAGCTTTTTCGAGGCGGCCACGTGGGACGAGGAGGACATGAGGCTGCTTCAGGACGTCCTCGCCATCGAGCACCCCGACCGCGTCGGCGGCGAGATGCACCATGACGTGGTCCGCCTCCACGCCCGTCAGGCCCAGAAGGCGATCAGTACCTGGCTCGCCTGCCGTCAAGAAGGCGGCCTTGAGCAGCTTGTCGCCGACGGAGTGACCGCGGACCACCTCGCCGCCCTCCGCGCGGAGAACCCACACCTGGGCGGCGCGTGGCCCCGCGACCTCAAGGAGCTCAGCGACGTCCTGATCTCCCTCAGGCTCCAGCACCTGGAGCGAACCCTGAACGCCGCGCTGCACGTCTTCAGCGTCGGCATCGGCACGCTCAGCGACCGCCAGCCAACCATCTACGCCGCCGCCTTCCTCCAGCTGTACAACCACCTCGCCGAGGACGCCACGATCCGAGAGTGCGCCAACGAGACCTGCCGCCGCGTCTACGTCCGCCAACGCGGCCGCGCCGAGTACGGGCAAAACCGCACCAGCGGCACCAAGTACTGCACCCGCGAATGCGCCCGCGCCCAAGCACAACGCCAACACCGCCGCCGCAAGGCCGCCGCGAGGCAGAGCCTGCACGCAACGCCCGAACCAGAGCACCGAGGCCTCACCCGCGACGGCGACCAAACGAAGGAGTAGGCCGATGTCCCTGAAGATGTGGGCCCACCAGCGCGAAGCCGTCGATGCAATCCGGCGCGTCCTTGAGGCGCCGCCCGGAACGCTGCTCCCGAAGAAGGGTCTGCGTACGCAGGTCGTCATGGCGACCGGGTCCGGGAAGACCAGGGTCGCGGCCCGCAGCGCGGAAGAGCTGCGCGCGGGCCGTGTGCTGGTCCTCGTGCCCAGCTTGGACCTCTTGGCGCAGACCGAGGCCGCGTGGCGCGAGGCGGGCCGCCGGGGGCCGATGATCGGGGTGTCCTCACTGAGGGGGGATGAGGTGTCCTTCCCCAACACCACGGACGTGGACGAGCTGGTGGAGTGGACCAGGGGACTGGAGAAAGTCACCGTCTACGCCACGTACGCCTCGCTCGGGCTCGGAACGCTGGAGCGCGCGCACACCGCCGGCCTCACCGCCTGGGATCTCATCGTCGTGGACGAGGCGCACCGGACATCGGGGCGGATCGGGAAGCCGTGGGCGGTGGTCCACGACAACCAGAAGATCCCGTCGCTGCGGCGGCTGTACATGACGGCCACGCCCCGGCTGTGGCAGGTGGACGAGGACCAGGAGCAGGGCGCGCCCGGCGAGCTGGTCGCGTCCATGGATGACGACCCGGGCTCCCCCTTCGGCAGCCGGGCGTTCACACTGACGTTGTCGGAGGCGATCGACCGGGGAATCTGTGCGCCGTACCAGGTGGTGTGTGTGGACATCACCGATACTCAGCTCCAGGCCGCGCAGCTCCTGGGGGCCGAGGGGCGTTCGGACCAGGTACGCGGGGCGCGGCTCGCCGCGCTCCAGACCGCGCTGCTCAAGGCGTCCTCGGAGGAGAACTTCCAGCGAACGCTGGTCTTCCACCACCAGATCCGGGAAGCCGAAGCGTTCGCGGCCGGCCTTCCCAGCGTCGCCGGGCAGCTGCATGCCAGTGACCCGGAGCTGTACCCCGAGAGGATTTGGGCCAACTGGCTGTGCGGTGAGCACAAGCCCAACCACCGGCGGCGTGTGCTGGGCGAGTTCGCGACGGGGATCGCGACGGACGGCACGGTCGTGGAGAAGGGTTACCTGAGCTCGGTCAAGGTCCTGGGCGAGGGCGTCGACACCAAAGAGTGCGACTCCGTCTACTGGGCTGACGTGCGCGGCTCCATGCCCGACCTCGTCCAGGCGGTCGGCCGGGCGTTGCGGATGCGGCCCGGTGAGGGCAAGGTCGCGTCCCTCCTCGTGCCGGTCCTGCTCGGCCCCGGTGAGACGGCCGACAACATGCTCACCTCCCGCGCGTACGGCGGACTGGCGAAGCTGCTGGGAGCCCTCAGGGCGCACGACGCCAGGGTCGTGGAGCAGTTGGCGGAGCAGCAGGCTCCGAGCGCCTACACGCCCGTTCAGAAGGGTGCACAGGGGCAGGAGAGCCGGGGTGAGGGCAGAGGAGGCGAGGGGCCGTCGAAGCCCGCTCGGCAGTTGCTGAAGTTCAGCACGCCGCGCGACCCCGCGCATCTGGCGGCGTTCATCAGCCTGCGGGTTGTCGACCCGGAGCACGAGCACTGGCGGCGCGGGATCGAGGCCGCCGTCCTCTACGCCCGCGAACACGGTGATCTCCGCGTCCCGTTCACCTTTCGCGTGCCCGCCGTCGACGACCAGGAGGCGGATGCTGGGGGGTGGCCGGCCTCGCTGGCTGACTTTCCGCTGGGGCAGTGGATCGCCGATGCCCGGCGCCTCTACGCCCGCGGTGACATGGACGAGGGCCGCGTCGAGCAGTTGGAGAAGCTCGGGATGGTCTGGAGCCATCTCGATGTCGCGTGGGAGGAGGGCCTGGACGTCGCCCGGGGGTGGGCGGCCGAACACGGGCACCTCCTGGCGCCGCTGGACGCCACCTTCCAGGGCGCGAAGGTGGGCATCTGGCTGAAGAACGCGCGGGCCGCCGCCCGGAATGCCATCGAGAACGAGAAGCGGCGCGCCGAGGGCCTGCCTGTGGAGTCCACGGTGTGGGCCATGCCGGAATGGCGGCGCGAGCAGCTGGAAGAGATCGACCCGTCGTGGTGCCCGCCCTGGCCGGTGGAATGGCAGCGCGCCTTTCACCTGGTCCGGCTCCACCTGGAGGAGGGCGGGACGCTGCCCACCGCGCCGGGGGCGGTCGTGCGCCAGGGCGAAGACCTCGGACGGTGGGTGCGGTCCGTACGGCTCGGCTGGGACAAACTCACCACCGTGCAGCAGTGGATGTGCGAGCAGGTCCTCGGGATCGAGCCCGCCACCGAGGACGAGAAGCCGAAGCCACGCCCCACGCAGGCCGACAAATGGGCAATGAACTACCAGGCCGCCAAGCAGTTCTTCGAACGCGAGGGACACCTTCGGGTGCCGAGGAAGCATGTCGAAAGGGTCGAACGGGTCGTCGGCGAGGACCAAGAGGAGCGGGAGATCCGCCTCGGGGCATGGGTCAGCAACCAACGCAGCCGGGCGGCGGCGCTGTCCCCGGAGCGGGTAGAGCAGCTCTCCACCATCGGCATGCGCTGGACATGAGGCCGGCCCCGCTGGCGTTGATCAGCCTCCGAGCCGGACGGAATGCCAGCGCCGGGCGCTGCGGCTGATCATCCCCAGTTCCTCCATACGGGCGAGCTGGTACGCGACCGAGGCGGTGCTGGACAAGCCGACCAGGTCCCCGATCTGCCGCAACGAGGGCCCCTCGCCGTGCTCTGCGATCCAGCTCCGGATCGCGCGCAGGATCTGCACCTGCCGCTCGGTCGGCACCTCGTTCATCCCGCCGCGCGCCTTCCTGCCGTATCC
>NZ_MDCR01000509.1 GCF_001723055.1 Streptomyces niveus
CCGACTGGCGGATGACGACCGCGCCCTCCGGGTCGGGCCGGTCGTCATCCGCCAGTCGGGCCAGGGCGGTTGCCGCCTGCGGCGTGTCGACGATGAGGGCGACGGCGAGGTCGAGATCACGGGCCGCCTGCTCGTGCGCGGCGGCGGGACGCGGGACCTCGGATCCCGGACCGGCGGCACAGGAGGCCGCAGGCACCGAACTCGGGCAGTCGGCCTGTGCGTTGACCCGTTGCCGGGCGGCCTCGGTGTCGTAGTCGGCGTAGGTGTCGGCCAGGACCTCTGCCTGGTCCAGCAGGTCCCGGATGGAGGCGGGGTCGTTGGTGCGCACGTCTACTCCTCCGTCCCGGTCCGGCCGGTGTCCACGTTGAGCGCGCGTGCCAGACGCCGGCGGGCGTGCCGTACGTGGGAGCGTACGGTGGCGAGTTCGATGCCCAGGTACTCCGCGACGTGTTCCTCGTCATTGCCCAGGACGAACCGCAGGACGATGACGTCGTACTGCCGCTCGGGCAGCCCCGCGATGGCCCCGTACAGACCCAACTCCCCCTCCAGGACGGCGAATTCGTCGAGCGTCTCATGCAGGAGGAGCTTGCCCACGGCCGCGTGGAAGGCGGCGGTGCCCACGAGGAGTGGTTGGAGTCCGCGCGCGTCCAGCCAGCGGTGGACCTCTTCCTTCAGCAGCGACCACGCGTACCGGGGCACCGACTCCTGTGCCAGTACGTGCTTCCAGTCGCCCTTCAGGCGGGCACAGGCGTTGTCCACGACGGTCTCGGCCGCGGGCCGGCTGCCCACCTGTGTGTGGGCGTAGCGCATCCACAGTTGACGGTGGTGGTCGTGGAAGGCGTCGAAGGTCAGACCCAGCAGTCCTTCCCGCGCGTCCCGGGGAGCGTTCACATCGGCACCGTGTGCCTTGGGGGAAGGAGCAGTCATCACGTCGTACCGATCCCTGTGTCGACCCGCGAAGATCCGAACGGCGGTGCCCCGAACCACCACGGTTTCCGGATCGATTTCCACACGTGTCCTTGAGTGACTGAGCGCCGAGCCGCTCCACGGCGGAGGGCATCGGCGGAAACATGGCGTCTCTACCCGTCAGCCAACCGGAGGATGACCTTTCTTCGCAGCCCATCCCCCAACTTTCTTCACTGACAGCAATAGTATGACTACTCCGGCGGCCGGGGGCGGCCTTGGCGTCATGTTCCGGCGGTTGTCCCATGTGGGCGGTGGGAAGTGAACTGCGGTGGCACAGGCGGGCGTCGGCGCGGCGCGCACCCGGCCCGATCGAGTACCGACGAACCCCTGGGGGCGTGGCATGGCGGACAACGGCACGGTGGACCTGAGGCTGGATCAGGCGCATTCGGCCCGGATGTACGACTACTACCTCGGCGGCACCACGAACTTCCCCGCCGACCGGGAGGCCGCCGGCAAGGCACTGGCCGCCTTCCCCTCCATCCTGGCCACCGCCCGCATCAACCGCCGTTTCCTGCAACGCTCCACGCGGTTCCTCGCCGAGCAGGGCATGACCCAGTTCTTCGACGTCGGCACCGGAATCCCCACCTCCCCCAACCTCCACGAGGTCGCGCAGGAGGTCACGCCGTCGGCGCGCGTCGTCTACACGGACAACGACCCGATCGTCCTCGCCCACGCGCGGGCGCTGCTCCACAGCCACGCCGAGGGCCGCACCGCGTACGCGCACGCCGATGTCACCGACCCCGCCGACCTCCTGGCCACCGCGGAGATATCGGAGACGCTCGACTTCACCAGGCCCATCGCGCTGAGCCTCAACGCGCTGCTCCACTTCATCACCGACGACCGGGTCGACGGCGGCGCCCAGGGCATCGTCGAGCATTTCAAGGCGGCGCTCCCCTCGGGAAGCACCCTCACCATCACCCACGTCACCCCCGACTTCGACCCCGAGGGAATCGCCCGCCTCACCGGCGCGTACCGCGCCGCCGGCACCCCCGGGCAGGCACGCCGACACGCGGACATCGTCCGCCTCTTCGACGGCTGGGACCTTCTCGACCCGGGCGTCGTCCCCACCCAGCGCTGGCGGCCCACCGCCGAAGACCAGGCGGAGAACGTCACCGACGCGGAAGCGGCCTGCTACGCGGGAATCGCCCGCAAGCCCTGACCGGGGCGGCCCTCGACCGGGAGGTACGGGGCCGGCCTCACGCGGGCCGCGAGAGCTGTTCGCGTACCCATCCCGGGTCCGGGTTGACGTACGGCCGGCCCGCCACGAAGACGGTCGGGACGGTCTCGTCGCCGCCGTTGGCGTCGCGTACCACCGCGGCTCCGGCCGGGTCGCGCCAGATGTCCACCCAGTGCAACTGGCGG
>NZ_MDCR01000051.1 GCF_001723055.1 Streptomyces niveus
GAATCCGCCGGTGCCGAGCAGCAGGGCGCCCATGCCGCCGATGGCCACGGCGTTGCTGGGGTCGAGCGCGGTGGACGCCTGGTCGGCGTCGGCGGCGCGGTTGTCGCTCTTGCCGCTCTTGCCGCCCGACTTGCTGGTGCTCGGAAGCGCCAGGTACGGGAAGGTCTTCCCGAAGCGGACGTCGTTGGTGTCGACCTTGTCGCCCGCGGCCAGCGCCGGGACGAGCTTCCCGGTCTGCGCGGCGCCTTCGACGGCCTGGAGCGAGATGTCGATCGCGTCGTCGGCCAGGCGGCGTCCGTTGGGGAAGCCGGCCAGGTCACCGGCGAGTACGCCGAGCCGCTGCGGCTTTTTCGCGGGCGCGACACCCATGTTGAGCCGCAGTTCCTCGGCCGGGAAGATCCGGGCCGGGTCGGCGTCCTTGTTGAGCCGGTGCGCGTTCAGATCCGCCTTGATCGGGCCGCACGCCTTGCAGATACCGGTCAGGTAGATCTCGGCGAGGTCGTTACGGGGCGTCTTGGGCGCGGGGATCCCGTACACCTGCTGGATCAGCTTCGGCAGGATCGGGTCGTAGACCTTGTCCACCACGGGCTGCACGGTGCGGTCCTGGTCCGGCGAGATCGAGTTGAAGGCGTCCTTGTACTTGAGCGGTACGACGACCTCGTTGACCAGTGGGTTGCCCAGACGCGAGACCTGCCGCCATCCGTCGTGGCTCTTGGACCTGCCGCCCATGACGTCCGCGCCCGCGCGGTCCGTGGTGGACCACACGCCGACGACGGGGTTGCGCGCCGCGTCGCCACGCAGCGCGAGGAACTTCTTCGGCACCTGGAGGGCGACCGAGTTGACGTTGTAGCCGGCGAGGGTGTCCTGGCCGCGCTCGCTGAGGTCGCCGCCGTACAGCAGGTCGAAGACCCGCAGATCGGCGAAGAACGGGTCCTCCGCCTGGCCCGCGAACGCCCTCGCTCCGCCGGGTACCTGACGGACGGCCTGCGCGCGCAGGGCGCCGTAGTCGGGCATCGACGCCTTGCCGACGCGGGAGGGGGCGACGGGGGCATTCCGCAGCAGGGTGCGGGTGCTGCCGCCCTCGGTGACCGTCAGGTCGTACGTCTGACGGAAGTTGAGGTTCGGGTCGTCGATCCGGCGGACCGGTCCGGTGTTGTAGAGGAACTGGTTCTCGGCGTCCCGCACCTCGTTGCGGAAGCGCCAGGTGTACGTGACGTCGGCGACGCCGTCACCGGTGTTGTCGATCTTGACGTTGTAGCGGGCGTCGTCCGCGAACGCGTAGAAGTTCGGTCCGCCGTTGGGCTCCTCGAACGGGATCCAGTTCGCGACCAGGGTCACGGTGTCGGAGCGGTCCGGGCTCGTGAACGCGTACACGTCCGTGTTGTCGGCGCGCGGGTCACCGGCGGTCATCGGCGCCTCGCGGTGACTGGACGCGGCGCTGATGCCGGGCGCGAGGCTGAGCACGGCGAGCCCGGTGGCGAGCGCGCCGGCGCCGAGCACGATCAGGGACTGATCGAGCGTGCGCCGCGAACGCGGCCGTGCGGAAGTGGTCTTCAAAGGTGTTCCTCTCGTCTGCGAATCCGCCTCCCGGCGTCGGGCGGGGCCGCACGACAGGAGGCGGAATTCAACTGGCCGGTGTGATCGCCCGACCCGGCGTCCGGGACGCGTCCGGACGGCTGCCACAAGACACGGGGTCCGGGCCCCTTCGCCGATCGGGGGAACACCGCGCACCGGGAGCCCGGCACGCAGAAGGCAGACAAGCATGAGGAACAGGAAGTAATCGCCTATTTCGCTCGGACTCGCGGTTCAAGCCGACGGAGGTCCGACGCGAAAGCGCAGGTGGCGTGCCTGGATGACACGCCGAACCCGTACGCAGAACGAGGCGCGACACGAGCCCGCCCCTTAGGCCGATCGGTGACGCGCGGGCCCAAGGCCGATCCGGGCGGCGGAGAACGCCCAAGTCGCTGACTTCGGCCTTGGCCGTGGAGTGAGTGACGAGGATCGAACTCGGGCTCTCAGCCCACCACGATCTGCCGGAACCTGCCCAGGGCCAGCGCCATGAACGCGGCCGTGATGACGGTCGCGCACACCAGCGCGTACGGCAGCGCGTGTACAACGGGCCATGCGTCGCCGAGCGGGATGCCAGCGGGCGACGGGTTCCCGAACAGCTGCCGTACGGTCGCTGCGCACAACTTCGACCGGCCGAGCCCGCGCGCGTGGGGCCCACCTCACCGCCTGCGGTGGCGCGGCTGGTCCGGATGCCCCTTGGCCCGGCGGCTCGTAGGTGTTCTCGATGGTGTCGGTGCAGCCTGGCGGAGGGGCGTCTGTTCGGTGTCGGCGGGCAGGTCGGCGATGCGGCGCAGTCGCCATACGAGTACGTCGCTGACGGAGTCGGCGGTGTCCAGCTCGCGGCGTTTGGTGGCTTCGGTGAGCAGTGTGGCCGGTTGGTGGCTGGCTGTTTCGGCGTCGGTGAGGGTGGCGGCGAGGGCAGGCCAGCCGGGTTCGTTGAGGATCTGCTCGGCCAGCTCCGGCACCGCGGTGCGTAGGTGCGCGGCCTGCCGCAGCAGATGGTGCTGGGTGAGGTGTTGGCCTCGCTGGTGGAGTACGGCCATGGGGTGGTGAGCGGCGGCCCGGTAGGCGGTGCGCAGGTGTTCGGCGCTCTGGCGGGCTGCGGCGGCCTGCTGGGCGTGGTTCTTCTTGGCGTGCCAGTGGGCGGCGGCGGTGATGAGGAAGAACGCCATGTCGATCACCATGGCCGTGGTCGCTCCGTCCTCCCCGTCCCCGGGCGACCGGGACTCGCGAGGGTCGTCGCCGCCATCGCGGGCCGCGTCGACTCCGGACTGCTCATGGGCACCGAGGGCGACGCTGCCGTGTGCGCTCCGTTTCCTGTGGATGTCCTGATGGCGCCAGCGCCGTCACCCTCGCGGATCATCACGGAAAGACACTTCGTGTCACCGGGGGTAATTATGGGGTGGCGAAGCCGTGTCTCCGTCTGGAGTGCGGTCTGTTGCCCTGGTCGCTTGTTTGGCGGTGATGCCGCCCGGGTGCGGGGCGTGCGAAGGGATGTTCCACGTATGAGCGCGATATCACGACGGCGTCGTCTGGCCCGTCTCGCCGCATGTGTGTCCACTCTGAGCCTGGCCGCGGCTGGTACGGTCGGTCTCGCTGTCGCCGAGGGGGCGAGTGACGCCGCGGACGCCGAGGGCTTCGGACCCTCGCCCACGGGCAAGCGCACGGTCCAGCCGCTGAAGAACGAGTGCACCACCGGCGAGCCGCAGGATCTGTGCCGCAACATCGGGGTCACCGACGGCTGGTACGAGGGCGAGACCATCAAGTTCCTCTACACGCAGAACTTCTTCTGCGACCCGTCGGTCAGCTCCGGGGCGCCGAGCAAGTGCGAGGCCGGCGCGAAGTACAACAACGTGCCGCCCGGGACCACGTCGGACAAGTTCACCGACCCGCTCTACATTCCGGTCCCGCTGTTCAAGCCCGGTCCCAAGACGCTCCAGTGCCCGGCGAATGTGCCGTGTGTGGACCACCCCACCAGCATCGACCTCTCGCGACTCGCGTCGGCGCTGAAGATGCCGGCCTCCGCGCTGAAGAACACGGAGCTGCCGGGCCACGACCACATCATCACCGACCGGAACAACGACCGGCCCGAGTGGTGGCCCGTCTTCGTCGTCGGCGTGACCGACCCCGGCTCGTTCAAGAAGATCCAGGCCGGCAAGAGCTTCGACACCATCAAGAAGCTCGCGGCCGACCCCAAATCCGGCGTCACCCAGCCGATCCCCACCAACACCTTCCTCTGGTTCCAGACCCTCCCGGGAACCAACTCCGCCATGCCATCCGGCGGTGTCGACGCCGGTAACGGCGGCACCCAGGACGTGAGCGACACCGCACTGCTGGGAGCCGCTGCCGCACTCGCGGTGGGCAGTGCGGGCGCACTGGCCATCAGCCGCCGCCGCACACCCTCTTCCCGCCAGATCTGACCGGCGGAGCGACACACCATGAAGACAACAGGCCGCCGCGGCGTATGGACCGCGGCGGCCTG
>NZ_MDCR01000510.1 GCF_001723055.1 Streptomyces niveus
CCGCGCCCGCCCTCGCCGGCGCGCTGACCGGGGCGCTCGGCGGCGGCGCGGCCGTACCCGCGGCCTGGCGCGACGCCTGCCGCACTCTGGCGGGCTGTGCGCTGCCCCGCCTCGCGGGTACGGACCTGGTCGAACTCGCCGGGCTGTTGGCGCGCACGCTCGCCGAGGCGGACCACAACTCCCGGTAGCGCCACGGGCGGCGAGCTTCACCCCACCGGGACGCACCCGGGTGGACAATTCCGGCATGACGCCACCCACACCATCCGCCACGCCCTCGCTCGAAGACCGGATCACCGGCAGTCTCGTCGGCGCGGCCGTCGGCGACGCGCTCGGGGGCCCCGTCGAGGGCTACACCCCCGAGCAGATCATGGACCGGCACGGCGGCCGGGTCTGCGGCATCGTCGGCCCCTGGAACGAGGACTGGCGTACGGCGCGGCCCATCGCCCCGTACCACAAGGGCGACGGGCACGTCACCGACGACACCTTGCTGACGCACGCGCTGGTGCGGGTGTACGACACGGTCCGCGACCACCTCGACGCGTACGCCGTCGCCGGCCATCTCGTCCCCGACCTGATCTCCACACCGCGCTGGATCCCGGAGTTGGAGGCGGAGGCGCTGCCGCTCCAGCGGATCTTCCTCGCCGAGAAGTGGCTCGTCGCGCGCATCCACTACGGGCACGTCGACCCCCGTGAGGCGGGCACCGGGAACATCGTCAACTGCGGTGCGGCGATGTACATGGCGCCCGTGGGCCTCGTCAACGCGGCGAATCCGGCCGCGGCGTACGCGGAGGCGATCGATGTCGCCGGCGCGCACCAGTCCTCGTACGGCAGGGAGGCGGCCGGTGTCCTCGCGGCGGGGGTCGCGGCGGCGTGTGCGCCGGGGGCGACGCCGACGAGCGTGGTGGAGGCGTGCCTCGCGCTCGCCAAGGACGGGACGCGTGCGGCGATCGAGGCGGTGTGCGAAGTGGCCGCCGGCTACCAGGACTTCGAGCCCGCGCTGCGTCCGCTGCGTGACGCGGTCGCGCCGTTCGACACCGTGGGCCCCGACTACCGCGCCCCGTCCCTGGGCGCGCGCCGGCCGTCGCGGCTG
>NZ_MDCR01000511.1 GCF_001723055.1 Streptomyces niveus
CCACTTCCCCCGCGTCCCCCCGCCGGCCCCGGAGGCGTTCTTGCCGTCCCGCTCACCTTCGCCGAACCTGTTCACCCGGCTCCCGCTCGCCGGGAGCTACCCGGCGGCCGTCACCCTGGCGCTCCTCGCGCTCAGCCCGTATCTGATCCTCACCACCGCCACCGCCCTGATGGAACCGCAGATCATGCGGAGCATCGATGCCACCGCGTACGAACTCCAGCTCAGCAGCGGCATGTCGAACGCCGCGTACGCCTTCGGCGCCGTCGCCTGCGCCGACCTCGTGCAGCGGGTGGCGCGGCGGCGGGTCTATCTCGTCTGCGAGTGCGGATTCGTCCTGAGCACGGTGCTGGCGCTCAGCGCGCAGAACATCGGCATGTACGCGACCGGGGTGGTTCTCCAGGGGCTGTTCACCGGCATGCTGCTGGTCGCCGCGCTGCCGCCGCTGATCATCGGGCACCCCATCGACAAGCTCCAGACGACCGCCGCCGTCGTCAGTCTCGGGCTGTTCGGGATGGTGGCCTTCGGGCCGCTGGTGGGCGGGCTCGTCGGATCGCTCGGCGGCTGGCGGCCCCTGTTCGCGGGCATCGGCACCCTGGCGCTGATCGGACTGGTCGTCGGGTCGCTGACCTTCGAGGGCAACGCCCCGCCGGACCGCCGCGCGAAGTTCGACTGGACCGCGATCCCGCTGGCGCTCGGCACGACGGCGCTGCCGTTCTTCGGTGTGTCCTGGCTGACGCGCGGCCATTTCAGCGACCCCGAGTTCTACGTACCGGTCGTCGTCGGGCTGGCGTGCGGGGTGTTCCTGGTGGGCGGGCAGTACCGCAAGGAGCGTCCGCTGATGCCGGTGCGGCCCATCAGCAACACCCTGCCGGTCGTCGGCACGCTCAACGCGATGCTGGTCGGGGCGTGCTTCACCACCCTGCTGGAGCTGATCGAGGTCTACTACATCAGGGAGGCGGCGTTCTCCCCCGTACGGATCGGGGCGCTCGTCACGCCGCAGATCCTCGGCGTCCTGATCGCCGCCCTGCTGTTCCGCCAGCTGATGTCGACCCGCTGGACGCCGTATCTGGCCCTGTGCGGCACCATCAGCGTGGCCATCGGCGCCGCGATCCTGCTGGCCGCCTCCACGTCCAACGCGTCGGCGACCGTCCCCGTCGCCGCCTTCTTCCTCGGCTTCGGCGCGGGCGCCGGTGTGACACCGGGACTCTTCCTGGCCGGTTTCTCCGTCCCCGCCGCGCAGATCGGCCCGACGTTCGCGCTGGTCGAGCTGTTGCGCTCGGAGGCGGCGTTCCTGATCGGGCCCGTCCTGCTGCATTTCGCGCTCGTCCAGGGGCTCGCCGACGGATTCCACCAGGCGGTGGGGATCACGCTGGGGATCACCGTGCTCGGCACGCTGGGCCTGGTGACGCTCTACCTCCTCGGCGGCGCCCGGCCGGAGGCGCCCGACCTGGTGTCCTGGCACGCGGGTACGTCGACGGGCTACCACTCACCGGCGCTGCTGGCCGCGGTCCGCAAGGCCTGACCGGTACGCGGTGCGGGACCCGCCCGACATGCGGGGGGCCGGTGGCGGCCGGATAGTGGAGGGGCGGGTCCCGCAC
>NZ_MDCR01000512.1 GCF_001723055.1 Streptomyces niveus
GGCGGGGCGGGTGGGGGCCGGGGGCAGTTGGCCCTTGAGGGGGCCCCACTCGTTCGGGTCCGGTACGCCCGGCGGGAGCATCTGGCGGCGTTTGGGACCGGCGTGGCCCGGCGTGGACTCGCCCGGCTCCTTCGCGCCCGGCCAGGCCTTCGCGACCCGGGCCGCCAGCACGAAGTCCTTGCGCAGCGGGTGGCCTTCGAAGGCTTCGGGCAGCAACAGGTGCACCAGGTTGGGGTGGTCGGTGAAGGTGACGCCGAACATCTCGTAGGTCTCGCGCTCGTGCCAGCCCGCGCCCGCGTAGACCCCGAGGGCCGTGGGCAGTTCGGCGGCCTCGTGCGGGACGGTCGTACGGACCAGCAGGCGCCGTACGGCCCGGGGTCGGACGGACGCGACGTGCGCGGCGACCCGGAAGCCGGTGCCCGGTTCGTCGACGGCGCTCAGCCAGTCGAAGTACGTGCATCCGAGCCGGTCACGGGCGGTTTCGAGCGCGGTCAGCCAGGACGCGGCGGGGACGTCGACCGTCAGCAGGTCGTACGCCAGCTCCGCCGTGGCGCCCTCGCCGAAGATCTCGGCGACGGCGTCGGGGAGGCTGTCGTACGCGTCGCGCGCCCCGTGGACGTCCTGCGCGTCGTGCGCGTCCGAAGTCATCAGGTGCTCTCCCCCGGCGTCGGCGGCGCCGCGACCAGCCCGCTGCGCAGCGCGGTCGTACTGGGCCGGCGGCCCTCGGAGCCGTAACGCTCCCCCAGCGATTCGCGGGAGATCTTCTCCTGGAGCTTGAGGATCCCCTGGAGCAGCGCCTCGGGGCGCGGCGGGCAGCCCGGTACGTAGACGTCGACGGGGATGATCTGGTCGACGCCCTTGGTGACGGAGTACGAGTCCCAGTACGGGCCACCGCAGTTGGAGCAGGCGCCGAAGGAGATCACGTACTTCGGCTCGGGCATCTGCTCGAACAGCCGCTTCACCGCGGGTGCCATCTTGTCCGTCACCGTGCCGGACACGACCATCAGGTCCGCCTGGCGCGGGCCCGGCGCGAGGGGGATGACACCGAGCCGGATGAAGTCGTGCCGGGCCATCGACGCGGCGATGAACTCGATGGCGCAGCAAGCCAGTCCGAAGTTGAAGACCCAGAGGCTGTAGCGGCGGCCCCAGTTGAGGACCACCTTCATCGGCTGGGGCGCCAGTCGGGAGAGCACACCCAGGCGTTGCGGGTTCGGCAGATCCACCGGGGCGGGACCCGAGGTGGCACCGGTGTCCGGGGTCGTCACGTCCATTCCAGGACGCCCTTCTTCCATGCGTAGAGCAGTCCTACGGCCAGGAAGCCGAGGAAGATGAACATCTCGACGAGCGTCGTCGCGCCGTATCCCGGGGCCGCGAAGACCGTCGCCCACGGGAAGAGGAAGATCGAGTCGACGGCGAAGATGACGTACAGGAAGGCGTACACGTAGTAGCGGACCTGGGTGTGTGCCCAGCCCTCGCCCACCGGGTCGACGCCGCATTCGTACGTAAGCAGCTTCTCGGGCGTCGGTACCACCGGCCGCAGCAGTCGGCCCGCCCCGAAGGCCACGGCGACGAAGAGCACGCCGACGACCGCGAGCAGTCCGACCACCGAATAGCTCTGGAAGTACTCCGACGCGAGAACGGTCGGTTCCGGCACGTCCGTCACCCGCCCCTCGTTCCGCCCATCGGTGATCCGTACGGACGGGAGTCTAGGCCCTGCTAAAGGGACCGTAAGCAGTCGGTCGCGCATCAGTCATGACGGGGTCATGACCGGGTCCGGGCTCGGCCGGCTCAGGCGCTGGTCGGGCCGCTCCTCAAGGGAGGTCACGGGTTGGTGGGGTTATCCCCACCACGGCTCTCCCAGCCACCCCATGGCGTGGGATCCCGCGGCCGGGCAGGCTAGGGCGTTATGAACGCCCGCGCACACGTCCCCGACGACGACCGGCCCCCGCCCCCGCCCCGTTTCGCCTTCAACCGGCACACCTGGAAGGAGATCGCCCATCTCCTCGCCAATCTGCCGGTCTCGGTGGCCGGCTTCATCTATGTCGTGGCCGTCGTGCCCACCGGTGTCGTCCTGTCCGTGACCGTGATCGGTCTGCCCTGGCTCACCGGCGGTCTCGCCGGTGCCCGGCTGCTGGGCAGGGCCGAACGGGCACGGGCGCGCGCCCTGCTGGGGGTGCGGATCGACGAGCCGAGCCCGCTCCGCGGCCGGGACCGCCGCGAGAGGCGCGCCCGCGGCACCGAGGGGTTCTTCTCCTGGATGTGGACGGGGCTGAAGGACCCGGTGGGCTGGCGGACGGTGCTGTACGAGTTCATCCGGCTGCCGTGGGGAATCCTGACGTTCGCGATCACCCTGGTGAGCCTGTTCGTCCTGTGGCCGGTGCTGCCGCACATCGCGCGCGGTCTGACCAACGTGGACCGGGCCCTGGTGCGCGGGCTGCTCTCACCGTCGGACGAGTTGGAGAGCCGGATCGCGGAGCTGGAGTCGGACCGGGGTGTGGTCGTGGACACAGCCGCCGCCGATCTGCGCCGTATCGAGCGGGATCTGCACGACGGGGCGCAGGCCCGGCTGGTCGCGCTGGCCATGGGGCTCGGCCTCGCGAAGGAGAAGCTGCTGGAGGACCCGGAGGCGGCGGCGAGCATGGTCGACGAGGCGCACGGCGAGGTGAAGCTGGCGCTCCAGGAGCTGCGCGACCTCGCGCGGGGCATCCATCCGGCCGTACTGACGGACCGGGGGCTGGACGCCGCGCTGTCGTCCGTGGCGTCCCGCTGCACCGTCCCGGTCAAGGTCGAGGTCGAGCTGGCCGAACGGCCGGCGGCGGCGATCGAGGGCATCGCGTACTTCACCGTCTCGGAGCTGCTCCAGAACGTCAGCAAGCACAGCGGGGCGAGCATGGCGAGCGTCGAGGTGTGGCGGGCGGAGAACCGGCTGCTGATCCAGATCGAGGACAACGGGCGCGGCGGCGCGCGGCTGGAGGGCGGGACGGGCATGGCGGGGCTGGCCGAGCGGCTGGGCGCCGTGGACGGGCTCTTCGTGCTCGACTCGCCGGCCGGAGGGCCGACCGTCGTGACGGCCGAACTCCCGTGGCGCGAGCGCGAGCGTCCCGAACCGGCGCGGAGCCGGGCGCCGGGGGCGTAAAACCGCACCACGGGGGTGGGGAAAACCCCAGGGTGAAGACGGATACCGACCTCATGGTGCGGGCGCCGTCGGCGGATCAGCATGGAGATACGACAGGAAAGCCCGACCGCCCCCGCCCGGGGACCCGACCGCCCCGCTCGCAGAACGGACGACACGATGGCCACGGACTACGGCTCACGGACACAGCTACAGCGCCCCATCCTTCCCACGGCACTGCGCGCTCCGTTCGGGCTCCGGATGGTGAAGGAGTTCGCCTATCTCCTCCTGAACCTTCCGATGGGCATCCTCTTCTTCGTCTACGTGGTGACGATGCTCTCCGTCAGCGCGGGGCTCCTGGTCACCTTCCTCGGCATTCCGCTGCTGGCCGCCGCGCTCGTCGGCTGCCGGGGCCTGGGCGCGGTCGAGCGGGCCCGGGCGCGGGCGCTGCTCGATCTGGACGTCGCGAGCCCGCTGCCCGTGCGGGGGGAGAAGGCCGGATTGATGTCCTGGGTCGGCGCGGTCCTCAAGAGCGGGGTGTCCTGGCGGCACGTGCTCTACGGCTTCCTGCACTTCCCGTGGGTGATGTTCTCGTTCGTCACGTCCGTGACCTTCGTCGTGACCAGCTGGAGCCTCTTCCTCTACCCGCTGTGGCAGTGGACCTTCCCCGCGTATCTGGACCAGGACGGCATCGCGGTCTTCAGCGACGGCTCCCGCGAGTTCTACGTGGACACCCCGTTCGAGATAGCCGCCACCAGCGTCGTGGGACTCGTCCTGGTCCTCACCTCGCCGTGGCTGGTGCGTGGACTGACCACCGTGGACCGGCTGTTGGTGGCCGGTCTGCTCGGCCCGTCCAAGCTGGCGACGCGCGTCTCCGAGCTGGAGTCGGACCGGGGCGTGGTGGTCGACACCGCCGCCGCCGACCTGCGCCGTATCGAGCGTGACCTGCACGACGGGGCGCAGGCCCGGCTGGTGGCGCTGGCCATGGACCTGGGGCTGGCGAAGGAGAAGCTGCTGGAGGACCCGGAGGCGGCGGCGCGGATGGTCGACGAGGCGCACGGCGAGGTCAAGGTCGCGCTCCAGGAGCTGCGCGACCTGGCGCGGGGCATACATCCGGCGGTCCTCACCGACCGCGGTCTGGACGCCGCGCTGTCCTCCGTCGCCTCCCGCTGCACCGTCCCGGTCCAGGTCGAGGTCGACCTGGCGCACCGGCCGGCGGCGGCCATCGAGGGCATCGCCTACTTCACGGTCTCGGAGCTTCTGCAGAACGTGAGCAAGCACTCGGGGGCCACCCGCGCCACGGTGGACGTGTGGCAGGTGGAGACCCGGCTGATGCTCCAGGTCTCGGACAACGGCCGGGGCGGCGCGAACACCTCGGCGGGCAGCGGCCTGGCCGGTCTCGCGGAGCGGCTCGACGCGGTGGACGGGATCCTGGTCGTCGACTCACCGGTCGGCGGGCCGACGACGGTGACGGCGGAGCTGCCCTGGCGGAAGTGACGCCCCGAAGACCCCGAACCCACGGGGGGGGATCCGCCGAACCCAGACACGCAGACATACAGGCACCCATACGCGGCCACGGCGCACCGGACATCGTCCGGTGCGCCGGAGTCGCGTCTATCGCTTTCACCGGTTCCCGGCCGGTGGACGCACGGCGCTACGAATACTGGGATGCTGGGACCGCAGGGCGGACGCGAAGCGCGTCGGCACATCGACATGGGGGCTACACGGTCGTGGAGGACAGGGTACGAGTGGTCATCGCCGAGGATTCGGTGCTCCTGCGGGAGGGCCTGACCCGGCTGCTGACCGATCTCGGGCATGACGTGGTGGCCGGGGTCGGGGACGGCGAGGCGCTGATCAAGACCGTCGGCGACCTGGCCCGTGAGGGCGCGGCGCCGGACGTGGTGGTGGCCGACGTACGGATGCCGCCGACCCACACCGACGAGGGTGTCCGGGCGGCGGTCCAGCTGCGCAAGGATCATCCGGGGATCGGCGTGCTGGTGCTGTCCCAGTACGTGGAGGAGCAGTACGCGACGGAACTGCTCGCCGGCAGCAGCCGCGGGGTCGGCTATCTGCTGAAGGACCGGGTGGCCGAGGTCCGGGAGTTCGTGGACGCGGTCGTCCGGGTGGCCAGGGGCGGCACCGCGCTCGACCCCGAGGTGGTGGCACAGCTGCTGGGCCGCAGCCGGAAGCAGGACGTGCTGGTCGGCCTGACCCCCCGGGAGCGTGAGGTGCTGGGCCTGATGGCGGAGGGCCGGACGAACTCGGCGATCGCCAGGCAGCTCGTCGTGAGCGACGGCGCGGTGGAGAAGCACGTCAGCAACATCTTCCAGAAGCTGGGCCTGTCCCCGAGTGACGGAGATCACCGCAGGGTGCTGGCCGTGCTGACGTATCTCAACTCATGACGGTGTACGGACAGGGCCCGACGCTGCGGTCATGTAGCGGCCACGCAACGGGTCCTAGTCCAAAAGACTGAGTTCAAATCGGCACAGACAGGGATAAAGACAGAGCGCCCGGGGGCGGAGAAAACATGGCAAATTGCCACAGGAAAGCGTCTCAGAATGACGTCCACCATGCGAGCGGCCAAGGGAAGGCGACCCTTACCGACGTAGGGTGGCCCCTGGGTTCGCCGGTCGCGCCGGTCAGCCCCAGCAGCCGCCTCGAGGGAGGTCCAGTTCAGTGACCAGCCAGGTCAGTAGCCCAGCCGAGCAGGCCGACGAGGCTGACGACACGAGTGACTCCGTCGTCGGCGAACAGCGCACCGAGCAAGAGCAAGGCGTGCCCGGGACGGTCGGTGCGTCGGGTGTGAAGGAGGTCCGTCGTCTGGATCGGGTGATCATTCGTTTCGCGGGTGATTCGGGTGACGGTATGCAGCTGACGGGTGACCGGTTCACGTCGGAGACGGCGTCGTTCGGGAACGACTTGTCGACGCTGCCGAACTTTCCCGCGGAGATCCGTGCGCCTGCCGGGACGCTGCCGGGCGTTTCCTCGTTCCAGCTGCAC
>NZ_MDCR01000513.1 GCF_001723055.1 Streptomyces niveus
TCGTCGGCCTCGACGCGTCGCTGCTGCCGGCCGTCGCCCCGACCGGCGGCGCGCGGGTCGGCTCGCTGACCGCCTCCGCCGCCGGGCAGTTGGGGCTGCCCGCCGGTATCGCGGTGGCCGCCGGGACGGGCGACAACATGAGCGCGGCCGTGGGGCTCGGCCTCGGCGGCGCCGGGCTGCTCGACCACCCCGTGCTGAGCCTCGGCACGTCGGGCACGGTCTTCGCCGCGACCCGCACCCGGCCCGCGTCGGCGGCGCTGTCCGGGTTCGCGGCGGCCGACGGGACATTCCTGCCGCTCGGCTGCACCCTGAACTGCACGCTCGCCGTCGACAAGGTCGCCGAACTGCTGCGTCTGGACCGTGACGACGTGGCGCCGGGCGGCGAGGCGGTGCTGCTGCCGTACCTCGACGGTGAACGCACCCCCGACCTGCCGACCTCCGCCGGTCTGCTCACGGGTCTGCGGCACGACACGACGCCGCAGCAGTTGCTCGGCGCGGCGTACGAGGGCGCGGCGTACACCGTCCTGCGCGCGCTGGACGAGGTCCTGCGCGCCTGCGGCCTCGACCCGGCGGACCCGGGGGCCGCCTCCCGGCCGCTGCGCTTGGTGGGCGGTGGCGCCCAGGGCCGTACGTGGGTGGAGACCGTACGGCGCCTGTCCGGCCGCCCGGTCATCGTGCCCGAGAGCGGTGAACTGGTCGCCCTGGGCGCGGCGGCGCTGGCGGCGTCGGCGGCCAGTGACGAGGACCCGGTGGCGATCGCCGCGTCCTGGAAGACCGGGGACGGTCCCGAACTCCCGCCGGTGGCAAGGGACATGGAGACCTGGGAGCGCGTCGGCTCGGTGCTGGACCGGGCGGCGCCGAGCCTGCTGTCGTAGCGCGGGCGCGACTGTTTGTGCCAGGCAACGGCGTACGCAAACGCGCCGGTGCCTGGCCCGGATCGCCCTCTTGATGGTGGGTCGGGGGCCGACCTACGCTGCGGTGGCGCGGCGTCGCCGCGCGCCGGAGGAGGGACGAGATCCGCCCATGTCCGACGCACGAGAAGACGAGGCGCTCGGCGACGCGCTGTCCGACGCGGACATCCTCAAGGCACTCACCCTGCACTCGGCCAGGGGCGGCGGGCCGGCGATCGGCGGCGCCCGGCTCCGGCACGTGAGGCGTCGGCAACTGCTGCGCTGCCGGGTCGTCCGCTTCACCGAGCGACGCCACGAGACTCCGCGCACCGCCTTCGGTGAAGAGGATCTGTCGGCGCTCCCTCTGTACGAAGGCGCCATCACCGACCACCCGTTACCGGTGCCCGAAGGACCCGGCAGGATCACCCTGGTCCGCGCCGGCTCCTACCGGCCGGTGCCCTGCCCGTGCGACAACGGCAGCCAGCAGTGCGCCGGTTGCTCGGGCAGCGGCGGCCATCCGTGCACCTGCCGCAACGAGCCGCCGCCGTGCGACGTGTGCCTCGACGTGGCGCCGTGCGCGGCGTGCGAGAAGACGGGCGGGGCCCGTACCCGTACGACGAAGGCGCGCCCCGCCGCGAGCGGTCCCGGCGTCACGGCACCCGGCGCCGGGCGGGTCAGCTGCGCGGTGTGCCGGACGCCGGAGGCCGCGTGCCCGCGCTGTTCGGGGCGGGGCAGGATCCGCTGCCCGCACTGCGACGGCCAGGGGCGCGAGACCTGCGCGCGCTGCTCGGGTTCGGGTGTCGGCACGCACGACGTGTGCGGCGGCAAGGGCAGCCTGACGCACTGGGTGGAGGGGACGGTCGAGTACGCGCACGAGACCGCGTCCCTGTCGCTGCCGAAGCCCGACTGGCCGGACAAGGTCCGGCAGCGGCTGACCACCGCCGCGCGGTGGCAGCCGCGTACCGTCCCGCCGGGCGGCGAGGTGCCCGCCGGCGTCGACGACGAGCACCGCGCCGCCGTGGCGGCGCACCTGGCGCGCGGACGGGTGGAGCTGTCCCGGCGGGTGACTCTCGAAACGTGCCCGCTGGCGCGCGTGGAGCTGATGGACGACCCGCACCGGGTCTTCCATGTCTTTCCCGGCGCCCGCAGCCTCGAAGTCGTCTCGACCCTCTCGGACCGGCTGAAGCGACGGCTGATCGCGGCCGGGGCGGTCATCATCATCGTGGTGGTCCTGGCACTGCGGCTGCTCACCTAGACGCCGGTGCCCGGTGCCCGCTGTCAGTCCGTCGTCAGGCCCGACGCCGACTCCGTGAGCGCGTCCAGCACCGGGCGGATCAGCGGGTGGTGGTCCGCGCCCCTGCGGACCGCGGCGAACACCCGGCGGGTGGCGGGCGGGCCGGACACCGGGCGTACGACCGTGCCCTTCAGCTCCATGCCGCGCAGCGCCGAGCGCGGTACGAGCGCCACCCCGGCGCCCGCGCCCGCGAGGGCGACCACCGCGCGGAAGTCGTCCGACGAGTGCACCAGGCGCGGTTCGAAGCCTGCCGACTGGCAGGCGAGGCGCATCACTTCGTGGCACGGGTTGCCCGGGTACGGACTGATCCACTCGCTGTCGGCCAGCCCGGCGAGCGGCACCTCCAGCTCGCGGCCGAGTGGATGGCCCTCGGGCAGGACCGCGTCGAAGGGCTCGGCGTACAGCGGTACCCGCGCCAGGCGCGGATCGTCCTCGGTGGGCGCGCCCCGGTACTCGACGGCCAGCGCCACGTCCGCCTGGCCGTCGAGCAGCAGCGGCAGGCTCTCGTCGCCCTCGGAGTCCCGCACCCGGACGCGGATGCCGGGGCGGGAGCCCGCGAGGTGCGCGATCGCGGGGGCCAGCACCTCGGCGATCCCCGTGGCGAACGCGGCGACGGTGACCTCACCGGCCGCGCCGCCCGCGTACGCCGCCAGCTCCGCCTCGGCGCGCTCCAGCTGGGCGAGCACCTCGTGGGCGTGGGTGAGCAGGATCTCCCCGGCGGCCGTCAGCCGTACGCCCCTGCCGCTGCGGGTCAGCAGCGCGTGGCCGGTCTCCTGCTCCAGGGCGGCGAGCTGCTGGGAGACGGCGGAGGGCGTCAGATACAGCGCGGCAGCCGCGGCGGTCACCGTACGGTGGTCCGCCACGGCTCGCAGGATGCGCAGTCGCCGGGGGTCGATCACTCAGCCATAGTGCCAGGCCACGGCCGCTTCGGGCCGGGCCGCTCAGCCGCCCAGCGCCAGGCGCGCGTCGACGAACGCCGCCACCGCCCGCCGTACGTCCTCGGTCGAGTGCGCGGCCGACAGCTGGACGCGGATCCGCGCCTGTCCCATCGGGACGACCGGGTAGGAGAACCCGATCACGTACACCCCGCGCTCCAGCAGCAGCTCCGCCATCCGCCCGGCCTCGGCGGCGTCGCCGATCATGACGGGGGCGATGGCGTGGTCGCCGGGCAGGATCTCGAATCCGGCCGCCGTCATCTCCGTACGGAAGAGCGCCGACGGGCTGCGCGAGCGGCTGAACGCGAACACGGCGCTCTTCCGTACGGAGA
>NZ_MDCR01000514.1:0-121 GCF_001723055.1 Streptomyces niveus
GGTGGGAGGGGACCGGTGTGCGCCGGGCCCCTCCCACCGGGTGGGGGCGTCAGCCGTGGGCCGGGGTGGGTACCTCGTACGGGGAGCCCGCGTTCACCGTGTCCGGGTCGAACGCGCCGGT
>NZ_MDCR01000514.1:145-879 GCF_001723055.1 Streptomyces niveus
CGTCCGCGATGTCCGTGAAGCCGCCGGGAGCGCGGCGGTGGGCCAGGGTGATGACGACCTCCGGGCCCTGTTGGCGGTTGGCGAGTTGCAGCTCCGTCATCGCCGGGCGGCGTTCCCTCTCGTACGCCGTCAGCGCCTCCGCGCGGTCCGGGTGCGTCGCCAGCGCGTGGGCCAGCGCACGCGCGTCGACGATGGACTGCGTCGCGCCGTTCGAACCGATCGGGTACATCGCGTGGGCCGCGTCGCCGATCAGGGTCGTACGGCCGTGGGTCCAGCGCGCGAGGGGTTCGCGGTCCACCATCGGGTACTCGAACGCCCCGTCCGCCGCGGCCAGCACCTCGGGGACGCTGACGCCGTCGAACTCCCAGCCCGCGTAGTGGTGCGCGAACTTCGCGACCGGCACCGGGCGGTTCCAGTCGCCGCGCCGCGCTCCGGCGATCTCCGTCGCGGGCATCGCCAGCGCCCAGTTGACCAGGACGTCCCGGTCCCGCCCGCCGGACCCGCCCGGGTGCGTCATCGGGTAGACCACGGCCTTCTGCCGGTCGTCGCCCGCGATGAACATGAACGTGCCCGCCCGCTGCGCGGGTACGCGTGAGACACCGCGCCAGACCAGCATGCCGTTCCACGGCGGCTCGCCCTCGCCGGGGTTGAGCGCGGCCCGTACCGCCGAGCGGATCCCGTCCGCGCCGATCAGCACGTCGGGTTCCATCGAGGCACCGCCGCCCCGGCCCCGC
>NZ_MDCR01000515.1 GCF_001723055.1 Streptomyces niveus
CTCCAGGAGGAACCCGCGGCATCCCCCGGAACCGCCGCCTCTCCCCCGCCTCCGCCGGAGGCCGCTGCGGGGGCTCGTCCGCCAGGCGGACCACGCCGCCGTCCCGGCCCGCCACCACCGGGCCCACCGAGCGCGCCGCCTTCGCGCGGTACTGCGCCGCGTCCGCGAGGCGGAAGAGGCGGCGGGCCGACTTCAGGGGGCCGATCGGGTCGCCCGTCGACGCGATCCCGCACGCCACCCCCTCGCCCAGCTCCAACTCCGCCGCCCGGCGGCAGAGTTCGTCCCCCACCGCGACCACCTCGTCCGCCGACGGCCCCACCGTCAGCAGACAGAACTCGTCGCCGCCCAGCCGCGCCGCCAGCGCCCCCGACAGGCGCGCGCCGCAGACGGACAGCAGGGAGCCGAATCGTTCCAGCAACCGATCACCGACCGCGTGGCCGTGCGTGTCGTTCACCCGCTTCAGGCCGTTGAGGTCGCAGACGACAAGGCTGACGACCGTCCCGTCCGTACGGTGCAGTGCGACCGCCTCGTCGAGGCGCATGTCGACCGCGCGGCGGTTCGCGAGGCCCGTCAGGGGGTCCGTGAAGGCCAGCCTGCGGACCTCTTCGAGCCGCTCCGTCTGCGCGATCCCCGACGCCACCACCGACGCGATGACGGTCGCGAAGTCCGCGTCCGCGCGCCCGAAGACCGGCGTCCCCAGCGGCCTCGCCACGTACAGCTCCCCCCACGCCCGCCCGTGCAGCACGATCGGCGCGACGACGCAGCTCCCCCGCCGCCGTCTGCGCAGCGCGGCCACCCGCTGGTGGCTGTAGCCGGGCGCACCGGCCCCGGCGGCCGGGCCGTCGGCCGTCTCGACCCACGCGTTGGGCTCGCCGCCGCCCGCCCACCGCTCGTGCAGGAACTCCGCGATCTCGGGGAACCGGTGCACCGGGTACGACTCGTCCTCCGGGAACTCCTCCTCCCCCTCCGCCAGATCCCCCGCGTTCACGAGGACCTTGAGCTGCCCGAGGTCCCGCTCCCACACGGACAGCGCGGCGAAGCTGCCGGCCAGCGCGTCGCGCGCGCCGAGCGCGGCGGCCCGCCAGGATTCGTTCGGGGTGTGCGCCGAGGCCATGGCCTGGGCAAGCTCCACGACGGCCCGTAGCCGCACGTCCTCTCCCATCACCCCACCTTATGGCGTTTTGGGGTGATTTGATCACTTGGAGCGAGGGGTCGTCACTCTCCGTCCACAACCCGACGAAAAGCCACACACCTCACTCGCCGGGCCACTGCGGCTTCCGCTTCTCGTTGAACGCCGCCACACCCTCCGTACGGTCCCCGGAGAAGGCCACCGACCGCCACGCGGCGTCCTCCACCTCCAGGCCGGCCCGCAGGTCCAGCCCGTGCCCGAGCCGCAGCGCGCGCTTCGCCGCCCGGAGGCCGACCGGCGAGTTCGCGGCGATACGGGAGGCGAGGGCCAGCGCCTCGTCGCGGTCCGCCGCCTCGGCGGCCAGTTGGTCGACCAGGCCCAGCTCGTGCGCCTCGGCGGCCTCCAACCGCCGTGCGGTGAAGATGAGTTCGGCGGCGCGGGCGGCCCCGACGCGGCGCGGCAGCAGTTGCGTACCGCCGCCGCCGGGGATCACGCCCACCGATACCTCGGGCAGCCCGACGACCGCCGTGGGGTCGGCGACGATCAGGTCGCAGGAGAGCGCCAGCTCGAATCCGCCGCCGAGCGCGAAGCCGTGAACGGCGGCGATCGTCGGCATCGGGAGCTCCAGTACGCCGGTGTACGCCGCGCGCGCTGTCGGCCGCTGCCGTACCAGCTCCGCGTCGCTCAGCGAGTTCCGCTCCTTGAGGTCCGCGCCGACGCAGAAGGCGCGCGCGTGCGTGGAGGTGAGGACGGTGACGCGTACGTCGCGGTCCGCGCCCAGCGCCGCGCAGGCCGCGCCGATGGAGCGCGCCATCTCCGTCGAGACCGCGTTCATGGCCTTCGGCCGGTCGAGCACCAGCTCGGCCACATGCCCGTGCCGACGTACCGCGACGAATTCCCCGAACCGCTGGTCGCCATCCGCGCCCATCGCACCCACCCGCTTCCCGGTTAACGATCGTTGACCGGGATCATAGGCGGCGCCCGTCAGGCCTCCGGCTTGGGCCGCCTCGTCAGCAGCCACGGCTCGACGACGCCCAGGCCACGCACGGGCCGCTGCCACATCGGCTGTATGCCGAAGCGGTACGCGGGCGGCTCCTCGCCCTCCTTCTCGGCGGCGGCGGCCTGCTCCACCGCCTCGGACTCGGACGCGGGGGTGTCACCCGTCCGGATCAGCTCCTCGGCGAGCGCTCCGTCGACCAGGACGGCGTCCTTGGGAGCTATCGAGGTCAGCCGGCTCGCGAGATTCACGGTGTTGCCGAAGACGTCGCCCATCCGGGTGGTGACGGTGCCGAACGCGATGCCCACGCGCAGCGCCGGCATCGACTCGTCGTGCGTCATCGTCTCGATCAGCCGCAGGGCGATCTCCGCGGCCGTGCCCGCGTCGTCGGCGGCGTACAGGACCTCGTCGCCGAGGGTCTTGATGAGCCGGCCGCCGTGCGCGGCCACCAGGTCGGCGCAGGTCGTCTCGAACGCCTCCACCAGCTCGCCCAGCTCCTCCTCCTCCAGGCGGCGGGTCAGCCGGGTGAAGCCGACGAGGTCCGCGAAGCCGACGGCGAGACGGCGGTCGACCATCTCCTCGTCGTCGGCTTCGCGG
>NZ_MDCR01000516.1 GCF_001723055.1 Streptomyces niveus
GCGAAGGTGATCACCGGCGAGGACCCGAGGTTCTCGGGTGTGCTCGTTCTCTTCCTGATGACGGGAATGGGCCTCGTCGGGTTCCTCGACGACTACATCAAGATCGTGAAGCAGCGTTCGCTGGGTCTGCGGGCCAAGGCGAAGATGGCCGGACAGCTGATCGTCGGCATCACGTTCGCGGTGCTCTCGCTCCAATTCGCCGACGTGCGCGGCAACACCCCGGCCTCCACCCGGCTGTCGTTCGTCACGGACTTCGGCTGGTCCATCGGACCGGTGCTGTTCGTGGTCTGGGCGCTGTTCATGATTCTCGCCATGTCCAACGGCGTGAATCTGACGGACGGTCTGGACGGCCTGGCCACCGGCGCGTCGGTGATGGTCTTCGGCGCGTACACCTTCATCGGCCTCTGGCAGTTCCAGGAGTCCTGCGCCAACGCGCTGACCCTCACCAACCCGGAGGCCTGTTTCGAGGTACGAGATCCGCTCGACCTGGCGGTCGTCGCCTCCGCCCTCATGGGCTCCTGCTTCGGCTTCCTGTGGTGGAACACCTCACCCGCCAAGATCTTCATGGGCGACACCGGCTCCCTCGCCCTCGGCGGCGCCCTCGCGGGCCTCGCCATCTGCTCCCGTACGGAACTCCTGATCGCCCTGCTCGGCGGCCTCTTCGCCCTCATCACCATGTCCGTGGTGATCCAGGTCGGTTCGTTCCGGCTGACCGGCAAGCGTGTCTTCAGAATGGCCCCGCTACAGCACCACTTCGAACTAAAGGGGTGGTCCGAAGTCCTTGTCGTGGTCCGCTTCTGGATCATCCAGGGCATGTGCGTGATCGTCGGACTCGGACTCTTCTACGCGGGCTG
>NZ_MDCR01000517.1 GCF_001723055.1 Streptomyces niveus
ACCGGGCCGATCACGGCGCGTCCGGCCAGCTCGGCGGCGACCAGGTCCACCACCGACTCGGCGCGGACGGTGTCGGTGGCCATCGGCATTCCCGGGCCGTGCTGCTCGAACGCGCCGGCGGGCAGGATCACCACCGGGCTCGACGTCACGGCGTCGGCGGCCTCGACGGTCGTCATCTCGGCGAGCCGCAGCGGACGCCGGGGCGGTGCGGGTTCGGCGGAGGTCATCGCTGGTCTCCGTCCGGAAGGGTGGCGTCGGCGGGGGTATCCGGCCCGTCGGCGGGGACCTCGGCCGGGAAGTCCGCCGTGAGGACCGCTTCGCGGATCGCCACCAGGTGCGTACGGGTCAGCCGCTCGGCCGCCGCCGCGTCCCCGTCCCGTACGGCTTCGAGGATCTCCAGGTGCTCGGCGTGGTCGCGCGCCCGGTCGTTGTAACGGTGCCGGATCTCCACCTGGTCCCGGGCGCGGACCTGGAGCAGGGCCTCGACGGCCTCGCGGAGCAGGGTGTTGCCGCTCGCCGCCGCCAGTGCCACATGGAAGTGCACCGACTGTCGCAGGGACTCCTCCGGTGGATGCAGCGCGTTGGAGGCCGCGTGCTCCAACTCCCGTACGGCTTCGCCCATCCGTACGTTCGCCGCGGCCGCCGCGACGGCCGGCTCCAGCACCAGGCGGGCCTCGACCAGCTCCAGCACCGAGGCGCGGGTGCTGCGCGGCAGATGCGGGTTGGCCATCAGCCGGCGGCCGATCCCCGGGCCCACATAGGTGCCGGATCCGTGCCGGAACTCCACCACACCGGTGGCCTCCAGCCTGCGCAGCGCCTCGCGCACCGTGGGTGTGGTGACGCCGAAGCGGCTGGCGAGGTCGCGGGAGGACGCGAGGGCGTCTCCGCGACCGAGGCGTTCCGAACGGATGATCTCGACGATGTTGTCCGCCAGGCGCTCGGACAACGACTGCTCACTGCGACTCATGAAGTGAATAGATCACTTGATCTCTCGCGGTGTCAATGCCCGTGACAGCGACTTCTGGCCGCTTCGATCAATATCGGCCGCCGGCGGCCTCCGACACGGATGGACCACGGGCCGGCCCCGCCCCCTGCGGGCACCCCGGCCCTTTCCCGAACCCGGCGGACATATGGGGCGTATTCTGAAAATCTGCCGAAAGGATCGAGAATCATGGCCGACGAGTCACGAGGCGACGACGTGTACCAGCCCGAGAACTCGGACGTGGACAACGGCCCCTCCGACGATCTCGATCTGGAGAACGTGATAGACGAGCGCGACCTGGACGACATGATGACGGAGGGGTACTCGCCGCCCGAGCACCCTCTCGGCGTCAACAAGTACGGCGTCACCGGCGAGGAGCAGCGCGCCGGGGAGACCCTGGACCAGCGGCTCGCCCAGGAGGCTCCCGAGGTCCGCCCGGAGACCGGCGACGGCGTCGGCGACGTGCCCGGCGGCGAGGGCGAGCCGGTGGACACGGAGACGGGTGACGCGCGGGCGGGACGGCTGGAGGCGGTCGACGACATCGCGCCCCGCAGGCACTCGCACGTGGGCGCGCGGGACGTCGGGATCGACGGCGGGGCCGCGTCGGCCGAGGAGGCCGCCGTGCACATCGCCGACGACGAGGAGATGGACGGGTAGTGGGCGGGGAGGACGGGGAGGACCGGCTGGCGAGGTATCACGGGAAGCGCCGGTTCGACACCACCGACGAGCCGCGCGGCGAGGGCGCGGGCCCGGCCGGTGAACTGTCCTTCGTCGTCCAGATCCATGACGCGCGCCGGATGCACTTCGACTTCCGGCTGGAGGTCGACGGCGTGCTCAAGTCCTGGGCCGTACCGAGGGGCCCGTCCACCGACCCGGGCGACAAGCGGCTGGCGGTCCCCACCGAGGACCACCCGCTGGAGTACCGGGAGTACGAGGGCGTCATCGCCGCCGGTGAGTACGGGGCGGGCCCGGTCATCGTGTGGGACCAGGGGACCTACCGGCCGCTCGGGGCCGGCGGCCCGGGCGCCTTCGCCGCCGCCCTGGAACGGGGCCACGCCAGCTTCCGGCTGACCGGCCGCAAGCTGCGCGGCGCGTACGCGCTCACCCGGTTCCGGGGCGGCCAGGACGGATCGGGCGAGGCGTGGCTGCTGGTGAAGAAGACCGGTTCCGGGAGCACGCGCGGCCGGCGCGCCACACCCGATCCGCGGCGGGCCCGCTCGGCGCGCACCGGCCGGACACTCAGCCAGGTGAACAGGGGTACGCCGGACCGGACGATGCCGGATCATGGATCCCCTCGCGTCCATCGATCCGAAGGCAACGACCATGCTTGACGCTGACGACGTCCGCCGTATCGCGCTGTCCCTGCCACGCACCGTGGAGAGGGAACTCTGGAACATCCCCACCTTCCATGTCGCGGGCCGGATGTTCGTCACGGTGCCCGACGACGGCACGTCGTTCGCCGTCCGCTGCCCCAAGCTGGAGCGTACGGAGCTGATCGCGGCGGAGCCCGACAAGTTCTGGGTCCCGGCGCACGAGGCCAACTCCTCATGGGTACGGGCCCGGTTGGGCGCGCTGGAGGACGAACAGGAGCTGTATGACATCCTGGTCGATTCCTGGAAGCAGGCCGCCCCGACGGATCTGGCGGAGTCCTTCGACAACTGAACCGAGCAGGAGCCCCGGATGAGCCGGAACGACGCCGTGTCCCCCGCCGACGTACCCCGCACCCCCGCGCACCCGGTCGAGGCGAACGGCGTACGCCTGTGCGTCCAGACCTTCGGCGGTGAAGCCGATCCGACCGTCCTGCTGATCTGCGGCGCGGCGAGTCCGATGGAGGGCTGGGACGAGGAGTTCTGCGCCCGGCTCGCGGCCGGCGGGCGGCGGGTCGTGCGCTACGACCCGCGTGACACCGGGCAGTCCGTGACCTCTCCGGCGGGCGCCCCTGACTACACCTTCAACGATCTGATCGCGGACGCCGTCGGTCTGCTGGACGCGCTCGGCGTGGACCGGGCGCATTTGATGGGCATCTCCATGGGCGGTGGGCTCGCGCAGTGCGTGGCGGTGACGAGTCCGGAGCGGGTCGCGACCCTCACCCTTGTCTCCACGAGCCCGGCGGGTCCCACCGGTTCGGAGCTGTCGCCGCCGGCCGAGCGGCTGCGCGCGTCGTTCGCCGATCCGGCCCCCGAGCCCGACTGGTCGGACCGCGCGGCGGTGATCGGGTATCTGGTGGCGGGCGAGCGGCTGTTCGCGGCTCCGGCGTCGTTCGACGAGGAGGCGGCGCGGGAGCTGTCGGGCCGGATCGTCGACCGCAGCACGGACATCGAGGCGGCCTCGAAGAATCACTGGGCGCTCCGGGAGGACGAGAAGCCGGTCACGGTCCGGCTGGCGGACGTGGCGGCGCCCACCCTCGTACTGCACGGCACCGAGGATCCGCTCTTCCCGCTCGACCACGCGCGTGCGCTGGCCGAGGGGATTCCCGACGCCCGTCTGGTCACCCTGGACGGGGTCGGTCATCAGGCACCGCCGGCCCGGGTGTGGGACACGGTGCTCGCAGCCGTCCTGCGCCACACGGACCGGAACTGACGCCTGTCGGTCCCGGTCCGGGCGCGCGGGCTCACGCCACTTCTTTGAGCCGTCCCGTCGCCACGTCGAAGATGAATCCGCGGATCACCTCGGTGTGCGGAATGAACGGGCTGACGGTGATGCGGCGAATCGACTGACGTACGTCTTCTTCCAGGTCCGTGAATGCCTCGGCGGCCCACGGCGGCCGGATCCCGGTCTCGTTCTCGATGTCCCGCTTGAAATTGTCGTCGGTGAAAGTGAGCATCCCGCAGTCCGTGTGATGGATAAGGAAGATCTTCCGGGTGCCCAGCAGCCGCTGACTGATCGCCAGGGAGCGGACCGCGTCGTCGGTGACCACTCCCCCGGCATTCCTGATGACATGCGCGTCACCCTCGTTCAGACCGAGGATGCGGTAGATGTCCAGCCGGGCGTCCATGCAGGCGACGACGGCGAGCCGGCGGGCGGGGGCCAGTTGCAGAGGCCCTTCGAAGGACTGTGCGTAGACCTCGTTGCTGTTGAGGAATTCTTCCGTGACGGACACGGCGGACCTACTTTCCGCAGGGGGCGAGAGGGCCACGGTAGAGGGCCGGAAATCAATCGGCGAAGAGGACAGACCGCCTCGCCACAGCTTTGCAATACCGCGGTGACATACGCGCTCTGTCACCGCGTCATTTCAGCTTCGCGGCCATTTCCCGCACCCCATTCCCCCGCCCGCTCCGGTGCGGGCGCGCGCGGGTGAATCAGTACGGCAGCGGCTCGTCGGACAGGTAGGGCGGCGCGGGCTCGTACTGCATGTACCGGCGCACCGCGCGGGCGTGGTCGCGGCCGTGGAGCCGGCCGACCAGCCACAGGGCCATGTCGATCCCGGCGGAGATGCCCTGGCTGGTGACCAGGTTCCCGTCCACGACGTAGCGGGCGTCGCGCACGACGGTGACGTCACCGCGGATCTGCATCTCGTCCTCGAAGCCGTGATGCGTGGCGACCCGCCGGCCGCGCGCGGGGCCGGCCTCGTGCAGGAGGAGGGAGCCGGTGCACACGCTGGTGACCCACTCGGTGTCGGCGGCCGTCCTGCCGATCCACTCCAGCAGGTCGGCGTTCTCCACCTCCCGCCGGGTGCCCGCGCCGCCGGGCACGAGCAGCACATCGAGCGGCGGGCAGTCGCCGAGCGTGTGGTCGGGCAGGACCCGCATCCCCTTACTGCACCGGACCGGGGCGGAGCGCTCGGCCACCAGCACGGCGGTGTCGCCCTCGTCGCGCATCATGGCGGAGGACATGAACACCTCCCAGGGGCCGACGAAGTCCAGCTCCTCCGTTCCGTCGAAGATCAGCAGTCCGTACGTGGTCATGGGTGCTCCTCGGTCGTCAGGTGTGGTCCGTGATCGGCACGGGCCGGCGCTGCTCGTTCAGGCAGGTTCTTCGGTGGACCGGAAACGGTTCCGGTAGTCCGTGGGTGTCACACCGCAGTGGCGGTGGAAGGCACGCCGCAGCGACTCGGAACTGCCGAGTCCGCAGCGTCGCGCGATGGCGGTGACCGGCTCGTCGCCGCCGGTCAGGGCCTGCTGGGCGGACTCGACTCGTACGCGCTCCACGTACTCGGCGGGTCCCACCCCCAGCTCCGCGGTGAACCGGCGCTGGAGATGACGCGGGCTAAGCCCGGCGTGGGCGGCCAGGTCCGCGAGGGTGTGCGGCGAGCCGGGATCGGCGTGGACCGCCGCGACGACGGCCCGGATCGGGTCGGTGGCAGGCTGCTCGGACCAGAGCGGCACGCTGAACTGCGCCTGGCTGCCGGGCCTGCGCAGGAACAGCACGAGCCGCTGGGCGACGGCGTGGGCGACCTCCCGGCCGAGGTCGTCCTCTACCAGCGCGAGGGCCAGGTCCATCCCGGCGGTCACCCCGGCCGACGTCCAGACCCGGCCGTCGCGTACGAAGATCGGCAGGGTGTCCACGGTCAGCTCGGGGTGCTCCCGGCGCAGCTGGCCGTCGCGGCTCCAGTGGCTGGTGACGCGCCGTCCGGCGAGCAGCCCGGTGGCGGCGAGCAGGAACACGCCGCTGCACACCGAGGTGACCCGGCGGGCGGTGGCCGCCGCCTCGGCGACCCACCCGACGAGCGCGGGGTCCTTCGCGGCGTGGTCGACCCCGTCGCCGCCGGCCACCACCAGGGTGTCGATCCCGGCGGGAGCCAGGTCGGCGATCCCGTGGTCGGCGTGGACGCGCAGCCCGCTGTTGGAGCGCACGGGGCCCGCGACGGGAGCCACGATCCGGCAGTCGTAGCCGGGGCGGCCGGGGCCGGACCGGCCCGCCTGCTGGAACACCTCGAAGGGGCCCGAGAGGTCGAGTGACTGGAACCCCTCGAAGATCACGAAGACAACGCGTCGCTGCTGCACGTCGTTCAGCCTGCGGCCTCGGCGCTGATGTCGTCAACGACGTATGACCCACACTTCACGCCATCGGCCGTCCATTCGGGCGGGTGAACCACCGGCCAGGCTGCCGTTCAAGATAGTTCGATCATGTTTGAGTACCTTTCATGAAAAATCGCCTGAAACTCAGCATGCTTCTGGTCGCCACGAGCGCGGTCGTGGTGGCCGCCGGTCCGCTCCCCACCACGGCGCAGCCGGCCGCGGCGGAGCCCGGCCGGCCCCACCTGGCACCGCTGCACCGCTCGGCGGCCCCGCTGAACGACCGCTACATCGTCTCCATCGACGCCGCCTTCGACGCGAGCAAGCTGCTCAACCGGGCCGGGGTGAAGCCCCTGTTCACGTACACGAGGGTGCTGAGCGGCTTCGCGGCCGAGCTGAGCGCCGCCCAGCTCAGGACCGTCCGGACGACGCCCGGCGTGACCGCCGTCGAGCAGGACTCCGAGATCAGGGCCCTGAAGACCGGCGCCGCGAACAGCCGTGTGCCCGCGTCGACCTGGGGCCTGGACCGGATCGACCAGCAGTCGCTGCCGCTGGACGGCCGGTACGACACCAGGAGCACCGGCAAGGGTGTCACCGCGTACGTCGTCGACACGGGCATCGACTTCGAGCACGAGCAGTTCGGCGGGCGCGCCAAGCCGGGCTACGACGCCATCGGGGACGGCCGCGAGGGCAAGGACTGCCAGGGCCACGGCACGCACGTCTCGGGTACGGTCGCCGGCCGTACGTACGGCGTGGCTCCCGAGGCCGACCTGGTGAGCGTCCGGGTGCTGGACTGCCAGGGCAAGGGCACCTGGTCAGGGATCCTCGCCGGGTTCGACTGGGTCGCCGACAACGCCAAGCAGCCGGCCGTGCTCAACGGCTCCCTCGGGGGCCCGAAGTCCACCGCCGTGAACAGCGCGG
>NZ_MDCR01000518.1 GCF_001723055.1 Streptomyces niveus
GGAGTCCGACGGCGCCGAGGCTTCGGCCGACGGTGCTGTCTCCACCGTCAAGGTGGAGGGCTGACAGGGAGCCCGACACCGGTGTGCGGCCCGCGTCCTTCGACGCGGGCCGCACCAACTCCCGGTCACCGGCCGGGCCTTGGCGGGCGTCCGCGTACGCCTTGCGCTCGTAGCCGCGTCACGTCCGCCGGATCGAAGGCCGGATCGAAGGCAGGTCGGCATGGCATCGACATCGCGCCAGGTGCGCCCGGTGGGCGAGGTCCGGTTGTGGGCGGTGCGGCAGCCGCCCCCGTGGCCGGAAGCGCTCGTACTCTCCCTGCTCGACGCGCGGGAGCGGGCCAGGGCCGCGTCTCTCACCCACCCGCGTGACCGGTCGATGTATCTCGCGGCGCACGTGGGGCTGCGGCTGCTGCTGGGTGAGCGGCTCGGCGTCCACCCCCGGGATCTCCGGTTCGCCCGCGACCGCTGCGCGCACTGCGGCGGGCCGAACGGCAGGCCGATCCTCCTCACCGGCCAGGAGGGCCAAGGCGCCCCCGGCGGACCGTACTTCTCCCTCTCCCACTGCGCGGGCGTCACACTCATCGGGCTCGCCGACGTACTCGTCGGGGTCGATGTGGAACGGCTGCCCTCCCGCCGGACGGTCGAACTGTGCCTGGCCCGGCTGCATGCGCGCGAGCGGGCGGAACTGCTGCGGGTGCGCAGGGCCGAACGCCCCCTGGAATTCTGCCGGTTGTGGACGCGCAAGGAGGCGTATCTGAAGGCGCTGGGGACCGGGCTCAGCCGGGGGCTGGAACGGGACTATCTGGGAGCCGGGGGAGAGGGGAGGCCCGTCGGCTGGAGCGTCGTCAACCTGTCCTGCGGCCCGCAGGACCGCACGCACGCGGCGGCGCTGGCCGTGCCGCGGTGGGTACGGGCGCCTGCCGGACCGGACGAGCTGAACTGGTCGGCGTACGGTCATGTCCTCGGCGGCGTCGGCTCGTTGGGGGAGTGAGGCGTGTGGCGTGAGGCGTGCGGGCGAAGTTGACATGCCAACGGTACGCGATTAGGTT
>NZ_MDCR01000519.1 GCF_001723055.1 Streptomyces niveus
CTCGGCGGGGCCAATACCTCTGAACCGGCACTCGCCGAGGCACGGAGGAGGGGGAGAACCATGAGCCACGCGCCACAACTGGGGAACGCGCACCGACTGGGGATCGGTATCGGCTGGCGGCCCGAGATCGCGGAGGCGGTCGAGGCGCTGCCCGGCATCGACTGGGTCGAGGCCGTCGCCGAGAACGTCTGCCCGGACCATCTGCCCGACTCGCTCGTCCGGCTCCGGGCGCGCGGCGTCACCGTCGTCCCGCACGGCGTCTCGCTCGGCCTGGGGGGCGCCGGGCGGCCCGACACCAAGCGCCTGACCGATCTCGCTGAGCGGGCCGAGGCGCTGGGCTCCCCGCTGGTCACCGAGCACATCGCGTTCGTACGGGCCGGGGGCCCGCTGACCGCGTCCCCGGCGCTGGAGGCGGGCCATCTGCTGCCGGTCCCGCGCACGAAGGACGCGCTGCGAGTGCTGTGCGAGAACGTGCGGATCGCCCAGGACTGCCTGCCGGTGCCGCTCGCCGTGGAGAACATCGCGGCGCTGATCAACTGGCCGGACGAGGAGATGACGGAGGGTCAGTTCCTGGCGGAGCTGGTCGAGCGTACGGGCGTCCGCCTGCTGATCGACGTCGCGAACCTGCACACCAACCACGTCAACCGGGGCGAGGACCCGGCGACGGCGCTCGACCAACTGCCGGTCGAGGCCATCGCGTACGTGCACGTGGCGGGCGGTATCGAACGCGACGGGGTCTGGCACGACACCCACGCGCACCCGGTGAGCGAGCCGGTACTCGCCGTACTGGCGGAACTGCGCTCACGGGTCTCCCCTCCGGGCGTGCTGCTGGAGCGGGACGACAACTTCCCGCCGCCTGCGGAACTGTCGGCCGAACTGACCGCGATCCGGGAGACCCTGCGCACGCCGGGGCCGAGACCCGTGCGGGGTACGTCGGTTGCCCCCGAGTCGGGCCCGTCACGACAGGACGGGCCGGCCGCCCCGACGACGACCACCGACGCCGCCCGCCAGCGGCTCGCCCTCGCGCAGGCGTCGCTCCTGTCCGCCCTCGTCGCAGGGACCCCCGCGCCCGAGGGGTTCGACTCGCGGCGGCTCGGGGTGCAGAGCCGGGCGCTCGGTGCCAAGCGGGCCGAGGTCGTGGCCAAGGTGGCGCCCGAGTTGCCGCGGATCCTTGGGGGCGGGTATCGCGCCGCCTTCCTCGCGTACGCCAAGTCCCGGCCCATGCGCGGCGGTTACCGGCGCGACGCGCTCGACTTCGCCGAGCACCTGCTGATCGGCGACCTCCCCGAGGACCCGGCGGCGCGGCGCGAGCTGACGCTGTGGTGGCGGGACCGTGCCGGGGCACGGTCCCGCCACCACAG
>NZ_MDCR01000052.1 GCF_001723055.1 Streptomyces niveus
GGCACCGGCACCCGTACGATGCGCGGCGCGGCGAGCTGGGTGCTGGCGCAGCACCCGGCGCAGTCGGCATCGGGGCCGTACGCCGGGGCGCGCACTCCCCAGGCGCGGCTGCGCGACTTCCGCTCCGGCGCGTCGCCCGGCGCGCTGGAACTGGCCGTGCATCTCGCGGCCGTACCGCTCTATCTGCCCGTCATGCAGCTCGTCCAGGAGGCGCTGCTTCCCGACACCGGCCCCATGCAGCTGGCCGAAGTGCTTCTCGGCGGGCTGCTTGAGCGGCTGCCCGACACCGTCGACGTACCGGGACCGCGCTACGACTTCGCGCCCGGCGTGCGCGAACTGCTGCTGGAGATGCTCGACCGGGGCGCCGCCGAACTGGTCCTCAAATACCTGTCGGAGTACGTCACCCGGCGCTTCGGCAAGGGCATGCGCAACTTCCCGGCGCTGGCCGTCGCCCGGCTCCAGGGGCAGGACACCGGCGAGTCCGCGGTGCCGGAGGACCCGGACGGCGGGCCGCAGGCCGACGAGGAGCTGTTCGCGCAGGTCCCCGCGCGTGTGGTGCGCTGGTACCGGCCCGTACGGCCGGTGCCCGGCAGGCTGGACGAGGTGGAGCGGCTGCTCGGGCTGTGGCGCGACCGGCGCGACCGGCAGATGCTCTTCGACGCGCAGGCGCTCGCCGAGGCCGCGCTGGCCGCCGACGGCGACGCGCGCTCCCGGCATCTGCTCGGCCGGGTGCTGTTCGCCCGCGCCAACACGGCGGAGGCGCGCCGCGATCCGGCCGGGGCGCGCCGGATGCTGCTACGCGCGGAGGGGCTGCTCACCGGACACGAGGCGGCGACGGCGGTCGCCCGCGCGGACGTCCGGCACGAGCTGTGGCGCCAGGACCACGACACCCGGTGGCTGCGCGCGGCGGTGGCCGGGCTGGCCGAGATGCCCGACGGGGCCGACCTCACCACCGAGACGGCGCGCCGGCTGCGGATGGGCCGGGTGCTGCTCGACCTCGCGAGGACGGAGCCCGAACGGGAGGAGACCGCCACCGCGGCGGCGGCCGAACTGCGCCTCGCGATCGGCCTCTTGGACGATCTGGAGGCGCCGCCGCACCGCCGCGCCGGCGCGCTCCTGGACCTCGTGGCCGCGCTGCGGCTGACCCGCGGGCACGACACGGCGGAGCTGCTCGCCCTGAACGACGCAGCCGAGTCGGCGGCCGAGGACAGCGCCCGGCTGCTGCTGCGCACCCGCCTCCAGCGGGCCCGGATCCACCGCGAGGTACGGGACTGGGAGGCGGCGGCGACCGCGTACCGGCGGGCCGAGCGCAGCGCACCGCGCGACAGCCACGAACGGTGCGAACTCCTCGCCGAATGGGGCGAGATGCTGCTCGTCGAGACCGGCAGGCCCGACCGCGCGGAAGGCATCCTGCGCGAAGCCCTCACGAACGTCACGTCCAAGGCGCCGCTGCGCTGGCACCTCCATCTGCTGCTCGGCACGGCCCTGCTGGACCGCTTCCGCGACAACCGCGGGGGCGGCGGCTTCCTGCCCGACGTGTACGAGGGCTGCCACCTGCTGGAGCTGTCCGCCCGCCGCGCCGCCGACCCGGCCACGCGGGCCCGCGCCTGGCTGACGCTGGCGGGCGCGCGCCTCGAACTGCCCGACCCGCAGGCACATCTCGCCTCGGTCGAGTCGGACTACGGCCGCGCGCTGCGGGAGATCACCGAACCGCCCTCGCTCACGGCGGCCCGCGCTCTGCACGGCCGCGGCGAGCTGTACGAGCGCATGGCCCGCCCCTTCGCGGCCCTGGCCGACTACCGCGCGGCGGACCGCCACTGGCGCGCCCTGACGGCACAGGGCACCCCCATCCCGGAGTCCGAGGCCCGGGCGACCCGCGAACGGGCGGCGGCACTGGACCGGCCCTGACGCGGCGCGGCGCCCGGCGTACGCGCACGCCACACGGCGTGGCGGGGGTACGCGTACGAGGTACCTCCCGCGCCCTGCCAGGTCCGGGCCGTCGGGCCCGAGCGACATCGCCCCGGCCTGGCGGGCGGCGTCACGGGGCCGGGCGTCAGGAGGCCGGGCGTGCGCGACCGGGGTGTGCACCCGCGCGCCTGGTATGCGCTCCCCGCAGGGGGCCACGAAGGCGCTTCCGGCGGCCGGAACACCAACTACCCGTGTGGCGAACGGGTTTCCGAATCGTGACCCTCGGGAAGTAGAACCCTCACGGCATCGCCTCCTGAGGCGTGTGGTGAAAGTAGCGTCCTCCGCCCGCCGGGCAGGGCTCACGCCCTGCCGCGCGGGTCGCGCGCCCTGAGCCGGGCGGGACTTTCAGCACAGGCGTCGGGGGCATCGGGGGTACTGGGAGGAGCAGGGCGTGCTGGAGCAACGTGTGGCCGGATCCGCGGCGCAGGTCGGTGGGATTCCGGGCAGTCCGGTGCTCCCCGATCTCACCGGCGTCGATCTGCGCACCCTTCCGTACCTGGACGACGCCGCGCTGACCGCGGCCGTCGAGGACGTGCTCCGCTGCCCAGGCTCGTTCACCGACATGTGGAAAGACTCGGAGTGAACCGGCGGACCCGACAGCGGGATTCGGCCAGTATCGCAGCGGAGCGGAGGTAATGGCTCCGGCTGCTGGGGCCTTCAGGGTCCCGCCCGACACCCTCCTGCGGATCGCCGCCACCCGCCAGCGCTCGTGCGACCTGGACCTGCTGCACGCCGCACTGCACAGCCGCCGGCTCGTCCTGTTCAAAGCCCTCCTCGCCCGTGTCGGCCGGGGCGAGTTGCCGCCGGCCGCCCGCGCCGCGTTCGACCGGGACTGGCGCCTCCTGGAGCTGGCCGAGTCACCCGCGCCCGCCGCCGCCCGACGCCTTCTCGACTACCCCGCCGTCGGTGGCTGGATCGTCGACGCGCTCAACGCACCCGGACCGGACGGCCTCACCGCCGCCCTCCACCCCCTCGGCGGCATCGCCGTCGGTACGGCGCTGCGCACCGGAGCCCGGCTCGACACCGTGCTCCCCACGGCCGGCGGGCGGCTCGTGCTGCCCGGCGTCGGCGCCCAGGACGCCCGCGCGGCCCGCGTACGGGTCCGCTCGGGCCCGCACGGCACCCTGCTCACCCCCGTGGGGAACTCGGCCCGCTCCGTGTTCCTGCGGCCCGACGGCCGCGGAGCGGGGGCCGGTTGGAGCTGTCTGGCCGTGCTGCCCGGCAGCGCCGGCCGGCTCGACGACCTCGGCACCGGACACACCCTCGTCCCCGACGCGGCGCCCCGCCCCGACCGCGCCGCCTGGCTCACGCGCTGGCGCGCGGCCGTCGCCCTCCTGGCCTCCGCCGACCCCTGGCGCGCCGCCGAAGTCACCCGGCTCGTACGGTCCGTGGTCCCGATGACCCCCGCCGGCGGCGGCGCCTCCAGCGGCACGCTGCGGGCCGCCCCCTGGGCCGTACACACCGCGCTGCCCGACACCGCGCGGCGGTTCGCCGAGGTGCTCGTGCACGAACTCGCCCACAGCAAGCTCGCCGTCCTCGCCGACCTCGTCGCGCTGCACCACGCCGACGGCTCGGCCGTCCACCACGTTCCGTGGCGCAAGGACCCGCGCCCGCTCGACGGCGTGCTCCAGGGGACCTACGCGCATCTCGCCCTCGCCGACCTCTGGTCGCGCGTCGCCGAGCGCCCCGGCGCCACCCCCGCCGCCCGGCACGTCGCCCGCGCACGCCGCGAGGAGTACCGGGCCCAGGTCGCCGACGCGCTCACCGTGCTGCTGGACAGCCACCAACTCACCGAGCACGGCGTGCGGTTCACCGTGTCGATGAAACAGCATCTGACCTCGCTGGGCAGGGGCTCGAATAGCCCGTACGCACTGTCCGATTCCCTGTCCGGTGACGGTGACGTTCGGTAACCTTTCAGACGCGCCGTCAGGGAATGGCGCAGCTCGATGATTGAGGAGACGCGCGCATGGTCGCTCAGCGGCACCTGACGGGGGACGGCGGCCCGGATCAGGAGTCCCAGCATTTCGTGGTCGCCTTCCCGGGCCATCACCGGCCGTGGGCCACCTGGATCGCACGCCGGCTCGAAGCCCACGGCCATCGCGTCACGTCGCACCGCTGGGACCCGGACCGCGACCAGGCGCTGGAGGACGCGCTCGGTGACCTGCTGCTGGCCAGAGGCCGGGTCCTGCTGGTGCTCAGCGACTGGTTCTTCCAGCTGGGACCACGGCGCGAGGGCGACTGGAACGACGTGCTGCGCGGCTTCGTCGCGGCCAACGCCGACCGGTTCGCCGCCGTCAACCTGACCAACCGCGCGCTGCTGCCCGCCACCGCCGTCCTCGAACCGGTCGACCTGTGGGGCATCGGCGAACAGGAAGCCGAACGGCGCCTGCTGGTACGGCTCTCCCTCGAACCGAGCGCACCGCGCACCGACGCGGTGCCCTCCCCCTCCCGCTACCCCAGCGACCCGCCCGCCGTCTGGGGCGAGGTGCCGCGCCGTAACGCGCGCTTCACCGGCCGCGAGGATCTGCTCAACCGCGTCCAGGAATCCCTCACCGACGTCGAGCCAGGCGCGTCCGTCTGCGCGCTGGTCGGCATGTCGGGCATCGGCAAGACGCAGCTCGCCGCCGAGTACGCCCACCGCTTCAGCCCCGACTACGACGTCGTCTGGTGGGTCAACTCCGACCAGCGGGGCACCCAGCGTGACCGGTACGGCGAGCTGGCACCGGCGCTGGGGCTGCGCAGCGGCTCCGAGCCCGGCGAGCGGATCCGCGCCGTGCGCGACGCGCTGCGCCGGGGCGACCCGCACAGCCGCTGGCTGGTGATCTTCGACGGCTGGGAGGACGTGGAGGAGGCCGCCGCCATCCTGCCGCGCGGCGGCACCGGCCATGTGCTGATCACCTCCCGCAACCACGGCTGGCGCACCGTCGGCGACGTCGTGGAGGTGCCCGTCTTCCGGCGCGCGGAGTCGACCGGCTATCTGATGCGCAGGGCCCCGCACATCACGGCGGCGGAGGCCGACGCGGTCGCCGTCGAGTTCCAGGACCTGCCGCTCCAGATGGCCCACGCGGCGGCCCTGCTGGGCGAGTTGCGGATGCCCGTACCGGAGTATCTCGACAAGGTCCACAGCGGTGAGATCAACCCCCTGGACGAGGTGTCCGAGCTGGGCGACTACCCCAGCTCCTCGCTCACCTCCTGGTCGATGCTCTTCAACCGGGTCCGCGAGTCCGAGCCGCGCGCGCTCGAACTCCTCAAGCTGTGCGCCTGCTTCGCGCCCGGCCGGATCCCGATCGGCCTGGTGCGCGGCGTGGCCCCCGGAGAGCTTCCCGAACAGCTGCGCTGGATCGCCGACAACACCCCGGACTGGCCGCGCGCGCTGGACACCCTCGCCAACTACTCGGTCATCACCAAGGATTCCCGCAGCGCCTCCGTCTCCGAGGGCCGCGAGGCCGGACCCCGCCAGGAGTCCGTCCACATGCACCGCGTCGTGCACGGCATCGTCAGCCGGCTCACCGCGGGCGACGACCGCGAGATCCACCGCGGGGTGGTCCGCCAGGTCCTCGTCGGCAGCGACCCCGGCGACCCCTCCGACAGCAGGAGCTGGCCGCGGTACGCCGAGATCCTGCCCCAGCTCGAATTCTCGGGCGCGCTGGAGAGCACCCACGCGCGCACCGTCCAGCTCGTCCTGGGCTGTCTGCGGTACTGCTACATGAGCGGCGAGTACACCGTCGGCATGGACCTGGCCCGGCGGGTCCGCGACAAGTGGGTCGACCTGTTCGCCCCCGACTCCGAGTACATGCTGGAGCTCGCCGCGCGGACCACGGTGATCCTGCGCGCCAGCGGCCGGTTCCACGAGGCGTACGACCGGGACAGCTCCGTGCTCGAACTGCTGCTGGCCCAGCCGGAACCGGACCCGATCAGGCTGATGGCCGCCAACAGCGGCCTCAGCTCCGACCTGCGGTTCCTCGGCCGCTACCCGGAGGCGTACCGGCTCCAGCGCGACGTGGTCGACGTCGGCCGGGAACTGCTGGGCGCCGACGAGTGGACCACGCTGCGCGCCCAGCACCAGATGGGCGTGGCCCTGCGGCTGCTCGGCCAGTTCGACAAGGCGTACGAGATCGACCTCGACACCCTGCGCAAACGCGAGGCCGTGCTGCGCGCCCGGCACCCCGACACGCTGCACTCGGTCAACGCCTGCGCCCGCGACCTGCGGCTCCTCGGCCGCTACCACGACGCCCTGGCCCGCCAGGAGTTGGGCGTGCGCACCCAGATCCAGGTCCTGGGCGAGCTGCATCCGCAGACGCTGTGGGCGCAGCACAACCTCGTCCTGTGCCGGCGCAGGGCGGGCACGAAGGGTGAGGACATCGGTCCGCTGATGGCCGACCTGCTCGCCCGCCACGAGCGGGTGTACGGCAAGGGCCACCACAACAACCTGATGCTCGTCACCGACTACGGCAACTACCTGCGCGTGCACGGCGATCTGGGCCAGGCCAGGGATCTGCTCACCGAGGCCGAGGACACCTACCGCGCCCTGGTCGGCCAGGCCCACCCCGTACCGACCGGCATGCAGTCCAACGTCGGCCTCCTCATGCAGGCCGAGGGGAACAGGGACGGCGCGCTCGTCCTCTTCGAGCAGGCCCTGACCGGACTGCGCACCCTGCTCGGCGACGACCACCCGTGGACGCTGGGCTGCGCGCTGAACGCGGCGGGCGGGCGCAACCTCACCGGCCGGCTGGAGGAGGCCGCCGAGCTGAGCCGGGAAACGCTGCGGCGCACCCGGGCCGCGCTGGGCGACGACCACCCGATGACGCTCTCCAGCCAGACGGCGCTCGCGGCCGACCTGCGGGCGCTCCAGCAGCGCGAGGAGGCGGACAAGGTCGAGGAGGACGCCTTGCAGAAGCTGACGCGCACGATGGGCGCGCAGCACCAGCACACCCTGTCGGCGCGCCAACGGGTCCGGCCCTACTGGGACTTCGAGCCGTATCTGGGCTGAGTCCACCGCTTACGCGGAGGGGCCCGGCACCGCTTCCGCGCGGTGCCGGGCCCCTCTGCTTACGTGTCACAGCCTCCGTCAGGCGTCGAACACCTCGGCGCACAGCTGCGCCTGCTCCGCCTGGTGCCGCTTGGCGGAACCGACCGCCGGCGACGACGACGCGGTGCGCGAGATACGGCGCAGCCGCTCCTCGTGCGGGATGTCCGCGCCGACCGCCAGGTCCAGGTGGTCGATCAGGTTGAGCGCGATGAACGGCCACGCACCCTGGTTCGCCGGCTCCTCCTGCGCCCACAGGTACTTCTCGGCGTTCGGGTACTTCGCGATCTCCGCCTGGAGCTCCGCGCCCGGCAGCGGGTACAGCCGCTCCAGCCGGATGATCACCGTGTCCGTCAGCCCGCGCTTCTGCCGCTCGGCGTCCAGGTCGTAGTAGACCTTGCCCGCGCAGAAGACGACCTTGCGGACGTCCGCCGGGTTGATCGTGCCCGCGTCGGTCATCGAGTCGCCGATCACCGGGCGGAAACCGCCGGTGGTGAACTCCTCGATCTTCGACGTCGCGGCCTTCAGCCGCAGCAGCAGCTTCGGGGTGAAGACGACCAGCGGCTTGTGGTGCGGGTTGTGGACCTGCCAGCGCAGCAGGTGGAAGTAGTTCGACGGCAGGGTCGGCATGGCGACCGTCATGTTGTTCTGCGCGCACATCTGGAGGAAGCGCTCGGGGCGCGCGGACGAGTGGTCCGGGCCCTGGCCCTCGTAGCCGTGCGGCAGCAGCAGCGTGACGCCCGAGGTCTGGCCCCACTTCTGCTCCGCCGACGAGATGAACTCGTCGACGACGGTCTGCGCCCCGTTGACGAAGTCGCCGAACTGGGCCTCCCACATGACCAGCGACTCGGGGCGGGCCAGCGAGTAGCCGTACTCGAAGCCCATCGCCGCGTACTCGCTCAGCAGCGAGTCGTACACGTTGTAACGGGCCTGGTCCTCGCCCAGGTAGAGCAGCGGGGTGTAGTCCTCGCCGGTCTCCTGGTCCACCAGCACCGCGTGGCGCTGGCCGAACGTGCCGCGGCGGGTGTCCTGGCCCGACAGGCGGACCGGGGTGCCCTCCATCAGCAGCGAGCCGATGGCGAGCGTCTCGCCGGTGCCCCAGTCGATCGTGCCGTCCTCCACCGACGCCGCGCGCCGCTGCATCTGCGGCATCAGCCGCGGGTGCACCGTGATGTGGTCGGGGATGTTGACCTGGGACTCGGCGATCCGCTTGACGACCTCCTGCGAGATGGCCGTCGTGACCGCGACCGGGAACTCCGCCTGGGCGTCCGGGACATGGGTCGGAGCCGGGTGCGACGTGGCCTCGCGGACCTCGGCGAACACCTTCTCCAACTGGCCCTGGAAGTCCTGGAGCGCCTGCTCGGCCTCTTCCAGCGTGATGTCGCCGCGACCGATGAGCGACTCGGTGTAGAGCTTGCGCACCGAGCGCTTCTTGTCGATCAGGGTGACCATCTGCGGGTTGGTGAACTGCGGGTTGTCGCCCTCGTTGTGACCGCGGCGGCGGTAGCAGATGAGGTCGATCACGACGTCCTTGTTGAACGTCTGACGGAACTCGAACGCGAGCCGCGCGACCCGGACGCACGCCTCCGGGTCGTCACCGTTGACGTGGATGATCGGCGCCTCGATCATGCGCGCGACGTCGGTCGCGTACATCGAGGAGCGCGAGGCCTCCGGGGCGGCGGTGAAGCCGACCTGGTTGTTGATCACCACGTGCACCGTGCCGCCGGTGCGGTAGCCGCGCAGCTGCGACATGTTGAGCGTCTCGGCGACGACACCCTGGCCCGCGAAGGCCGCGTCGCCGTGCAGCGCGACGGGCAGCACGGTGAAGTCCGTGCCCGCCTTGTTGATGATGTCCTGCTTGGCGCGCGCGATGCCTTCGAGGACCGGGTCGACCGCCTCCAGGTGCGAGGGGTTCGCGGCCAGCGAGACCTTGATCTGCTCGCCGTCCAGACCGGTGAACGTGCCCTCGGCGCCCAGGTGGTACTTCACGTCGCCGGAGCCGTGCATCGACTTCGGGTCGAGGTTGCCCTCGAACTCGCGGAAGATCTGCGCGTACGACTTGCCGACGATGTTCGCCAGGACGTTGAGCCGGCCGCGGTGGGCCATGCCGATGACGACCTCGTCGAGCCGCGACTCGGCCGCCGAGTCGATGACCGCGTCGAGCAGCGGGATGACGGACTCGCCGCCCTCCAGCGAGAACCGCTTCTGGCCCACGTACTTGGTCTGCAGGAACGTTTCGAACGCCTCGGCCGCGTTGAGCCTGCGCAGGATCCGCAGCTGCTCCTCGCGCTCCGGCTTGGAGTTGGAGCGCTCGATACGGTCCTGGAGCCACTTGCGCTGCTTCGGGTCCTGGATGTGCATGAACTCGACGCCCGTGGTGCGGCAGTACGAGTTGCGCAGCACGCCCAGGATGTCGCGCAGCTTCATCATCGACTGACCGGCGAAGCCGCCGACCGCGAACTCCCGCTCCAGGTCCCACAGGGTGAGCCCGTGTTCGGTGATGTCCAGGTCGGGGTGCTTGCGCTGGCGGTACTCCAACGGGTCGGTGTCGGCCATGACATGGCCGCGCACCCGGTAGGAGTGGATCAGCTCGAAGACCCGCGCGGGCTTCGTGACGTCCTCGTCGTGCGAGGCGTCGATGTCCTTGAGCCAGCGGACCGGCTCGTACGGGATCCGCAGCGCCTGGAAGATCTCGTCGTAGAACTCGTTCTCGCCGAGCAGCAGTTGGCTGACGATCCGCAGGAACTCGCCGGAGGCCGCGCCCTGGATGACCCGGTGGTCGTACGTGGAGGTCAGCGTCATGACCTTGGAGATGCCCAGCTTGTTCAGGGTGTCCTGCGAGGTGCCCTGGAACTCCGCCGGGTAGTCCATCGATCCGACGCCCATGATGACCGACTGACCGGGCATCAGACGCGGCACGGAGTGCACCGTGCCGAGGCCGCCCGGGTTGGTCAGCGAGACGGTGACGCCGGTGAAGTCGTCCATCGTCAGCTTGTTGGTGCGGGCGCGGCGGACGATGTCCTCGTACGCCTGCCAGAACTCGAAGAAGTTCAGCGTCTCGGCCTGCTTGATGCCCGCCACGACGAGCTGGCGGTCGCCGTTCGGCTTCACCAGGTCGATGGCCAGACCGAAGTTGATGTGCTCCGGCTTGACCAGGGTGGGCTTGCCGTCCTTCTCCGTGAAGGAGTAGTTCATCGACGGCATGGCCTTGATGGCCTGCACCATCGCGTACCCGATGAGGTGCGTGAAGGAGATCTTGCCGCCGCGCGCCCGCTTCAGGTGGTTGTTGATGACGATGCGGTTGTCGAAGAGCAGCTTCACCGGGACGGCGCGCACGGACGTGGCCGTGGGCAGCTCCAGCGACAGGTTCATGTTCTTCGCGACGGCGGCCGACGGGCCGCGCAGCGTCACGTACTCGGGGCCTGTGGGCTCCTCGGCCGGTGCCTGCGCGGGCTTGGCGGCGGGGGCTGCGGGTGCCGCCTTGGCCGCCGCGGGGGCCGCCGCGGCGGGCTTCGCCGGAGCGGCGGGGGCGGCGGCCGGCGCCTGGGACTCGGCCTTGGGGGCCTGGGCCTGCGCGGGAGCCGCGGCCACGGGCCGCGCAGGGGCGGCGGGCGCCGTGGTGGTCGGGGCGGCGCCGGTCGTGGCGGTCGGTGCGGCGCTCACAGCAGCCCCCGCGGCTGCGGTGGATGTCGCGGCCGGCTCCGGGGATTTGTCCGCCGCACCGGTGTTGCCCGG
>NZ_MDCR01000520.1 GCF_001723055.1 Streptomyces niveus
GCGTTGTCGTCGGTCGGCATGGCTCCGCCATGCCTCCCTCCTCCGCCTTGCGATCCACCGCGCCAGACCCCGCTCCCTGATCCGGCCTGATCCAAACGACAGGCCCTACCCGGCCAGCACCGGGTCGACCGGGTCCGCCGGCCGGATGGAGTCGAACGGGCCCGTCTCGACCACATAGCTGCAGTACGTGTAGGAGTAGCCGGGATCGATCGACATCCCGTCCGTCGTGCTGGTCACGTCGTCGGCCGCGTCCCCGGAGTGCTTGAGCAGGAAGTGGTAGTCACCCACGGGCAGCCGCAGCGTCTTCTTCGGGTAGCCCTTGCCGGAGTCCTTGCAGGCCTTGTCGACGGCGTCGTAACTCGTGTAGTTCTCACAGCCGCCGCACGCCTTGATCTTGATCGTGCCGGTCACCGGCCCGGTGTACAGGATCTCCACCGCGTCCGAGGCGTCGTTGCTGATCACCACCTCGAGCCGGGGCCCGCCGGGCGCCTTCTCCGGCGGCAGCCGCTTCCCGGCCGCCCCGCGCTCCGCCGCGATCTCGGCGGCGATGGCGATGTCCCGCGCGCGGTCCTTGCGCCCGCTGTCCTTGTACGTGGACCTGAACGCGGTGAGCGTCTCCAGGGCGAGGTCGAACTTCTTGTCCTTGAACTGGTCGACACCGCACGCGTACGTCCCCGACTCCACGGCCGACGCGGCGCTCTTCTTCAGGGCCGCGGTGTCCGTCTGGAAGGAGTTCACCATGTCGGAGATGTTCCTCAACTCCGTGGTGGACGTGCACGGATCGGCCCCGTCCAGCTTTCCGGCGCGCTCGTCGATCGCGGCGTCGACGGCCGGCTTCACCGCCGCGGCCTGCGTCGACTTCGGGAAAGTGGCGATGAGTTCGCCCAGATCACCGCCGTCCGCGACCGACTCGCCCGCGGCGAGCCCCTGCTTCCCGCACTCCAGGAGCGAGGTGGCCAACGGGTCGTCGGGCCAGGCCGCCAGCTTGCCGAGCAGGTCGCCGTCGACCTGGTCGGGCACGTCACGCAGATAGGTGAGGGCGTCGACGGCCTCGCAGTAGTTCTTCTCGGTGTACGGGACGGACACGGCGTCGTAGAACGCCGCCAGCCGCTCCGGCACCAGCTTCCCGGCCCTCGAATCCCCCTCGTTCTCGCCCAGTTCGCGGTAGACGCCGAGGGCGGCCGTGAACTCCGGGCCCTTGTCCTCGCTGCTGACGGAACTCTCTCGGGTCGCCTCGACCTTCTTGTCGGCGTCCGCGAGCCGGCCGAGCAGCATCCTCTCGACGGCCTCGTCACGTGCCGCCTCGTAGGCGACCGCCCCGCCGACCGGTATGGCGAGCAGGACGAGGGCCAGGGCGACGGCCACGGCGGGCCGCAGGGCGGGCAGCACCAACGGCGGTCGCGGGACCGGGACACGCGCACGCCGCGCACCGTCCAGGGCGGCGCCGATCAGCACCAGCGCGTACAGCGCCACCAGAGGACCGGGGGCGCCGTCGGTGTCGGCGGGCAGCACGAGGAGCAGGAACAGTCCCGTCGCCCGCGAGGGCGACGGGACTGTTCCTGCT
>NZ_MDCR01000521.1 GCF_001723055.1 Streptomyces niveus
TCGTCGGGCAGACCGAGCACAAGGTCATGGCCCATATGCAGGGCCGCCTCGGACCCATGTACGTCGGCGGTTTCCACGGGTGGGCCCAACTCGTCGCCGACGGCGTCAAGTTCGCGCAGAAGGAAGACATCGTCCCGGCCGCCGCCGACCGGCGGATCTTCCAGCTCGCGCCGGCCGTCGCCCTGCTGCCCTACCTCCTCGTACTGGTCGTCATCCCGATCGGGCCCCAGGCGGGCGCGGTCGGTGAGGTCATCGACGCGGGAATCTTCTTCGTCCTCGCCGTGATGGGCGTCGGCGTCCTCGGCTCGCTCATGGCCGGCTGGGCGTCGGCCAACAAGTTCTCCCTGCTCGGCGGCCTGCGCACCGCCGCCCAACTGCTCGCCTACGAGCTGCCGATGCTGCTCACGGCCGCCTCCGTCGCGATGGCGGCCGGCACCGTTTCGCTGCCCGGCATCCTCAACGCCTTCGAGTGGTGGTGGGTGCCCTGGCAGATCGTCGGCGCCCTCGTCTTCTTCGTCGCCGGTCTCGCCGAACTCCAGCGCCCTCCCTTCGACATGCCGGTCGCCGACTCCGAGATCATCTTCGGCGCGTACACCGAGTACACCGGTCTGCGGTTCGCGCTGTTCCTGCTCGCCGAGTACGCGGGCATCGTCGTCCTGTGCGGACTGACCACCGTCCTGTTCCTCGGCGGCTGGCACGGCCCGTTCGGCGGTGACGGCCTCGGCTGGCTCTGGACCCTCCTCAAGACGTTCCTCCTCGCCTTCGTCGTCATCTGGCTGCGCGTCAGCTATCCCCGGCTGCGTGAGGACCAGCTCCAGAAGCTCGCCTGGACCGTGCTCATCCCGCTCGCCCTCGCCCAGATCGCCCTCACCGGCATCGTCAAGGTGGTGATCCACTAAGTGCCTCCGATCCCCGGAAGCGGTCTGGCCAAGGGGCTGGCCGTCACCCTTCGTACGATGACCAGAAGGTCGGTCACCGCGCAGTACCCGGACGCCCAGCCCGAACTCCCGCCCCGCAGCCGCGGCGTGATCGGCCTGTTCGAGGAGAACTGCACGGTCTGCATGCTCTGCGCCCGTGAGTGCCCCGACTGGTGCATCTACATCGACTCCCACAAGGAGACGCTGCCCGCCGCCGCCCCCGGCGGGCAGCGTCTCCTTGT
>NZ_MDCR01000522.1 GCF_001723055.1 Streptomyces niveus
CGGTAGAGGCCGGAGCCCGCGCTCCCGATCCCCCTGGCCACCCTGCTGGCCGACTGCGCCGGCTCCGCCGTGCACGCGGGCTCCGGCCTCTACCGGTGGCTGCGGCGGATCGGCTACCACCACGGCCGCTACTACCGGAACATCTCCTGGGTGTCGAGCCTGCCGGACGGCGGCACCCTCGCCCGTATCGAGGGCGCACGGCAGCGGGAGATGAACCCGCAGGGCGTGCGGCTGTTCCCCGGACTCCTGGACAGCGTGACGGTCGCGGCGATCGACCCGGCCAACCCGGTGTTCGGCGCGGCGGACGCGTCCGCGTTCATCCCGCTCTCGGTGGGCCGGCTGGATGTCCTCGGACCGCTGGACGGTGCCGCGTACGTCCGGACGGAGATCGCCTTCTGGAACGACGAAGCCTGCCGGGTCACCCAGACGGTGACCGACGAGGCGGGCACGCCGCTCCTGGTCTTCGGCGACATGGCGTCCAAGAGGGTTCCTGTCCAGGCGTTCAGCGCGGGAGAGACGCCCGAGCCCGCGGTGCCGGTCACACCGCCCGAGCCGACTTCGCCCGAGCCGACTTCGACCGCGCCGACGCCACCTCGCACCACGGCCCCTCGCACCACGGCCCCGGTGGTCGCCGCCTCCCCGTCCGCGCGGGCGCTCGCCTGGTTCCTCGCGCTGACCGGCACCTCGGAGGAGCAGGCCGATACGGAGTTCCTGTCCGCCGGGTTCGACTCGGTGGGCCTGGTGGCGCTGAGCGAGCGCATCTCCCAGGAGCACGGTCTGTCCCTCTACCCGACCGTCTTCTTCGAGTACCCGACGCCCCGGCAGTTCGCCGACTTCCTGGTGGAAGAGGCACCGGAACTCGTCGCCTCACTGGCCGCCCCGGCGGCCGAGCCCGCCCCGGCTGCGGCGGAAGCCCCCGTACCCGTCGCGCGAGCAACGGTCACGCCACGACGACCACAACCCGAGCCGGCGGCTCAGCCCCTGGCAGGGCCACCCGAGCCCGCTCCGGCAGCGCGCCCGCGCGACGTCGCCGTCGTGGGAGCGGCGGTCAAGTTGCCCACCGCCGGCAACCTGACGGCCTTCGCCGAGCTGCTCGCCGAGGGCCGGGACACCGTCCGCCCGCTGCCTGAGGGCCGTTGGGACCAGGCGGCGGGGCCGGTCCCGTACGCCTCGTTCCTCGAAAGCGTGGACGAGTTCGACCCGGCGCCCTTCCGGATCTCGGCGCGTGAAGCTCCGCTGATCGACCCGCAGGCGCGGATCGTGTACGAGACGATCTGGGAGGCACTGGAGGACGGCGGCCGGATCGGCGGCCGGGCCGACAGCGGGAAGACGGGGCTGTGGATCGCGTACAGCCACGACCACTACCACGAGGAGCGGGTACGCCACGGCGTACCCGACGGGCGTGGCCTCGGACTTGAGGCGATGATCGCGAACAGGCTGTCCTACCTGATGGACTGGCAGGGACCGAGCGGACTGGTCAACACCCTCTGCTCGTCGTCCCTGGTCGCCATCCACTCGGCGCTCCAGCACCTGCGTACCGGCGACATCGACACGGCGGTCATCGGGGCCGTGCACGCCGGGATCAGCCCGGAGTACTTCCGGTCGATGGGGGACCTGATGGCCCTGTCGCCCCGGCACCGCAGCCGGGCGTTCGACAGCACGGCCGACGGATTCGTCCCGGGTGAGGGAGCGGTGGCGGTGGTGTTGCGGCGGTACGACGACGCCCGGCGTGACGGCGACCGGATCCGGGGTGTCGTCAAGGGAGCCGCCGTCAACCACGGCGGACGCACCACCCGCTACTCCGCACCCAGCCCACGGGCCCAAGCGGCTGTCATTTCAGCCGCGTTGGGGGATGCGGGGGTGTCGGTGGAGTCGATCGGGCTGGTGGAGGCTCATGGGACGGGTACGAGTCTGGGTGATCCGATCGAGGTAGATGGTCTGACTCGTGCGTGGCGTGGGGTGACGGACAGGTCGCAGTTCTGTGCGATCGGTTCGCTGAAGGGGAACGTGGGCCATCTGGAGCCGGCGGCCGGTCTGGCCGGGTTGGTGAAGGTGTTGCTGGCGATGGAGCACGAGATGGTTCCGCCGTCGTTGCATGTGGTGCGGCCCAACGATCACATCCGGTTTGAGGAGACGCCGTTCTATCTGGCTGATCGCGCGGTGGAGTGGCCGAGGAACGGGACCCCCAGGCGGGCCGCGGTGAGTGCCTTCGGCATGGGCGGTGTGAACGCGCATGTGATTGTGGAAGAGCCGCCTGTGTCGGAGGTGCGGGAGGCGCGCGCGCAGGACTCGTATGTGGTGCGTGTCAGTGCGGCGGACGAGACCGCGCTGCGAACCCTCGCCGACACGTACGCCGAAGCCTTGACCGACACATCCGACGAACAGCTCACGGACTTCGCGTTCACCGCCAACACTGGCCGCGCCGCCCACCGTCTGCGCGCCGTCGTGCACGGTGGCGACGCCCGTGAACTCGCAGCCGGTTTGCGCGACGTCGCCGCAGGCCGGATCCCCGCGTCCCGACGGGGTGGTACTCCCGCGCCCACCGCCTTCATGTTCACGGGGCAGGGTTCGCAGTATGTGGGTATGGGGCGTGGGTTGTACGGGGTGGAGCCGGTGTTCCGGGCGGCGTTGGACGAGTGTGCGGATGTGTTGGCGGGGCATGTGGATGTGCCGTTGGGGGAGTTGTTGTTCGGTGAGGTGGGTGGTGGTGGTCGGTTGGATCGTACGGGGTATGCGCAGCCGGCGATTGTGAGTGTGCAGGTGGGGTTGGTGCGTTGGTTGGAGT
>NZ_MDCR01000523.1:0-185 GCF_001723055.1 Streptomyces niveus
CGCCACGGGGCCCAGACGCGCGGGGGTGATCCCGGCGGCCCGGTAGACGGCGAGCGCCTCGCGCTGGCAGAGGGCGAGACAGCGGCGGTACGCCCGCAGCGGCAGCCCGGAGAGGGCGTTGCAGGCGTTGTTGAGATTCATCAGCAGCTTGGCGTGCTGAACCTCGCGCATGTCGGTGCGGGCCT
>NZ_MDCR01000523.1:326-600 GCF_001723055.1 Streptomyces niveus
CCGGCGATGTCCCTGGCGGCGGCCCCGGTTCCGGCGCTCTTCACAGTGACCAGCACATAGTCGGCACTGGCCACGGCCTCCTGTCCGGTGGCCAACGCCAGCCGGTCCGGCGGGAGATGAACGGAACGGCGCCCCGTCCGGAGGCGGTGAGGGTGAGCCCCCGCTCACGCAACACGTCCATGCGGGACGGGCGACCGATGAGCACCACCTCGTACCCGGCGGCGACAAGGTGACCACCGAGATGGCAACCGATACTGCCGGCGCCGAGTACGGC
>NZ_MDCR01000524.1 GCF_001723055.1 Streptomyces niveus
CGCGGGCCAGTGCCCGGCCCGCAGGGGCCGGGCACTGGCCCGCGAGGTGCTGACGGCGGGGGCCTGCGCGGCGATGTGAGACTCCCGGCCCCGAGAGAGGGCCGGGTCCCCCAAGAGAAGGAATCTGATGACCATCCTGTTGGAACGGCCACCCGAGACGGTATACCGGCGGTATACTTGCGTCATGGCCGATACCACCGTCAAGGTTGACCCCGCTGTCCGTGACCGCCTCATGATTCTCGCGCGCGAGCGCGGGCTGACGATGCGCGATCTGATCGCCGAGCTGGCCGGGGCGACGCCCACAAAGGAAGAGCTGCGGCTGCGGTACGAGGCGACCAAGGCGTACTGCGAGACGCACTTCGGTGTGACGCTCACCGACGAGGACCACGACAGGGCCGAAAAGGTCTGGCAGGACTTGGAGGCCGGTCGGCCCGTGGACAGCCTGTGAACGGGTCCACCGGGGTGGTGTACGACGAGACCGCACTCGTCGCTCTGGGCGCGGGCAACTGGCTCGCCTCGCAGTTCATGTCCAACACGGAACACGGCCCGACGAGGCACGTGTACGTACCGGCCCTCTGCCTCGCCGCCGCCGACGGCAGGCGCAAGGGTCTGGCCGACCATGTCGGCGCGCTGCCGGCCGCCGAG
>NZ_MDCR01000525.1 GCF_001723055.1 Streptomyces niveus
CCGGGACCAGCTCGGGGACCGGGCGTGGCGGGGACCGGAGCCGTTCGGTCCCCGCGCGGCGGAAGCCAAAGGCGAAAGGCAAGCGGAAGCGGTCCCGTGCCCAGCAGGCGAAGGGTGCGTCGAGGGGGTCGGCGCAGTCGGTGGAGGAACTCGTCACGAGGGTTCGGCCGCATGTTCCGGCGCTGCTGGGGCGGGACGGCAACGAGACCGTCAGCCGGGTTCAGCTGCGGGAAATCCTCCGCCAGGAGGGGCTGAGGGGTGGCCGGAACGACCGCCTGGGCCTGGTCCTGCAACAGCTGCGCACCGAGACCACCACCAACACCACTACAAGGAGCAGCCGATGAAGACATGTCACCGCTTCCGTCGCATCAAGACCGGGTTCGAGCGCGAGATCGGCTTCTCCCAGGCCCACGCCGAGCGGCACGCCGGCCGTCCGGCGGCGAAGGCCAGCGCGAAGTACGCGATATCGACCAAGCATCGGATGGCCCAGGCCCTCAACCGGCACATCAGCCACTGCCCCGAATGCGGCTGACACCCGCCCACACCCACCCAGGAGGACATGATGTTCCCCCGGCCTCCGCGTTCGTACGCACCTACAGCAGAAGAAGCCGCCGCCTGGGCCGACACCCTGGTCCGGCACCGGCTCCTGCACGCCGCCGTGAGCCTCCCGACCGGCCAGTGGTTCGTTCAGAAGACGCCCGGAGCGCCGGTACGCGTCCTCGGCGGGCCGGCCGAGTTGCTCGAACTCGCCGCCCACATCCAGCACCACACGCGCACGAAGAGGAACCGCATCCGATGACAGACGAGCAGAACACACCCGCCCACCAGCCGGTTGGGAAGGACACCAACTCGGCTTCAGGCGGAGCAAGTTATCGCGTGAGCATTGCTGCCGATGGCAGCAATGCTCACGCGTCTCCCGCCCCAGGCGTGGCGGGAGACGGCCGGCGCCAGGAGGCGCCGACCGGTTCGGTGGGGGCCGAGGGCGGCCTCCATCCGGAACAACAGGAGGAGCAGCACGAGTGCCGTCGTTCGTCGTGTGAGCACCCTTGCGCCGTACCGTTGAAGCCGCGTGTGAAGCAGCGTGAGCGTCTGCGTGACGACGACAAGCGCATGCACCAACCGAGCTGCCGCATGAACGACACCGAGTACCAGCGTCTCGCCCGTGGCGCTGCCGCCTGCGGTATGAGCATCGCCGCGTTCCTCGCCCGCGCCGGCCTCAACGCCGCCCGAGATCTCGACCGGACCGCCGCCGAGGTGGCCGGTGAACGCGAAATGGTGAACGAGCTGTTCGCGCTGCGCCGGCATCTCGGCCAGATCGGCAACAACCTCAACCAGGTCGCCAAGGCCGCCAACTCCGGCGCCGACGCACTCCACGCCACCGCTGTTCTCGACGCCGTCGAACGCGCCGCCCAGCGAGTGGACGCCTTCACCCAGCACTACCTCGGCAACGAGAACCGGTCCGGATGATTCCCCGTGTCCACAAGCGGGGCAGCCGCACCGTCGGCCTGGTCTTCTACCTGTATGAGCCCGGCAGGTGCGAGGAGCACACCGACCCCCACCTCGTCGCGGCCTGGGACGCCTTCGCCCCCGACCCCGGCCGCCACCCCGACGCCACCTACGCCGACCTCGCACAACTCCTCGACCAGCCCGTCGACGCCCTGACCCCCTCACGCCGCCCCGACCAGCACGTTTGGCACCTGTCCGTACGCGCGGCTCCCGAAGACCCGCACTTGACGGACGAGCAGTGGGCCGACATCGCCCGCCGCATGGTCGCCGCCACCGGCATCGACCCCACCGGCGACGACACCGCATGCCGGTGGGCCGCGGTGCGTCACGCGGACGACCACATCCACATCATCGCCACCCTCGTCCGCGAAGACGGCCGCAGACCACGACTGAACAACGACGCCGCCCGCGCCCAGGCCGAAGCACGCCTCCTCGAAGCCGACTACGGCCTGCGGCAGCTCAACCCCGGCGACGGCACCGCCGCCAAACGCCCCACCAGCGCCGAGCGCCACAAAGCCGAACGCGAGAACCGGCCTCAGACCCCGCGCGAGGAACTACGAGAAACCGTCCGCCACGCAGCAGCCGGCACCCTGAACGAGACCGAGTTCTTCGACCGCCTGACCGCCGCCGGTCTCGTGGTCCGCCAGCGTGTCGCGCCCTCCGGCGACCTCCTCGGCTACAAAGTCGCCCTGCCCGACGACCGCAACCACGACCGCGAACCCGTCTACTACGCCGGCTCCACCCTCGCCCCCGACCTCTCCCTCCCCAGGATCCGCAAACGCTGGACCACCAGCGGTCCAGAGGCGGAACCTGCACGGGCCGACGCCTCTACAGGCTCCCGGTGGCCGGGGCCGGCGGGCGCAAGGCGGCGGGCTGCGACCGCCATGTGGCAGGCGCTGCTGGTCATCGACCACGACACCGACGAGCAGATCGCCTCCCGCATCGCCGGAGCGGGGGAAGTCCTGGACGCGCTCGCCACCACCTCCGCCGCCCCCACCAGAAACGAACTGCGGCAGGCGGCCTTCCTGTTCGAGCGCGCCACCCGCTCCCACACCCAAGCCGAACGCGGACACGGCCGGGCGCTCCGCCAGGCCGCACGCGACCTCGTCCGCAACGGACCGGTCCCCGGGCACGGGGAGGACGGCGCGACCACGGCCATGGTGATCGACATGGCGTTCTTCCTCATCACCGCCGCCGCCCACTGGCACGCCCGCAAGAACCACGCCCAGCAGGCCGCCGCAGCCCGCCAGAGCGCCGAACACCTGCGCACCGCCTACCAGGCCGCCGCCCAGCACCCGATGGCTGTACTCCACCAACGCGGCCAACGCCTCACCCAGCCCCGGCTACAGCGACAGACCGCGCACCTACGCAGGGCGGTGCCGGAGCTGGCCGAACAGATCCTGGCCGAACCCGGCTGGCCCGCCCTCGCCGCCACCCTCACCGACGCCGAAGCAGCCGGACACGACCCGGCCACGCTGCTCGCCGAAGCCACCAGGCGCCGGGAGCTTCACACCGCAGACTCCGTCAGCGACGTACTCGT
>NZ_MDCR01000526.1 GCF_001723055.1 Streptomyces niveus
GTCGCTGGAGCCGCCCCGGCCCGCGCGACCGGCCCCTGCTTCTCCTCCTCGGCCGCCTGTCGCGGCGGGCTCGGCGGCCGGGGCGGCTCCAGCGACCCCACGGGGGTGACGGCGGGCGCGGCGGCGAATCCCCAGTCCAGCAGGGTCCTGGCCTCCTCGTACACCGCCTGCGAGGCACCGGACTGCGGATTCATCACGGTCGCCAGCAGCGTGCGGTCGCCGCGCCGGGCCGCCGCGACGAGCGTGTTCCCGGCGTTCGTCGTGTAGCCGTTCTTGACGCCGATCAGCCCCCGGTAGCGCTCGACACCGTCGGCGCCCGTCAGGAGCTTGTTCGTGTTCTGGATGCCGAACGTCGAATCGCCGCGGCCCGGGAACTGCGCGTCGACGGTCGCGCAGTGCTTCGCGAACGCCGGCAGCTTCAGCCCGGCGCGGGCGAACACCGCGAGGTCGTACGCCGACGACACCTGCCCCGGCTCGTCGTAACCGTCGGGGGAGACCACCCGGGTGTCCTTCGCGCCCAACTCCCGTGCCTTGGACTGCATCTGGGCGATCGTCGAGTCCCAGCCGCCGTTCATCCCGGCGAGGACCCGTACCGCGTCGTTGCCGGAGCTGAGGAAGACACCGCGCCACAGATCGGCGACGTCGTACGTCTGGCCGGGCGCCACGCCCACCATGCTGCTGCCGTCACCGATCCCGGTGAGGTCCGCCTCGGTGACGTCGTGCCGGGCGTCGGAGGGGATCCGGGGCAGCACGGTGACGGCGAACAGCGTCTTGAGCGTGCTGGCGGGCGGCAGCGCGCGGTGCGCGTTACGGGCCGCGAGGACCGCGCCCGTACGCGCGTCGGCGACCACCCAGGAGAGCGCGGAGACGCTCTTGGGCGGCGCGGGCGCGCCGGACGCCGCGCGCACCTGGGTGCCAGGCCGGTACAGCGGGGAGGGGTCCGCGGGCACGGCGGCGGTGGTCGTGGTGGCGGTGGCTGCGGTAGCGATGGCCGTCGGGGTGGACACCGACGCCGGGAGGAGGGTCAGCAGTCCGGCCAGCCCGGTGGTCAGGGCCACCGGGCCGGCGAACGCGGGACGCAGGAGCGATCTGATGATCATTCAGTCACCGTAGAAACGGACCCGGTCGCCCGCACGGCTGCGTGAGCCGACCGGAGGTATCACCGTCCGGCCACCGCTGCCCCGACGGTCGTCCGTCAGCGGTCGTGCGCGAGCGGGATCCCGTGGGCGCGCAGGATCGTGAGGGCCCGGACCGTGGCGTACCCACGCCACTCCACGGCCGCAGCGGGGGAGTGGGACACCCAGTCGACGGTCCAGCCGCCGTCCTCACGCTGGTCGGCGGCGAGCCGGTCCAGTTCGGCGGCGATCGCCGCCGGATCGAGGAGCGCCCGCAGCGGTCGGCCCGGCAGCGGTGAGAAGTCGAGCAGCCGCAGCGCCTCGCCCTCGGCGCCGCCGTCGACCGGCAGCGGGCTGCCGTCCCTCGGCAGGAACGCGGCGAGCCGCTCCAGCTCCGCCGGAGCCCACGGATGCGTGTCGTGGACGGTGTCGAGGAAGTCCAGCACGAACCGGAACTCGATCACATGCGGCGGCCGTACGAGGGCGGCGATCCGCTCCCGGCAGAAGGCGGTGGCCCGCGCGAGCCAGGGGTGGTCGCGTACCGCCGGGTCGTCGCGGCCCACCCGGTGCGCGGCCCCCGCGAGTTCCGACGTCATGTGGAGCGAGGAGACGTCCGGGTCGGCCGTGGCCCAGAACGGGGCGGAGCCGGCCGCGTCCGGGCCGGTCATCGGCAGCGCGAACGGCAGGCCGCCGTCGGGGCGGGTGACCGACTCCAGCCAGTCGCACAGCTGGGACGCGCGCGCGAAGACGGCGGGCCCGCACTCCTCGAACACCTCGAAGGCGAGCAGCGCCGCGACCGGCTGGCTCTGCGCGGACCGCAGGTCGGG
>NZ_MDCR01000527.1 GCF_001723055.1 Streptomyces niveus
GGCGGCGGCGACGCTCTCGCCCTCGCGCTCACCGTCGCTGGTCACATTCATCTGGGTCTCGGACACGTCTTCGGCACGCTTCTCGGGACACGCCGACGACCGCCGGCTCGGACAGGATCCCCCAATTCTACGGACCCCGGTCCCGGCCCCCCGCGCCCTGCCGCTGCCGGCTACGCCCGGTCGCCGTCGGCGTCCCTCAGCAGCCTCAGCGCCCGCCTCGCCACCTCGCGCCCGATCGGCAGCGACGCCGTCGCCGCCGGGGACGGGGCGTTGAGCACATGCACCGTGCGCGGGGACTCCTGGATCAGGAAGTCGTCGGCCAGCGTGCCGTCCCGCAGCACCGCCTGGGCGCGCACCCCGGCCGTCGCGGGGCGCAGGTCCGCGTCCGTCACGGCGGGCAGCAGGCGCCGTACGGCGGTGGCGAAGGCGCGCTTGGACAGCGAGCGCCGCAGCTCGCCCGCGCCGTAACGCCAGTGCCTGCGCGCTATCCGCCAGGAGCCGGGCCAGCCGAGGGTGCCGGCCAGCTCACGGGGGCGCACGGCGGACCAGGAGTAGCCCTCCCTGGCCAGTGCGGGCACCGCGTTGGGGCCGACATGGACGCCGCCGTCGACGCCGCGCGTCAGATGCACCCCCAGGAACGGAAAGGCCGGATCCGGCACCGGATAGACCAGCCCGCGCACCAGGCCGGGCCGGGCCAGTTCGTAGTACTCGCCCCGGAACGGGACGATCCGCATACCCGGGTCGTCGCCCGTCAGCCGCGCCACCCGGTCGCACTGGAGCCCCGCGCAGTTGACGAGGGCCCGGGCCCTGACCACCTCTCCGGAGGCCGTACGCACGGCGACACCCCACGCCCGCCTGTCGATGACGGTGACCTCCGCCCCGTACCGCACGGACGCGCCCGACGCCTGCGCAGAGTCCGCGAGCCGCGCCGCGACGGCCCCGAAGTCGCACACCCCGGTCGTGCCGACATGGATCGCGGCCAGGCCGCGTACCTCCGGCTCGTACTCCATGATCTGCGCCGGGCCCAGCTCCCGCACCGGGATCCCGTTCTCCCTGCCGCGCTGGACCAGGGCGTGCAGCCGGGGCAGCTCGTCCCGGCCGGTGGCGACGATGAGTTTGCCGGTGACCTCGTGCGCGATGCCGTACTCCGCGCAGAACTTGACCAGCTCGGCGGCACCCTTGATCGCGTAACGCGCCTTGAGCGAGCCGGGGCGGTAGTACACACCGCTGTGGATGACGCCGCTGTTGTGCCCCGTCTGGTGCCGCGCGGGGCCGGGCTCCTTCTCCAGGACCGTCACGCGCGTGCCGGGCGCGGCCCGGGTGAGGGCGTAGGCCGTCGAGAGACCGACGATGCCGCCGCCGATCACCAGCACGTCGCAGTCGTAGCCGTACCGACGGCCGTGACCGCCCTGTTGGTCCTGACCGCCGTCGTGGCCCTCGGCGTGAGCCGAGCCGTCTTCCATCACCCGCGCAACCTCCCACCCCGATAGTGCACTGGCCCACTGACAATGCCCTTAAACCATCGGGGTACCACGCGTGTCCCACATCGTTCACCAAGCATTCGGCAGCAGGCACACCGCGTGCCTGCCCGCTCTACGCCGGAGCCACCAGCAGCGGGCGCGCCCGCTCCCGCAGCTCCGCGACCCTCGGCTCGTCGCCGTACGGCTCAAGGCGGTGCAGCAGGTCCCGTACGTACTCCGTGGTGCGCGCCGACGAGATCCGCCCCGCCACCTCCACGGCACGGGTCCCCGCCGCGCACGCCGCGTCCAGATTCCCGGACTCCAGCTCGGCGACCGCGCTCACCACCAGGCGTAACCCGTGCGAACGCGCGAACTCCTCCGTCGGCCGCGACAGCGCCTGCTCGTTGAACCGCCGCATCTGCTGCGGCACCTTCAGGTCGCGGTAGCACTCGGCGGCGTCGGCGGCGAAGCGGTCGTACGAGTAGAAGCCCAGCCAGCTGGGATCCGCGTCGCCCGCCCGCGAGCGCTCCAGCCAGCCCTCCGCCGCCTTCAGCGCCGCCCCGGCCGCCGCCGCGTCGCCCGCCTTCGCGTGCGCGCGCGCCTCCACCAGCCGGAAGAAGCTCATCGTGCGGGCCGTCGCGAGACCCCTGTTGCGCTCCAGCGCGGCCTGGGCCAGGTCGACGCCCTCGTCGGCGAAGCCCCGGTAGGTCGCCTGGAGGGACATGGACGCCAGGACGTAGCCGCCGAGCGGCACGTCGGCCGCCGCGCGGGCGAGCCGCAGCGCCTGGATGTAGTACCGCTGCGCGGCCTCCTGCTGGCCGGTGTCGAAGGCCATCCACCCGGCGAGCCTGGTCAGTTCGGCGGTCGCGCCGAAGAGACCGCGGCCGACCTCGTCGCTGTACGCGGCGAGCAGCAGCGGCGCCGCGTCGACCCGCAGACACTCGGGCACCATCGACGAACGCCAGTCCCCGCCGCCGTACTTGGAGTCCCAGCGCCGGGCGTCGGCCGCCGCCTCGCGGAGCTTGGCGACATCGCTGTGCCCCACCCGCAGGGGCGAGACCTCCCCGCCGTCCGCCCCGGGCGGCCCCGCGGGCGCCGCCGTGCCGGGCGCCAGGGGCGCGGCGGGCGGACCGGTCGCCCCGGGCCCGCCGTGCGCCGCGTGCGCTCTGCGTGCCGCCTCGGCCATCGCCGCGTCACGCGCGACGGAGGAGTCGGCGGGCGATATCAGCCACCGGGAGGCGGGCGTCGCGTACGCGCTGACCGCGAAGGAACCGGCCAGCGACTGCCAGATACCGCCGCTGCCCGCCCGCCGGCCCGCCAGGTCCAGCCGGTACAGATCGGTCGCCGACCGCACCGCGGCGCCCACGTCGCGCGGGAACGCGAGACCCACCTCAGGCGCCGGATCGGCGTCGGCCAGCCCGATTTCGTGCAGCGGTACGGGACGGCCCAGCTTGGCACCGATGGCCGCGGCGATCAGATGGGGCGCCGCACCCTGCGGAACCATCCCCTTCGAAACCCACCGCGCCACCGACGTCTTGTCGTATCGAAGCGTCAGACCTCGCTGCGACCCGAGGTCGTTGACCCGCCGGGCGAGACCGGCGTTGCTGATTCCCGCGAGGGCGAGAACGGTGCCGAGCTTCTCGTTCGGCCCGCGTAGCTCCCTGGACATGCGCCACCCCTCGACACACAGACGGCCGCCCCGCCGGCCCCTCTTGTTGAGGAGCCCGTGGCATTCGTAAACCCAGCGTAGTTCGCCGCATCCCTACCGTTAAGGGGCGGCGTTCCGGATGGCGGGATTGTTGTCCGTACGCGAGTACGCGCGAAACTCGCCCCTGCTCGAACGTGCTCCGGGTGTGTGGCCGTGCGCCCGGCCGTGCGCTCTTGGCCAAAAGAGGCCGGGAGCGCTTCCATGAGTGCTGCGTGGGTCGGCCCACTGCGTACTGGAACCAGTGGGCTGGGGGACACCGCCGCCTCATTTCCCCGCGGGTGGCGGATCGGTCCGGGAGGCGAAGGCGCCTCCCGGACTGTACGTTTGCCGACGTTCCGTCGGCCGGTCGGGCTCGGAGATTGGCTGAATGCTGCCCATCGAACCTGAGCCCCGCACCACCCCAATTGTCCTTTGCCAGGGGCGCGTTCCTCTTTCGCGCTCCCTCTCCGGGTCCTCCCCGGGTCCCCTCCTGTGTGCCGTTGTCGTGGCAGCATGTTCACGAACGACCGACTACGACGACGGTACGACTCTTGTCCACAGGCTGTGGAGGCGGCGATGCGCTGGTTGGTGGGGTGGAGCAGTATCGCCGCGAGCTTCGGCACGGCGGGAGCCGTGGGCGACACCTCCGAAGGCCGCTCGGTCCACCCCGTCGGGTCCCAACTCCTGTGGGGTGACCCGGATCCGCTGTGGGCCGTGGGCGACTGGCGCGACGACGAAGTACGGGTCGTCAGCGTCGACGCCTTCACCCGCCTCGCCGTCTTCGGCTGCTGCGGAGCCACCGACGAGCAGCTGAAACTGGGCCTGTTCGCGGCACGCGGCGGCGCGCTGCGCCATCTCACCGCCTGGCCCGGCAGCTACACGGCCGTCGCGCAGATCGGCCGGCGGATCACCGTCGCGGGCGATCTGGCGGGCGCGAGACCCGTGTTCCACACCCCCTGGGCCAACGGCACCGCCTACGCCACCGCCGCCCTGCCGCTCGCCGACCTCATCGAGGCACAGCTCGACATCGGGCACCTGGCCGCGCTGCTCGCCTGCCCCGAGACACCCGAGGCGCTGCGCGACTCCACGCCGTACGCGGGCGTCAAACGAGTCCCGCCCGGCCACGCACTCGTCCTGCGCGAGGGCTCCCGCGAGATCACCGGGTACGAACAGGTCTCCTCGCTCGCCGTCGCCGCGCCCCAGGCCGACCCCGAACGAGCCGTCGAGGGAGTCAGGGACGCCCTCGTCGAAGCCGTACGCGCCAGACTCCTGGCGCCGCGCCACGCCCCCGAGACGACGCCACCCGACCCCGGGCCC
>NZ_MDCR01000528.1 GCF_001723055.1 Streptomyces niveus
ATCCCCCCTCTTTCCCTGCGGCACCCCGCAGGGAAAGAGGGGGGATAGCCCCACTGCTCCGGGGGCTCCGACTTCGTAACGTTATGGCCATGGAAGCCCGCGACCCTGAGCTCAAGAAGGAGCTCGACGCCACCCTTCAGGCCCGCCGAGAGCTGGGGCCCGAGTACGAGTCCGCGCTCATCGAGTCGTTCCTGGAGAAGCTCGATCAGCGCCTCGACAGCACGACCGACCGTCGCGTCCGGCGTCAGCTCGCCGAACAGCAGATGGTCGTCGCCCGCGGCGCCCGGCCGCCCAGCAGCGGGGACTCCTTCGGCGATCGCTACGGCTTCGCCATCGTCTCGCTGGTGCTGGCCATCCCGCTCTCGGCGATAGCCGTGGTGAACGCGGACTTCGCCGGGCTCTGCGTGGCCTGGCTCGGCATCGTCGGGGTGAACGCGGCGCACGCGGCCCGTGGCGTGCCCTGGGCCCGTCGGCGTACGCGCGAGTCGAAGCAGTCGTCCGACTGGGAGGACTGACCCCACACGGCGAAACGGCCGCTCCACGGGGGACCGGCCGCTTCGGGGACGGGAATGTCGCGAGGACCGCCGCACCCCCGTTTCCGGAGGGCGGGACGACGGCGGTCCCCGCGAGGGACTCGGGGCCGGGTCAGTACCGGCACCGCGTCCAGGTGGCGTCCATGGGTCCGGGAGCCGCTCCGGAGATCACTGACGCCGACAACAACTACTGTGGCCGAGCCGTGTTAAGTGCGTGCTGCGCGTAGATGTCGCGCTGGTACCACTTTCACGAAGCCCGGCCACCGGCCCGTCCCGGCCCTACTTGGCGTCCTTCGCGAGGAACGCGAGCAGGTCCTGGCGGCTCACCACGCCCGTCGGCTTGCCCTCCACCAGCACGATCGCCGCGGTGGCGTTGTTGCCGCTCAGCGCCGCCATCAGGTCGGC
>NZ_MDCR01000529.1 GCF_001723055.1 Streptomyces niveus
CATCCGAACGTCCGCCGGGCGGCCCCACCCCCCACGGGTAAGGACGCCCGGCGGACGTTCGGATGGCCGGAGCGCACCAGGTGCGCCGACCAGGATTCGGGGCCGGAGACCGGTCCGTACGCCGATTCGAATCGTAGCGACTCGTGGAGCTTCGACGGGAACGTCCGGGTAGTCAGCTTATCCGGTATTAGCGGCCGGGCTCACACCAATGACCCCGAGGCATATCCCTGGGGTCTGTTGATCCGGCAATGTCGCCACATTGGCAGAGTGGGGTGTGGTGTGGGGATGATGTGCGCGGCGGGTTTACGCCGTGGCCGGTTCCCGCCACGGCCCGCCGGTTTTGAACGTGTGTCCGGGGAGGGGTGCAGGGGTGCTGGGAGCGATAGGTCTCGACGAGAGACAGGAGTCCGCGTATCGCGCGCTGGTGGCGCTCGGCGCCGCCGAGGCGGCCGATCTGGCCCGTCGGCTGGCGATACCGGAGCAGGACACCGAACGCGCGCTGCGCGGGCTGGAGCAGCAGGGGCTGGCCGCGCAGTCGTCGGCCAGGACCGGGCGCTGGGTGGCCGCGCCGCCCGCGGTGGCGCTGGGCGCGCTGCTCACCCAGCAACGGCACGAGCTGGAGCGGGCGGAGCTGGCGGCCGTACTGCTCGCCGAGGAGTACCGCGCCGAG
>NZ_MDCR01000053.1:0-212 GCF_001723055.1 Streptomyces niveus
TGCGGGTGCCGGTGGCCGTGTCGTCCCCGTCCTGCGCGTCGTGCGACTCGTGGGACTCGTGCGGGGGGGACAGCCTGCGGCGGCGGCCGGCGAGGGTCTGGTTCTGCTGCTTGGTGATCTGCTGCGAGAAGGGCACCCCCTGGCCGAGCGTACGGACGCTGAACGCCCGCCCCTGTGTGGAGTCCGCCGACACCGGCGCCTCCTCGGGCAGC
>NZ_MDCR01000053.1:354-21022 GCF_001723055.1 Streptomyces niveus
TCAGCGGGGTGTGGTCGGCGCGCGGGTCCGAGGGCGCCGAGTCGTGGCGCGGCGCGCGGTCGGCGTCGGCCGGCGGGAGCGCGAACTGCGCGCGGGCAGGCGCGGTATCGCCGGCGGGAGCCGGTGCGGGCGCGGGCGTGGACCGTTGCTGCGAGGGCGCCAGCGCGCGCCGGGCACGACGCACGGCCGGCTGCTGCGTGGCAGGGGCCGGGAGGGCGTTCTGCCCACCGTGCCGGGCACGCCGTCCCGTACCGGCCGCCACGGCCTCCTGCTGCGCGCCGTGCGGTACGCCCTGCGGCGGCACGGCCTGGCCGAGCGCCGCGCGCCCGTTCGGACGCGCGCCCTCGGCGGCCGTCACGACCGACCCCTCGGAAGCGGCGGGTGGCGCGGGAGCAGCGGGGGCGGGCGGACCGGATACGGCGATCTCGGCGCCCGGTACGGGGACCCCGGACGCGTCCTCCGCCGGGCTCGGCCGGCCGCGCCTGCGGCCCGTACCTCCGCCGGGCGCGCCGCCGCTGCTGTCGCCGAAGTCCTGGGCGGGAATCTCGGGTGCGGGTGCGGGTGCGGGGGCCGCCTCCGTACGGGCCCTGCGGCGCCCCGTCGGCTCGCCGGCGGGCTCCTCGCCCGGAGCCCCGAGGAACGCGTCCGTGGACGCGCGCCGCGCACGCCGTCGCCCACCGCCGCCGCCACCGGTCGACCGGCCGGAACCACCGGTCGACCCCGGCGCCTCCTCCTGCTGAACGGGCGCCTGGCTCTCCTCGGCCGTGGGCGGATGGAACGTCCCCGCCCCACCCCCGAGCGGCACTTCGAGCACGTACGCGCTGCCGCCCATGCCCGGCATCTCGTGCGTCTGCAACACCCCGCCGTGCGCCCGTACGATCCCGCGCACGATCGGCTCGTGCACCGGATCGCCGCCCGCGAACGGCCCGCGTACCTCGATCCGTACGACATCCCCGCGCTGCGCCGCCGCGACCACGATCGTGGAGTCCACGTAACCGCCGTCCGGGACCGCCCGCGTACGCCCGGTGGAGTCGACGCCCGCCACGTCCGCCGTCAGATGCGCGAGCGCCGTCGCGAGCCGTACGGGGTCGACCTCCGCCTCGATCGGCGGCGCGTGCACCGCGAACTGCGCCCGGCCGGGGCCGATCAGCTCGACCGCGCCCTCGACACCGGCCGCGACGACCGCGTCGAGCAGCACGTTGACCTTGGTCAGCCGGTCCAGACCCTCGTCGAGCCGCTGGTAGCCGAGGACGTTGTCCACCAGCGTCGTCATCCGCGCGTAGCCGGCCGACAGGTGGTGCAGCATCTGGTTGGCCTCGGGCCACAGTTGCCCGGCCGGGTCGGCGGCGAGCGTCGACAGCTCGCCCCGCAGCTCCTCCAGCGGCCCGCGCAGCGCGCCACCGAGGACGGCCGCCAGCTGGTGATGGCGGCGGGCCGTGTTGTCGTACCGCTCCGCCAACTCCTCGATCTCGGCCGCGTACCGGTCGCTGCGGTCGGCGAGTTCGGCGGTGTGCCGCTCGACGGCCTCGGCGAGTTCCTTCTCGTGCCGCTCGACCGTCTCCGCCAGCTCGGCCGCGTGCCGCTCGGCCGTCTCGCTGGCCTCGGTCGCGTGGGCCTCGACCAGCTCCTCGTACGGCCGCCGGTCGGTGAACGTCATCACCGCGCCGACCAGTTGCTCCCCGTCCCGTACGGGAGCGGTGGTCAGGTCGACCGGCACCTGCTTGCCGTTCTTCGCCCACAGCACCTGCCCGCGTACCCGGTGCTTGCGGCCCGACTTGAGGGTGTCGGCGAGGGGCGAGTCCTCGTACGGGAACGGCTCGCCGTCCCCGCGCGAGTGCAGGATCAGCGGGTGCAGCTCCTGACCGCCGAGATCGCTGGCCCGGAAGCCGAGGATCTGCGCGGCGGCGGGGTTGACGAGGACGACCCGCCCGTCGGTGTCCGTACCGACCACGCCCTCGGCGGCGGCCCGCAGGATCATCTCGGTCTGCCGCTGCGAACGCGCCAGCTCCGCCTCGGTGTCGACGGTCCCGGACAGGTCGCGTACGACGAGCATCAGCAGCTCGTCGCCGGTGTAGTTGTGCAGGTCGTTGTAGGCCTGGGCCTGCTGCCCGTCCTCCAGGTTGGCGCTGGTGACCTCGACGGGGAACTCGCTGCCGTCGGTACGCCGCGCGACCATACGCGTCGGCTTCGTACGGCCCCGCTCGTCGGAGGCCTCCGGGCGGCGCATCGAACCGGGGATCAGCCGCGGGTCGAACTCCGGCAGGAGATCGAGCAGACCACGCCCGACCAGGGCCGTGCCGGGGGTCTCGAAGGTTTCGAGCGCGATGGTGTTGGCGTTGACGACGGTGCCGTTGCTGTTGACGAGCACCAACCCGTCGGGAAGCGCGTCAAGTATCGCCGCGAGGCGAGCAGCGCCTCGGGATGGCCTGCTGCTCACGACGACGCTTCCTCCCTGACCCACTGCACCTTGCGGACGGCCGGTCTCATCTTGCCCCTCGGAGTCTCAGCCTGTCACTGGAGGGAGTCTAAGGGCTGGGGGCGCGGCGGGGCGGCGGATGAGGGGGAGCTCTCACCAAGGTTGTGTGCGGACCTGGTACGCACCCCTTGTGCGCCCCCTCCCACCTGCCCCGTAGGTCAGCCCCTGGCCGCGGGGAGCACGGGAACGAGGTTCTGCCACCGCGAGATCTCGCACCCGTTCTTACGGCTGAACGTCGCGTCGATGCTGCGCCCCTGCCACGTCCCCGTGACCCGCGCGGTGGCGGGCCCGCCCATCTGCATGGTGCACATCTGCCCCTTGGGCACCGGCGCGAAGGGGTCCTTCGACTCACCGGCCAGCTCGTCCAGCCGCGCACACGCGGACGCGCTCTCGGGGTGCGAACCGCCGGCGGGCCCGCAGCGCAGCTCGTACGTGCCGTCGGCGCGGGTGATGTTGGTGTCGACGACGGTCACGGTGAGCTGGTCCTGCTCCCGCTCCTGGAGCAGCGACGGCAGCGGCAGCGGCGCCAGACCGAGCGGCGAGGCGGCGACGGCGGCGGGCGCGAACGCGCCCCCGGCGACGAGCGAGGCGGCGAAGACGGCGGTGGCGGTGAGAGAGAAACGACGCGACACGGGAACTCCTGACGGCAGACGATTCCAAGGGGCCCGACGGTGCGCGCCCGCCATCCCTAACGCGCGCGGGCCCCAGTCGTTGCGCACCGACGAGGGGCGCGAAGAAGCGCTTTGCCCTGCGGGCTTCCCGCCTAGTACCGTGGGCGGCGATTGGTGACACCGCGCTCGACTGTGTCATCATCTGACACGCACCACCCGCGCCCGCGCGGGTGTGCTGGAGGCGTCGCCTAGTCCGGTCTATGGCGCCGCACTGCTAATGCGGTTTGGGACTTAAATCCCATCGAGGGTTCAAATCCCTCCGCCTCCGCGCACGACCCACCGAAGCCCCGTCCACCAGGCCGGGGCTTCGGCCGTCACCGGCCCCTGTTTCGGGAAGTTTCCGCAGCTCAGACCGGGTCCGGCTAATGGATTTCACGTGACGCCGCAGGTCATGTAATGTTGTTCTCGCAACGCGGACGGGCCCCAAAAGCCCGGCAAGCCAAGCACTCGTAGCTTAACGGATAGAGCATCTGACTACGGATCAGAAGGTTGCAGGTTCGAATCCTGCCGAGTGCACAGCAGCCCAGAGGCCCCGGACGACAAGTCCGGGGCCTCTGGCGTTGGGCTGCACGGCAGCGACGTACGGCAACGGGACCCGCGACCATCCAATGGACCGCCCCGTGACGTTTCTTGATCCGGTTGCGCTCTTGAACAGGGGGCCGGAGACTCCGGCTGCCCTGGGAGGGCTCAAGTGCTTTTCAGACGCGTCGTGCTGGCCGTAGGGATCGTCGTCGCCGCTGGTCTGCCGGCAGCGGGGACCGCCGCGGCGGAGCAGGGGACGGCGGCCGGCCGGATCACCGCCACTGGCTATTCCTCCGGCTCTCCCGCTTTGGTCTCGCTCGACCCCGTGAGCGGCGACGTCATCCGGACCTTCGCGCAGAACGCCGAGGACGGAGTCCTCTCTCCGAAGGGCTCCACCGTGGCGTACATCCAGCGCGACGGCACCTGCATTCCCCAGACCGAAGGCTGTATGTACGCCCGGAACCTGGTGGTCGCCGACGGCGATGGCAGTGACCAGCACGTTCTGGTCCGGGGTATCGCGCCCGAAACCAATGAGGCCCCGTACGCCGGACACCCCGACTGGTCCCCGGACGGCAAGCGGATCGTCTACGACAGCCCGCGCGGTATGGAGTGGATCAAGAGCGACGGCACGGGACAGGAGGTGCTCACGACAACCGGCGGCGCAGGGACCTTCTCGCCCGACGGCCGGAGCATCGCCTTCGTGAGGACCGCCACGTACGAGACCGCCGACGGCTGGGAGAACGGCAGGGACGTCTGGGTCATGGACATCGCCACCCGGCAGGTGCACCAGATCAGCACCACTCGCAATGCACTGTCCACGCCCGTCGATTGGTCCCCCGACGGGCAGCGCATCGTCTACGTCACCGAGAACGGCCTGAACGCCGTCCAGGTGGCGACCGGCGCCGTCACCGAGCTGCAGAGCAACTGGACGACCCCCCTCAGCAGCGTCCAGGGCCCCGTCTTCTCGCCCGATGGCACGCAAATCGCCTTCTCCGCCATGGACGCCTTCGACTACACCCACAGCACCTACGTCGTCGACGCCGCCGACGGAAAGAACCTGCAGGTCCTGACGGACCAGGCTGCCACCCCCACCGACTGGCTGAACAGGTAGCAGCAACACCGGCCGCGGGCACCAGGTGGTGCCCGCGGCCGGCCGTCCCGTGATCGGCGGGCCCAAGGGGTGCACGTTGGGCGCGACGAATTAGCAGTTCGACGGCGTTCACCGTGGATCCCATCCGATCGCGTCGCGGAGGTCGCGGACGGTCCTGAGGAGCTCGGCGGCGACGGCGCAGTACGCGTAGAGAGTTGTGCAAGACGAGCAGTTCCGGGAGTGATCGAGGTAGGCGTTCCACGCCTTCTCTTCTTGGGCTTCGAGTTCCTGGACGAGGGTCATTCGAGCCGCAGGGCGCGCTTTGCGTCCTTGTGGGTCCACGCGATGTTGGCGCCCGTGCCGCAGCTGACGCCTGGTGTCCGGCACGGGACGCACCTCATCTGGTGGGTCTCCAGATCGCGAGCCGATCGTTCCATGATGTCCTCAAGCGCTGCCCGCTCCGCAGGCCCGATCTCTGGAGCATTCACGCGTCCACCCCCGCCAACTCGCGGGCTACGCGCCACTCCTTGGCCAGTTCGTCGCCGCGCTTGCAGAAGACTCCGACCGCCCGGCACCCGCAGACCTCCAAGTGGGCCGTGTACCGGCCGTGGGCCTCGTTCGCCGCATACTTCAGGAAGCCGTCCACGCTCATCTTCACGACGACCGTGATCCGGGCGTCCAACGCACCCTGCGCCATCACCGGCAGACCCTGCTTCTGGAAGCCCTGACGGCGCTCCAGCGCTTTGGCGATCTCCGCTTTCGTTCTTCTGCTGAGCACGGTTTCCGCACGTCCAGTGCGGCTGAGGTTCCGCATGTCGGTTGCTCCCTGGTTGAGCCGTCGGCAGTTCCCGCACTGAATAGAGCGGTACGGGGACGCTTGCTTGACCAGGCTTTCGAGATATCGGCGGCAGAGACAGGGACGCAACGTCCCACTTCCACGACGCTATTCGGTGACTCCCAGAAACTCGGCCAACGGCCGCAGTCCCGGTGGGTGGTTGGGCAGCGACCAGAGGTCGCGCACGATGGCCACCGCAAGGGTGTGGTGGCGTATCCACTCAGGGGCAACACGCTTCAGGGACTCCAGAGTCTTCACCGCGCCGGCGGCGTCTCCGATGTCCGTGCGCGCCCGTGCTACGTCGAGCAGCAACCACGTACGCCACGACGGTGGTGTGTCCTTGCTCAGACGCATGCCCTTGGCCAGGGCGAGGGCGTCTTCGGGGTGCCCGTACTGGACGGCCAAGCGGACGCGCTCGATACGGACCGACGACGGGCTGAAGACGCTGACCATGCGGTTGTCGTCACCTGCGGGGAGCTTGGAGACGCGTGCGGCTTCTTTTTCCGCCATCTCCATCATCGATGCCGCGCGGTCGTAGTCGCGGCTCCGCGCCGCTGAGGTGGCGGCGCTCATGGTGAGGGCGCCCCAGACTTTCAACCCGTCCGCGGTATCGGTGAGGCCGGCCGACTTCATGTCGTCGGCGGCCCGGTTGGCGACGTACAAGGCGTCTTCCAGGCGACCTTGGCGCTGGTACGCCCACGCCGTGGAGTTGACGATCATCGGCAGGAGCAGCGGATCGGACGACTGCCCCGCCGCGTCTATCGCACGCTCCAGGCTCGTCAAGGCGAGGTCGGTTGTACCCATACGAATCGCGACGTGGCCACCGAGCTGGAGCACCTTGCCCAGCGCCGCGAAGCCCGCTCCACGCTCGTCGTCGGTGCCGGAGACCGACGCCGAACGTGCCTCCGAAATCAGGTCGGGAAGCGCCTTCATCACGACATCGAACTCCGCCTCGTGGTACTGCGACCAGCCGTCGGCGATCTGCTCGCGCAGACGCTCCAGGGAGAAGTCCGGGCCGACCGGTGACGGTGGCGGCCCCCACAGCGGGGGCATGATCGCGCGACGTACCGCCACGAGCCGTGGGCTGTTGGCCTCACCGGTCTTGGCGACCGCAGGAGGGTCTCCCAGGAGCGTGGTCAGCTCCACTCCGAGCCCGTTCGCGAGGGCATGCAGCGTGGGGAGGCGGGCCGAGTGTTTCCGCCCCTGCTCGAGCTGACGGATCACGTCCACGGAGACACCGGAACGCTCCGCAAGCTCTTCCTGCGTGAGGTCGGCCAGCCGACGCAGGCGCCGGAGGGTCCTCCCAAGGTTCTGTTCGCTCGCTACCACGCTGCCACGCTACGCCGCGCGGGCGTCCCTCACCCTGAACGTCACATGATGGGCCCGGCGGTGGCGCCAGACCTGTCCGCTGTCACAGCGCGGCGGCGCTTCCAGTACGCGGTCGTCAGTACGGCCAGCAGTGGACCCCACAGGGTCAGCGGCAGGTAGCAGACGTAGAACGAGGCGGTCTCCCAGCCGCCGACCTGGGACGGGGCGGAGTCGGGGAGGTCGTCGCCTCCGATCTTGGTGCCCCTGATCGCGGAGACGACCTGCAGGACGGTGAAGAAGAGGGTGAGGATCGTGGCGCCGACGGCGGCCGGGACGACCGCTGCCTTGATGGGGACCCGGCGCCCGCGCAGGAGCGGAACCCAGAGTGGGAACACCTCGCCCCATCGGGCGATCAGGCCGATCGCCGTGAGCGCGAGGAGTTCGGACACGACCGACAGAGCGACGATGTACGCCCGCTCGCCGAGCCCGATCCCGTCGTCGAAGGCGGCCGGGAGTCGCCAGATGCTGGACGGCAGGACCGTTAACGGCACGGCGTAAGCGACGAGTTGTGTCCGCCGGGACACTCCGGATGTGGGCTCGTGGATCGCCTGCCAGGCGGTGTCCAGGCGTGTCTGCATGCGCGGTCCTCGGCTCGGTGGGCCGCTGTGGCCGGCCCCTGGCCATCGAAGATCGCAGCCGACAGGATGCCGGGCATCGCACAGTGGGCTGAACCGGCTCCCCCTGACGGCGGAGGGAGCGTCGGCATCAGGAAGCAGGGGATCGGCGTTCGAGCAGGGTGACGTCGCGCCAGACGCCTTGGTGTTGGGCGATGCGTTCGCGGGTGCCGATGATGCGGAAGCCCAGGTTCTGGTGGAGTGCGAGGCTGGCGGTGTTTTCCGGGAAGATGCCCGACTGGATCGTCCAGATGCCCGCCGCCTCCGTCGACGTGATCAGGTGGCGCAGGAGCGCCGTGCCGATGCCTTGGGCGCGGGCGGCGGGGTGGACGTACAGCGAGTGTTCGACGACGCCGGCGTAGGCGCGCCGGGGGGAGACCGGTGCCACGGCGACCCAGCCCAGGACCTTGCCCGTCTCGTCGACGGCGACGTAGCGGTGGTCGGGCAGTTTGGCGGTGTCGAACTCCTTCCAGGTGGGGGCGGTCGTTTCGAAGGTGGCGTTGCCTTCGTCGATGCCGAGTTGGTAGATCGCCAGGATCTCCTCGGCGTGGTCCGGGGTCATGGTCACGATGCGCGCGAGCGGGGTCGGGGCGATCTCGTGGACGAGGGTGCGGACGCGGCGTTCGATCTCGTCGCGGATGGGGCGGACCGCGTCGACTCCCTGGCCCGCAGGGTCGGGCAACTGCCAGTCCAGGTAACGCTTTCCGGGGAAGACCGGGCAGGTGTCGCCGCAGCCCATCGTGATCACGACGTCGGACGCGCGCACGGCGTCGACCGTGAGGATCTTGGGCGTCTCGGCCGAGATGTCGATGCCCACCTCGGCCATCGCCGCGACGACCGACGGGTTCACCGCGTCGGCGGGGGTCGAGCCCGCCGAGCGCACCTCTACGCGGTCGCCCGCGAGGTGCGTGAGGAAGGCGGCGGCCATCTGTGAGCGGCCCGCGTTGTGGACGCAGACGAACAGGACGGTGGGCCGGGCGGTGTCAGGCATGGGCGGGGGCTTCCTCGGTGGTGGGCGTGGGTGAGGGGAAGAAGCGGCGGGCGTAGAGGGCGACGTACACGAGGCCGATCAGGGCCGGTACCTCGATCAGTGGGCCGACGACGCCGGCCAGGGCCTGCCCGGAGGTGGCGCCGAACGTGGCGATGGCGACCGCGATGGCCAGTTCGAAGTTGTTGCCCGCGGCGGTGAAGGCGAGGGCGGTGGCCTTCGGGTGGTCGAGGCCGACAGCGCGGCCGATCGCCATGGAGCCGGTCCACATGATCGCGAAGTAGACGAGGAGCGGCAGCGCGATACGGGCGACGTCGAGCGGCCGGGAGGTGATGGCGTCGCCCTGGAGGGCGAAGAGTACGACGACGGTGAACAGCAGTCCGTACAGGGCGAAGGGGCCGATACGCGGGATGAGCCGCGACTCGTACCAGGTCCGGCCCTTGGTCCTCTCACCGATGCGGCGCGTGAGGTATCCGGCGGCGAGCGGGATGCCGAGGAAGATCAGCACGCTTCGGGAGATCTCCCACACGGACACGTCGAGACCCGCCTGCTCAAGGCCGAGCCAGCCGGGCAGGACACTGAGGTAGAACCAGCCGAGCGCCGAGAACGCGATCACCTGGAACACGGAGTTGAGGGCGACCAGTACGGCGGCGGCCTCGCGGTGCCCGCACGCCAGGTCGTTCCAGATGATGACCATGGCGATGCAGCGGGCGAGGCCGACGATGATCAGGCCGGTGCGGTACTCGGGCAGGTCCGGCAGGAACAGCCAGGCCAGCGCGAACATCAGCGCCGGGCCGACGATCCAGTTCAGCAGCAGCGAGGGCAGCAGCAGGCGGCGGTCGCGGGTGACGGTGTCCAGCCGGTCGTACCGCACCTTGGCGAGGACCGGGTACATCATCACGAGCAGGCCGAGCGCGATCGGCAGCGACACCCCGGTCACGGTGATCCCGGCGAGCGCGTCGCCGAGGCCGGGCACGACGCGGCCGAGGCCGATGCCGAGCGCCATCGCGGCGAGGATCCACACGGCGAGGTACCGGTCGAGGAAGGACAGCCGGCCGGCGACGGCCGTTACGGGGACCGCGCTCATGAGGTCGTGTCGGCGGAGGGGCGGGTCAGGACGCCGGCGAGACGGTCGGTCATCTCGGGCAGCAGCCAGTAGTAGACCCACGTCCCGCGCCGCTCGCAGTCGATGAGGCCGGCCTGCCGGAGCAGTTTGAGGTGATGCGAGATCGTCGGCTGCGACAGGTCGAAGGCGGGGGTCAGGTCGCATACGCAGACCTCGCCGCCGGCGCGCGAGGCGATCATCGAGAGCAGGCGCAGACGTACGGGGTCGCCCAGCGCCTTGAACACCTTCGCCAGCTCCCCGGCCTGCTCCTCGTCGAGGGGAGCGGACAGCAGTCCGGGGCAGCAGGCATCGGTCTCGCCGGTCTCGCCGGTGACGTCCGTCGCGTCGGGCTGACCGAGCACCACGAGCTGTTGTTTCGACATCCTTCTATGTTGACGTTCTTCGATCCAAGATGCAACCTTGAATCGAAGAACATCGATACAGTCGATCGGAGCACCGCCATGTCCCGTGCACAACTCGCCCTGCGCGTCAGCGACCTCGAAGCGTCGATCACCTTCTACTCGAAGCTGTTCGGTACGGAACCGGCCAAGCGGCGCGAGGGCTACGCCAACTTCGCCCTCACCGAACCGCCCCTCAAGCTCGTACTGATCGAGGGCGAGGCAGGACAGGAGACCCGCCTCGACCACCTCGGTGTGGAGGTCGAGTCCACCGATCAGGTGCAGGCGGCGACGACCCGGCTCAAGGACGCGGGCCTCGCGACGTTCGAGGAGAACGACACCTCGTGCTGCTACGCGCTCCAGGACAAGGTCTGGGTCCACGGCCCCGGCCGGGAGCCCTGGGAGGTCTACGTCGTCAAGGCCGACGCCGCCACCCTCGGCAGGAGCGCCCAGCCGGTCGACGAAGGTCAGTGACGACGGTCGGTGACGTGATGCGTGCCCGGCGGGCGCCTGGTGTCGAGAACGTCCGTGCGGCTCCGACGTCCCAGGCGGAAGGGATCCGAGACACGGGTCCGGGAAAGGACAGCCATGCGTACGCGTACGCAGCCACTGACCGTCGACGTGTTCCTCTCGGCCGACGGATGGGCCGGTGCGGAGGACTCGCCGGGATTCTTCGGCTACGACGGCCCGGAACTGGCGGAGTGGATCGCCACCGCCTCGGCCCGACCGCAACTGGTCGTCTTCGGACGGCGTACGTACGAGGCGCTGGCCGGGCTGCCCGAGGAGGCGCGGGACGAGTCGTGGCGGCGGATGAGTGAGCTGAACGCGGTCGTGTTCTCAAGGACGTTGGAGACCGCCGCCTGGCCGAACACCCGCGTCCGCCGCGGCGATCTCGTCGCCGAGGTGGGCCGGCTCAAGGCGGAGAGCGAGGTGCCGCTGCGCACCATGGGAAGCCTCTCCGTCGCCCGGCAGCTCCTTGACGCGGGACTCGTCGACCGGCTCCGGCTGATGACGTTTCCGCTGCTCCTGGGGGCGTCGGGCCGTGAACCGTTCTTCGCGGGCTCGGCGGCGGCCGAACTGGAGCTGGTCGGCAGCCAGGTCTTGGACGGGCGCGTGCTGTTGATCGAGTACCGGCCGACCGGGCGGGACATTCCCCGCGCCTGAGTGGGGTGATCGTTCTGTCCCAAGTGGTCTGTAGAGTGCGCCGCCACGCGCCGTCACGTTGGCGAACGCGCTCGAACCAAGGGAGACGCCACGGTGTGGGACGACCTCGTTGCCCGGTACGCGTGGGCCGACGCGAACACGCTGGAGGCGTGCACCGTCTCCGTGGTCGCCGGGAAGTCCGAGGACGACGTGATCCGGGCGTTCGGCGGCGACCCCGGGCAGTCGCGGCTCATGACCTTCGCCGAAGCCGCCGACGAACAGGCCGACCATCTGTACGAGGAGTACGAGCTGTTGCGGGTGGTCACCAGCAAGGAACACGTCGTCGCCATCGAGTGGGGGTACCACGGCAGCCTGCCGGAGATCGCCCGCCGGGCGTCGGCGGACGGCGGTGAGTTCTTCAGCGTCCACTGGGACGTCAACGCGCGCTACCAAGTCATGCGCGCGCTGGACGGGCGGGTCGACGGTGCGTTCGACCCCGCCGAGGTGGAGGACGCGCCGTGGGCGGATCCCGAGTACCAGGTGCCGAGTTGGGCGGAAGGTGTCGCCTTCAGCCACGACACCCTCTGTGCCGAATCCTTCGCGCTCCTGGAACGCACGATGGGCGTCGCCGTCGATCCGGCCTGGATCGACACCCCGCTCCGCACGGTGCTTCTCGCCGCGCCCGGCGAACTCTTCGGCGGCGATCCGGAGAGTTCGTGGCTTCGATGACCGCGAGGGTGCGGATGACCGCGAGGGCGTGGGTGTAGGAGTTTAAGCGTTTGTCGGGGCGGGCCCAGGGGGCGATCATCGCGGGATGAGTGACGTTGCTGACGTACAGGCACTGGTCGTTGTCGATGTGCAGAGCGCCTTCTTCACCGGGGAGGGCGCCGTGCCCGCCGCCCGGCCGGTGCGCGAAGCCATCGAGGGGATGTTGCGGCGGGCGCGCGAGCGGGGGGTGCTCGTCGTGCATCTGCAGAACGACGGGCCCGAGGGGGCCGACGACGAGGCCGGGACCCCGGGATGGGAACTCGCGCTGCCCGTCGTCGCGGGCGACCGCGAGGTCGTCGTACGCAAGAAGCGGGACGACGGGTTCGAAGGGACGCCGCTCGGCGGGGTGTTGGTGGCCGCCGGGGTGAAGGGCATCGCCGTGTGCGGGGTGATGTCCGAGATGTGCGTGTCGGCCACCGCGCGGACCGCCCTCGCGCGCGGGTACCGCGTCGTACTGCCGCACGACGCCCACGCGACGTACGACGCCCCCGCCGTCGACGGCATCAGCGACGGCGTCCCGGCCGCGACGGTGTCGCGCGTCGCCGAGTGGGCGCTCGGCGACGAGGTCGAGGTCGTCGCGCGGGCGGCCGACGTCTCCTTCAGCGAGACCGGCTGACCGCTCGGGCCGGCGGGGGGACCACCACGACCTGGGTCGAGTCCTCGTACACGACCCGCCCCGGCACCACCGCCGAGCGGAGCCGTACGCACGCGACGTCGTGCGCCGCCAGCAGGTCCAGATAGCCGGGCACCCGCGCGAGCAGTTCGTCCGCCGTCGACTTGAACCAGGCCACCGCGCCCGGGTTCACGGCGTGGTCGTAGACGCTCGGGTCGACCTTCGTGGGGTCCGGGTACGCCGCGTCGTACCAGTCGTTGTTCGTACGCCAGAAGCGCCACTGCTCCGGCGTCAGTCTGCCGTCCCGCGCCAGCCCGTTGGCCAGCGCGAAGATGCCCGGGAAGTGGCCGTGTGGGCTCCGGGTCGGGGACTGGAAGCGGACATAGTGGAGGGTGGGGGGCTGCGGCATCCGGTAGTTCTAGCAGGTTGGGGAGCGCGTATGGGGTGGTGGTGCGACGGCGTGCGGTGGGCTCCCGGCGGTGGTGAGCTGGTGTGGCGGGACGGTACCGGGCGGGAGCGGCGCAGCGCGCTGCGGTACGGGCGGGAGCTGGGGTTCCGCGCCGACGGCGAGCGGCGGTGCGGCGGGGTGCGGGGGCAGCGGTGTCCGGTCGGTGCCGTCGTCGGCGGGCGGAGCACCGGCGGGCAGTGCCCCGACTGCGCGCGGCTCGACCGGTCGCGGTCGGTGGCCGCCGACACCGTCGCGGACGACCCGCAGCCGTACACCGTCTATCTGGCCTGGTTCGGACCCGGCATGGTCAAGGTCGGGATCACCGCCGAGGCGCGCGGGTCGGCGCGGCTGCTCGAACAGGGGGCCGTGGTCTTCACCAGGCTCGGGCGCGGGCCGCTGATGGCGGCACGGCGGACCGAGGAGTTGCTGCGTACGGCGCTGGGTGTGCCGGACCGGGTGCCGTACGCCGCGAAGCGCGCCGTACGCGCCGCCCTGCCCGTCGACGAGGGCGAACGGGCGGCGGAGGTACGGGAGTTGTACGGGCGGGCCGTCGCACTCGCCGGGTGGCCCGAGTCGTTGGAGCGCGCGGAACTCGAACCCGTCGACCACGTCGGCGTGTTCGGGCTGGCCGGCACCCCGCCCGTGACCGGCGCGATCGCCGAACTGGCGGACGGCGGGCACGTCGCCGGACGGCTCGTGGCCGCCGCCGGGCCCGATCTGCACCTGGAGTGCGGGGGCGGCGCCGTGCTCGTCCTCGACACCCGGCTCGTACGGGGATGGGAACTCACCGGGGCGGGGGAGGGCCACGGGGCCGGTGTGACCGTGCCCGTACGCGACGTGGGGGGCGTGAGCGGCTCCGTACAGGACGGGCTCTTCTGAGACCGGCCGCCCCCGGCGCACGCTGGACAGCACGCCCCCGTGGAACGGAGGGTAGAGGGATGGATGATCGAGCAGCCGCGGAGATCCAGGCCGTGAGGGAGTTCCGGGACCGGCTCTCGCTGCCCGGCCTCGTCGACATACACACGCACTTCATGCCCGACCGCGTCCTGCGGAAGGTGTGGGCGTACTTCGACAGCGCCGGACCCCTCACCGGCATGGAGTGGCCCATCACCTACCGGCACGAGGAGGACCAACGCGTCGCGCTCCTACGGGCGTTCGGCGTGCGCGCGTACACCTCGATGCTCTACCCCCACAAGCCCGGCATGGCCGACTGGCTCAACGGCTGGGCCGCCGGCTTCGCCGCGCGCGTGCCCGACTGCCTGCAGACCGCGACCCTCTTCCCCGAGGAGGGCGTGGAGACGTACGTGCGCGAGGCCGTCGACTCCGGCGCGCGGATCTTCAAGTCCCATCTCCAGGTGGGGGGTTACGACCCCAACGACGAACGCCTCGACCGGGTCTGGGGGCTGCTCGCCGACGCCGGGGTGCCGGTCGTCATGCACTGCGGATCGGGCCCGCAGCCGGGCAAGTTCACCGGGCCCGAGCCCGTCGGGCGGCTGCTCGCGCGCCATCCGCGGCTGCGGCTCGTCGTCGCGCACATGGGGATGCCCGAGTACACGGACTTCCTGGACCTGGCCGACCGGTACGACGGGGTCCTGCTCGACACGACGATGGCTTTCACCGACTTCAGCGAGCGCTTCGCGCCCTTCCCGGCCGGGGCGGAGACGAAGGCCCGGCTCGCGGACCTGGGGGACCGGATCCTGCTCGGGTCGGACTTCCCCAACATTCCGTATCCCTACCTGCACCAGCTGGAGGTCCTCGAAGGGCTCGGTCTGGGCGACGCCTGGACGCGCGCGGTCTGTTACGGGAACGGGGTCCGCATCTTCGGGCTGGCCGAGAAAGGGGTGAGGCCGTGACACGTACGACGTTCTCGACCTAGCCGCCCGGAAGCCCCGGAATCTCCGGAGCACGGGCGGCGGGTTCCGAGAGGAACGAGATGTCCCGTACGGACAAGACCAAGCCGCCGTGGGTCCGCCACGCGGAGCACCACCCCGTGCCCGTTCACGATCACCGCCACGGCCCCTGCGACCTGCCGACCGGCCCGGTACGGGACGAAACGGATACCCGCTGCCGCTGGGCACTGACCCTCGGCGCGCTGATCGGCCGGCCCTGCTGCGCCGGATGCAAGGTGCGCTCCCACATCAAGGAGCGCCAGGAGTGGGCGAGGACCGGCAACCGCAAGGAGCGCTACGCGGGCCGGCGCGAGGCTCGCCGTTCTCAGGGAATTCACAGGAAGCGGCAAGACCCCTCTCACCCGGACTCCGCAGGGTGGGCAGCATGACCGTCACCTCGCCCAGGGGGCGCACCGAGATGATCAAGCCGGACGGCAGCCCCGTCCGGGTCCTTGTCGTGGACGACGAAGCCTCGCTCGCCGAGCTGATGTCCATGACCCTGCGCTACGAGGGGTGGGACGTCCGCAGCGCCGGTGACGGCGCGGGCGCCGTGCGCTCGGCGCGGGAGTTCCGGCCCGACGCGGTGGTGCTGGACGTGATGCTGCCCGACATGGACGGCATCGCCGTACTCGGGCGGCTGCGCCAGGAGCTGCCGCAGGTGCCCGTCCTGTTCCTCACGGCGAAGGACGCGGTGGAGGACCGGATCGCCGGGCTCACCGCGGGCGGCGACGACTACGTCACCAAGCCCTTCAGCCTGGAGGAGGTCGTGGCGCGGCTCCGCGGGCTCATACGGCGTTCCGGCACCGCCTCCGTGCGCAGCGAATCGGTGCTGGTCGTCGGTGATCTCACGCTCGACGAGGACAGCCACGAGGTCAGCCGGGCGGGGCGGTCGATCCACCTCACGGCGACGGAGTTCGAGCTGCTGCGCTTTCTGATGCGCAACCCGCGGCGGGTGCTGAGCAAGGCCCAGATCCTGGACCGGGTGTGGTCGTACGACTTCGGCGGCCAGGCGAATGTTGTGGAGCTGTACATCTCCTACCTGCGACGGAAGATCGACGTCGGCCACACGCCGATGATCCACACGCGGCGCGGGGCGGGGTATCTGATCAAGCCGGGAGAGTGAGCATGGCGATGGCGGAGGTCTGGAATCGAGTACGGCGCCGGCGGTCCCGTAAGGCTCCCCGTACGACTCCCAGTGCGGCGCCCCGTACCGCGTCGTCGAAGCGCTGGTCGCTGCGCACCCGCCTCGTCGTGTCCGCCGTCTCGCTCATCGCGGTCGTCGCCTCGGTGATCGGCGCGGTGACGACCATCGCCTTCCGCTCGTACCAGTACGACCAGCTCGACGCCCAGGTCCACGCCATCGCCCAGCGGGCCGCCGGCCCGCACAGCCGCGACGAACCGCCGCCGGACGGACTCCCCCTGCCCCGGCCGTCGAAGGGGAAGGAGCCGCTCAGGACCATCACCGGCGGCGGCGCCCCGATCGGCACGGTCGGCGTCGAACTGACCGGGACCGGGCCGAGCGACGTCGGCCAGGGCATGATCAGCGCCCAGAGCAGCGGCGACGACCAGACCGGCCAGCAGGTCACCGGGCACGCGCTCAGCGACTCCGAGACGGCCGCGCTCGCCACGGTCCCGCGCGACGGCGACTCGCACACGGTGACCCTCGCCGACCTGGGGGACTACCGCGTCGAGTACGTCGACGGCGTCAACGGCTCGTTCCTCGTCGGCGTCCCGCTCAGCGACGTCCAGAACACCCTCACGACCCTGATCGTCGTCGAGATCTGCGTCACCGTCGCGGGCCTCGTCGCCGCCGGGATCGCGGGCGGTGTCCTGGTCGGGGTGGCGCTGAGGCCCCTGCGGCGCGTCGCCACCACCGCCACCCTCGTCTCCGAACTCCCCCTGCACAGCGGCGAGGTGGCCCCGTTGACCCGGCTGCCGGACACCGAGGCCGATCCGCGCACCGAGGTCGGACAGGTCGGCGCCGCGCTCAACCGGATGCTGGGGCACGTCGGTTCGGCGCTCGCCGCGCGGCAGGAGAGCGAGACGCGCGTACGGCGCTTCGTCGCCGACGCCAGCCATGAGCTGCGGACACCGCTCGCCTCCATCCGTGGTTACGCCGAACTCACCCGGCGCGGCCGGGAGGAGATCGGGCCCGACACCCGGCACGCGCTCGGCCGGATCGAGGCCGAGGCGCAGCGGATGAGCGGGCTGGTCGACGATCTGCTGCTGCTGGCCCGGCTGGACGCCGGACGGCCGCTCGCGTACGAGACGGTCGACATCGCCCCGCTCGTCGTGGACGCGCTGAGCGACGCGCGGGCCGCCGGGCAGGACCATCACTGGCGGCTGGAGCTGCCGGCGGAGCCCGGACAGGTGCGCGGCGACGCCGCCCGGCTCCAGCAGGTGCTCGTGAACCTGCTGGCCAACGCCCGTACGCACACCCCGCCGGGGACGACCGTCACGGCGACCGTACGTACGACAGCCGCCTCCGACCCGTACGTCCTCGTGGACGTGGCGGACGACGGGCCCGGCATCCCGCCCGACCTCCTCCCGCGCGTCTTCGAGCGCTTCGCGCGTGGCGACGCGTCCCGCACCCGATCCCCGTCCCGAACCAGCGCCCCGAACGCCGACTCCACCGGTCTCGGTCTCGCCATCGTGCAGGCCGTCGTCAGCGCGCACGGCGGGGACGTCCACGTACGCAGCGAGCCCGGCCGCCGCACCGTCTTCACGGTGCGCCTACCGGCTGTCCTCGACGGCGTCAACGCCCGTGACACGACCGACGTGAACTCACAGGCGCACCACAGGCTCAGCACACTGCGGTGACAGCCTGACCGCCGAGTGTCGGTCGCATGAGAACAGACACCGACACTCCGTGGGGCAGCCTCCCGGCCAGGGAACATCTCCCGGTCGAAGCGCTCGACGCGGGGGCCCCCACCGGCGTCCCCGTGCTCGACGTGGTGATCCCCGTCCACAACGAGGAGCGAGACCTGGAGTCGTGCGTACGCCGGCTCCACGACCACCTCGCCCGTACCTTCCCGTACCGCTTCCGTATCACCGTCGCCGACAACGCCAGCACCGACCGCACGCCCGCCGTGGCGGCCAGGCTCGCCGCGTCGATGACCGAGGTCACGGCGTACCGGCTGGAGGAGAAGGGGCGGGGGCGGGCGCTGCGTACCGTGTGGTCGCACTCCGGCTCCCCCGTCCTCGCGTACATGGACGTCGACCTGTCCACCGACCTCAACGCGCTCCTGCCGCTCGTGGCGCCGCTGATCTCGGGCCACTCGGACCTGGCGATCGGCTCGCGGCTCGCGCGCTCGTCGCGCGTCGTGCGCGGCCCCAAGCGGGAGTTCATCTCGCGTGCGTACAACCTGATCCTCAAGTCCTCGCTCTCCGCGCGCTTCAGCGACGCGCAGTGCGGCTTCAAGGCGATACGGCGCGACGTGGCCGAGCGGCTGCTGCCGATGGTCGAGGACACCGGGTGGTTCTTCGACACCGAGATGCTGGTGCTCGCCGAACGGGCCGGGCTGCGGATCCACGAGGTGCCGGTCGACTGGGTCGACGACCCGGACAGCCGGGTGCACATCGTGAGTACGGCCGTCGACGACCTCAAGGGCGTCTGGCGGGTGGGCCGCGCGCTCGCGGTCGGCGCGCTGCCGCTCGACCGGCTCGCCCGGCCGTTCGGCGACGACCCCCGGGACCGCGCGATCAGCGGCGTACCCGGCGGACTCGCGCGCCAGCTGGTCGGCTTCTGCGTCGTCGGCGCGCTGTCGACGCTCTTCTATCTGCTGCTCTACTCCCTCTTTCGTACGGCCTCCGGGCCTCAAGCGGCAAACGCTGCCGCGCTGTTGGTCTCGGCGGTCGCGAACACCGCGGCCAATCGCCGGCTGACGTTCGGCGTACGGGGCCGGGAGCGGGCCGTGCGCCACCAGGCGCAGGGTCTCGTCGTGTTCGGTATCGGTCTTGCACTGACCAGCGGCTCGCTGGCCGCGCTCGACGCGGCGTCCGGGAATCCCGCCCACGGCACGGAGCTGGCCGTGCTGATCGCCGCCAACCTCGCGGCGACGGTGCTGCGTTTCCTGCTCTTCCGTGCGTGGGTCTTCCCCGACCGGCGCGGCAACGACGACAAGCCCCACGACGACAAGCCCCACGACCACGAGCCCGACGCCCACGAGGCCCGCACCCAGGAACGGAGCGCCCGATGACCCACGCCCTGCACCCCGGCGCACGGAGCGCGGGAAGCGCCCGCCCCGCCGTGCCCCTGCTCGCCCGTCTCCGCCGCGGCAGGCCCGAGGACGCGCCGTGGGTACGCCCCGCCTTCCTCGCCCTCCTCCTCGCGGCACTGGTCCTCAACCTCTGGAGTCTCGGCGACTCCGGCTACGCCAACTCCTTCTACTCCGCCGCCGTCCAGGCGGGCGGCGAGAGCTGGAAGGCCTTCTTCTTCGGTTCGTCCGACGCGGCGAACTCCATCACCGTCGACAAACCCCCGGTCGCGCTGTGGCCGATGGCCCTGTCGGTGCGGCTCTTCGGCCTCGGCTCGTGGCAGATCCTGGTGCCCGAGGCGCTGATGGGCGTCGGCACCGTCGCGGTGCTGTACGCGGCCGTGCGCCGCCGCTTCAGTGCCCCCGCCGGACTGATAGCCGCTGCGGCGCTCGCGCTCACGCCGGTCGCCGCGCTGATGTTCCGCTTCAACAACCCCGACGCGCTCCTCGCGTTGCTGATGACGGTCACCGTCTACTGCGTGCTGCGCGCGCTGGAAGGCGCCCGGACGCGCTGGCTGTTGTGGGCGGGTGTCGCGATGGGATTCGCGTTCCTGACGAAGACGCTCCAGGCGTTCGTGATCCTGCCGTCGCTCGTGCTCGTGTACGCGGTGTGCGCGCCCGCGTCGGTACGGCGCAGGATCGGCCAACTAGCCGCTGCGGGACTGGCGTTGGTGGTCAGCGGCGGCTGGTGGGTCGCGATCGTCGAGCTGTGGCCGGCCGCGTCCCGCCCGTACATCGGCGGCTCGCAGAACAACTCCTTCCTCGAACTCACCTTTGGCTACAACGGACTTGGCCGGATCAACGGCGAAGAGGTCGGCAGTGTCGGCGGCGGGGGCGGCGGAGGCGGACGGCGCGGTGGTGAGACCGGACTCGGCCGGATGTTCAGCGACGGCGTCGGCGGTCAGATCTCCTGGCTGCTGCCCGCCGCCCTGTTCCTGCTCGTCGTCGGACTGGTGCTGACCCGGCGGGCCAAACGCACGGACACCGCGCGCGCCGCGTTCCTGCTCTGGGGCGGTGCGCTGCTGATGACGGCTGGCGTCTTCAGCTTCATGGCGGGGATCTTCCACGAGTACTACACGGTGGCGCTCGCGCCGTACATCGCCGCTCTGGTCGGCATGGGCGCGACGCTGCTGTGGGAGGAGCGCGCGAAGCGTCTCGCGTCGGCCGCGCTCGGTGCGACGGTGGCCGGGACGGCGGTGTGGGCGTTCGTGCTGCTCGGCCGTACGCCGGACTATGTGCCGTGGCTGCGCTGGGCCGTACTGGTCGGCGGGCTGATCGCGGCCGTGGCGCTGGCGGTCGTGGGCCGGCTCGGCCGGGACGGGCGGCTGCGCACGCTCACTCCCCGGCTGGCGACGGGTGCCGTCGTGCTGGCGCTCGCCGCGTCGCTGGCGGCCCCGCTCGCGTACACGCTGTCGACGGTCAACACCCCGCACTCGGGGTCGATCGTCACGGCGGGCCCGGCGGCGGCGCGCGGCGGGTTCGGC
>NZ_MDCR01000530.1 GCF_001723055.1 Streptomyces niveus
GATCAGGGGCAGGCGGCTCAGGGGTGGGATTCGGCCGACGAGCTCTCCCTGACGATCAGTTCGGGGGCCAGCAGCACGCGCTCCGGCGCGGCGTCCGGGTCCTTGATGCGGGCCATGAGTATCCGGGTGCAGGCCCGGCCGACCTCGTCCAGCGGCTGACGGAGGCTGCTGAGGCTCGGTGAGAGAAGGCGCGCGGCGGGCGAGTCGTCGAAGCCGACGACCGCCACGTCACGCCCGGGGCTGAGCCCGGCGTCCCGCAGCGCGCGGTAACAGCCGAGCGCCAGGGTGTCGCTGGCCGCCACCACGGCGGTGGCGCGGCCCACGACGCGGGCGACCGCGGTGCGGGCGGCGTCCACCTCGTCGACCGACGACACCCGCAGGTCACGGACGGGCAGGTCGTGCCGGCGCATCGCCTCGCGCCAGCCGCCGGCGCGGTCGTCACCGACGCCCGAGCCGCGCGGCCAGCCCAGGAACGCGATCTTCCGGTGCCCGGCCGCCACCAACTGGTCGACGGCGGCGGCGGTGCCGTGGGCACCGTCGACGTCCACCCAGTCGCCGGTGTCCTTCGCCGACCACCGGCCGAACGCGACGAACGGCACCCCTTTCTTGTGCAGCCAGGCCGGCCGTTTGTCGCCGCGGTAGGTGTTGTTGAGGACGAACCCGTCGACCGAGTGCTCGCGCAGCAACTCGTCGTAGCGTTCGGCCTCGTCGTCGGCGCCCAGGAGCGAGGCGAAGAGCAGTATGCGGTAGCCCGCCTGGTCCGCCGAGTCCGACAGCGCGTGCAGGAAGTGGTCGGACACGGGCGTCGACAGGCCGGGCGGCGTGGGCTGTACGCCGTATCCGATCAGTCTGCTGGAGCGGGTACGCAGCGAACGGGCGGCCTGGTGGGGCCGGTAGTCCAGCTCGTCGAGCGCCTGACGGACCCGCTTCAGGGTGGCGGGCGCGAGGAGTTCTGGCGAGTTGAGCGCGTTGGACACCGTCTGGGTGGACACCCCGGCCCGTTGGGCCACGAGAGCCAGGGTGACCGGCCCTGACTTGCGTCCGCCTGCCGACGTCGTACGTGCCACCAACGGCCTCCGATCCACGCACGGCTGCCGCTCGAAATGCGGCGCCGCATCTGCAATGGATCGATAAAACTCTTTCCCATGGCAGGTTGGCAAGGGTTAAGGTGAATTTTGATCGATCCAAATCATGAGAGGCGCCACACAGTGAACACGGTCGTCCAGGGAAACCCCACCGGTCACCAGCCGCCCGCGGACGTCGTCACCGAGGGCCTCCAGCCCTTTCTGCACGACGTCTGCACCACGCTCTACGCGCCCAGCCTGGTGTTGTCCCGGCCGGCCGGAGACATCGCCGGCGGACCCGACGGGTTCTTCCACGGTGATCGCCGGCTGCTCTCCACGCTCTCGGTCCGGGTCGAGGGCGTGCCCGTCCTCCCCGTGAGCCACACGCTGGCCGCCGCCGACCGGACGGCGTTCCGCGCCGTGCTGCGCGGTGTCGGCGAGCACACCGCCGACCCGGCCGTCACGCTGCACCGCGTGCGCTCGCTCGAACCGGGCGTGCTGCGCGAGGAGTTGGAGATCGCCAACGCGGGCGTGAAGGACATACGGGTGGAGGTCGTCGTCAGCGCGGGCACCGACCTGGCGAGCATGCACGACGTCAAGTCCGGCCACCGGGTCCCCGCGCTGCCCGCCGGGATCGAGGACGGCGCGCTCCTGTGGCGCAGGGACGAGGTCGCTGTGCGGCTGAGCGCCTCCGCCGGTTCCCCACGGATCGACGCCGGCGCGGGCCAGTTGCGGTTCGAGGTGGCGCTCGCGCCGCGTACGTCGTGGCGTACGACCCTGGAGTGCACCGTCGCCGACGACGAGCCGCAGCGCTTCCCGGCGGTGGCGCGCGACGCGGTGCCGTGGTCCAAGACCGGGCTGCGCAGCGCCGATCAGCGCATGGACCAGCTCTTCGCCCGCTCGGTCGGTGACCTGGAGCGGCTGCTGCTGTCCGATCCCGAGCACCCCGACGACCAGTTCCTCGCCGCCGGATCGCCCTGGTTCCTCACCCTGTTCGGCCGAGACTCGCTGTGGGCGGCGCGCATGCTGCTGCCGCTCGGCAGCGACCTGGCGGCGGGCACCCTCCGCACTCTTGCCCGCCGCCAGGGCACCATCGTCGACGAGCGCACCGACGAGCAGCCCGGCAAGATCCTGCACGAAGTACGCCGCGAGGCGCGGAAGCTGAACGAGGGCGCGTCCCTGCCGCCGGTCTACTACGGCACGGTCGACGCCACCCCGCTGTGGGTGATCCTGCTGCACGACGCGTGGCGCTGGGGCATGGACCCCGAGCAGGTGCGTGACCTGCTGCCGCACGCCGAAGCCGCCCTGGAGTGGCTGGCGACGTACGGCGACGCGGACGGCGACGGCCTGCTCGAATACGTCAACGCCTCGGGGCTCGGGCTCTCCAACCAGGGCTGGAAGGACTCCGGCGACGCGATCCGCTGGCGCGACGGCACGCACGCGGAGGCCCCGATCGCGCTGTGCGAGGTCCAGGCGTACGGGTACGAGGCGGCCATGGGCGGCGCCGCGCTGCTGCGCGCGTTCGGGCGGCCCGGCGCGGAGCGCTGGGAGGAGTGGGCGGAGCGGCTCAAGCGCCGGTTCCGGGAGACCTTCTGGGTCGAGGACGAGGCGGGCCGCTATCCGGCCGTGGCGCTCGACGCCGCCAAGCGCCCGGTGGACTCGGTCACTTCGGGCTTCGGGCATCTGCTGGGCACGGGGCTGCTCGACGAGGAGGAGAGCGCGCTGCTCGCCGCCCGGCTGGCCGGTCCGGAGCTGAACTCGGGCTTCGGACTGCGTACATTGAGCACGGATTCGACCGGTTTCAACCCGTTCGGGTATCACATCGGTTCGATCTGGCCGCACGACACCGCCATCGCCGTGCACGGTCTGGTCCGGGCGGGTTTCCCGGCGGAGGCCGCGTCGCTGGCCGAGGGTCTGATCGCCGCGTCACCGGCGTTCGAGGGCCGGCTGCCCGAGCTGTTCGCCGGTCACGGCTCGGCCGTCGACAGTGTGCCCGCCCCGTATCCGGCCTCGTGCCGCCCGCAGGCGTGGTCGGCGGCGTCCGCCGTCACACTGCTCACGGCCGTGCTCGGTCTGGAGGCCGATGTGCCGGAAGGCACGCTGCGTTTCTCGCCGCGCGCCGGCGAGGGCGTCGGCCCGCTGCACCTGACCGGTCTGCGGGTGGCGGGCGCGCCCCTGGAGGTACGGCTCGACGCGACGGGTCAGGTGCGGGTGACCGCCCCGGACACGCTCACCGTGCACGGCGCCGACCGCGCCTGAACCAGCCCGCCGTATCTGCCGCCGCCGAGAAGGAACCGCTGCCATGCCGCTGATGGACCTGCCCCTGGAGGAGCTGCGCGGCTACCTCCCCGACCGGGAGGAGCCGTCGGACTTCGACGCCTTCTGGGCGGACACGCTCGAAGAGGCGAGGCGCCATGACCGCGCGCCGGTGTTCACGCCGTACGACGCCTGTCTCACCGAGGTGGACGTGTACGACGTGAGCTTCCCGGGCTTCGGCGGTGACCCGGTGGCGGGCTGGCTGCTGGTGCCCGCGTCCGCGACCGGGCCGCTGCCGTGTGTGGTGGGCTTCCTCGGTTACGGCGGCGGGCGCGGCTTCCCGTACGAGTGGCTGACCTGGCCGTCGGCGGGATACGCGCATCTGCTGATGGACACGCGCGGCCAGGGCGGTTCACTCCAGCCGGGCGCGACGGGCGACCCGCACGGCAGCGGCGGGTCGTCGTCGCCGGGCATGGTCACCCGGGGCATCGAGGACCCGGCGGACTACTACTACCGCCGGGTCTTCACCGACGCGGTCCGGGCGGTGGACGCCGCCCGGACCCATCCGTCGGTCGACCCGGCGCGTATCGTCATCGCCGGCGGCAGCCAGGGCGGTGGTATCGCCCTGGCCGCGGCGGCGCTGAGCGACGATGTGTCGGCCGCACTGGTCAACCAGCCGTCGCTGTGCCACTACCGGCGTGCGCTCCAGGTCGTGGAGGGCAACGCGTACCGCGAGATCTGGACGTATCTGCGGACCCACCGGGAGTCGGCGGAGCGGGTGTTCCGGACGCTGTCCTACTTCGACGGGGTCAACTTCGCGACCCGCGCACACGCCCCGGCGCTGTTCTCGGCGGCGCTGATGGACGACATCTGCCCGCCGTCCACGGTGTTCGCGGCGTACAACCACTGGGCCGGGCCGAAGGACATCCGGGTGTGGCCGTGGAACCGCCATGAGGGCGGCGGCTACTTCCAGGACCTGGAACAACTGCGCTTCCTGCGGGGGCTGCCGGGGCTCGGCGCCACCCGCTGAGACCGGGCCCGCGGGCTCCGGGGTTCCCAGGTGTCAGACCTTCGCCGGTTGTGCCGGCCGTCCGGGCGTGATCCGTGCCTGCCGGGTACGGGGCCCGAAGGCGGCCAGCACCACGGCGCCCAGCAGCCACATGCCGGCGATGAAGAGGAACACGCTCTGGTAGCCGGAGCCGTTGTAGAGGGCCGCGATGATCAGTGGGCCCGCCGCGTTGGAGAGACGGCCGAGGCCGTAGGAGATACCGGTGCCGAGCGAACGCCCGTGGGTGTCGAACAGCTCGGGCGAGTAGGCGTACGCCAGGGCCGTGTAGCCGCGCTCGAACATGTTGACCAGGAAGCCGAAGACCACGATCAGGATCGGGTTGAAGGTGAGCCCATACAGCAGCCCGCAGAGCGCGATGGTCATGCCGAACGCCACCAGACACCACTTGCGTTCGAACCGGTCGGTGACCATCGCGGCCAAGAAGGACCCCAGTGGAGCGCCGACGGTGGTGAGCGCCACGTAGAAGATGGACTTCTCGACGCTGAAGCCCTCCTGGGCGAGCAGGGTCGGAGCCCATGAGGAGTAGCCGAAGAAGCCGATGGTCTGGGTCACCCACAACACGGTGAGCAGACCGGTCGGGAAGAGGTACTTCTTCTGGAGCAGGAAGCGCAGCGAGGTCTTGGGCGCGGGCGCCGACTCGACGGGCACGGCCGGTTCCGGAAGCGGTCCCTTCTCCGCGGCGACCTCCGCCTCGATCTCCTTGAGGACGGCGTCGGCCTTGGCGTACTCCCCCTTGCTCTCGTACCAGCGGGGTGATTCCTTCATCCGCCGGGCGAAGAGGATGAAGACGATCCCGAAGGCGCCCCAGAGATAGACGAGCCGCCACGACCAGTCGTTGATCGGTACGACGAAGCTGGCGATGAGGTTGGTGACCGGTGTGCCGCAGATGCCGATGACGATCGCGTACGCCTGGTACTTGCCACGTACGGCGGCGGGGAACAGCTCGCTGATGTAGATCACCGCGACGACGGTCATCGCGGACAGGCCCGCCGATGTGAGGACGCGGAACACGCCGAGCGAGACGATGTCCCAGGCGAAGGCGGACACGAAGGAGAACGTGCAGAACCAGACCGTGGTCATGGTCAGTGTCCGCTTGCGGCCCCAGCGGTCGGCGAGCCAGCCGGCCACCACGGACCCGATGAACATGCCGACGAACGACAGCGACGTGACGTACGCGACCTGGTCGACGGTGACGCCCCAGAGCTTGACCAGCCTCGGGGCGGTGGTGGCGAAGCTGTTGATGTCGGCGAACTCGAAGAAGTAGGCGAAGGAGACAGCCACCAGCGTGAACTTGTGGAATCGCGCGACGGGCAGGCGGTTGAGCCTGTTCAGCGCGTTGGAGTGCGGCATGGGGAGAGCCCCTTGTCGGAGGAAGGTGGGGGCGGGGACGGG
>NZ_MDCR01000531.1 GCF_001723055.1 Streptomyces niveus
CTCTGCAGGGTCATCCCCGTGGCGAAGAGCCGCTGGATCGCCAGATCGTGCAGGTCCTGGGCGATGCGGTCACGGTCCTCCAGCACGGACATCTGCTCGGCGGCGCGCCGGCGCCCGGCGAGTTCCATGGCGAGTGCCGCCTGCGCGGCGAACGCCTGGAGGGGAGCGGTCTCGGCCGGGGTGAACAGGGCGCCCGAGCTGAGCCTGGCCAGCAGAAGGACACCGCGCACCTCCTCGCTGGCGATCATCGGTACCGCGACGGCCGGTCCCAGACCGGCCCAGCGCGGCGGGCCGGCGGTAATCCTGGGGTCGTGCTCGACATCGGCGCTGATGAGCGGCTTTCCGGCGCGCAGAACGGCACCGGCGAACGAACCCTCGCGCGGGAGAAGCAGGCCCCGGTGGGCATCGGCGTCGACCCCGTCGGCGAGAGCGACCCGGAGCTGTGTGCCGCCCCTGTCGGGGAGAGCGAGGACCCCCAGATCGGCGGCGAGGATATGACGCGCCCTGTCCACGATCAGCCGTAGCGCCTGTGTCTCGTCCGCCCCTGACAGCAGTTCGGCCACGACCTCGGCGTTGGCCCGCAGCCAGCTCTCCCTGCCCCGCGCGGTCTCGTAGAGCCGCGCGTTCTCGATCGCCACCCCGGCGGCCACGGCGAGAGTGGAGAGCACGGTCTCGTCGTTGTCGTCGAAATCTCCGCCGCCGCGCTTCTCGGTCAGGTAGAGGTTGCCGAACACGTCGTCGCGGACCCTGATCGGCACACCGAGGAACGAGTGCATGGGCGGATGGTCCGACGGAAATCCGTAGGACGCCGGATGGCTCGTGAGATCCGACAGACGCAGCGGCCCGGGATGACGGATGAGTTCACCCAGGATGCCGTGCCCACGGGGAAGGTGTCCGATGGCGGCTGCCTGCTCCCGGTCCACGCCGACGGT
>NZ_MDCR01000532.1 GCF_001723055.1 Streptomyces niveus
GCGACACCGGCTCGTCCGACGACCGCGGAGGCGGCTGCCGCTGACCAGCGGCAGCCGCCGTCGCGAGACGCCCCGCACGGCCACCGCCCGCTCGTCATCGGTGGGGAAGCGTGCGCTCGCTCTGCTGCGGGGCGTCCATGCCCAGGAGACGGACACGGGTCGCCTGGAGACGGTCCGCCACCACTTCCAGCACACGCCGGGTCAGTGCCAGCCCGAGGACGGGGTCCTCGTTGCACAGGGCCCGTACCGCTCGGGCGTCGAACTCGTACGCCCTGACCAGGCTGAAGGCTTCAGCGCCCAGATGCCAGGTGTACGGCGGTACCAGCCGCGACCACCCCAGGAGATCGCCGTGGCCCAGCATGTCCAGCGTGCCCACGTCCCGTCCGGGGTCGCGCAGATCGAGGTTGACCGCTCCTGTCCGGATGACCCAGAACCGGTCCGCCGGTCCCTGGTCCTCGAAGATCCGGGTACCCGCCGGGAAGGACACCGGGCGGGAGAACTCCATCAGACGCTCCCTTGCCTGGTGGGGCAGGGCGTTCAGCAGAGTCATGGCCATGGCCGTACCTCCCGGGTCCGCTCCGGCGGTGGATCCACCGCCCCCCGCCGGACAGGTCTTGCCATCCAAGGGTGCCTGCCGGGGCCGGCCAGCGGGCAGGGGCCGTCCGGCATCGCGGGTGGCCCGAACGGTCCCTTCGCTCCCGCGTTCCGGGGCCGCTGTCCCGACGCCTGGGTCATCGCGGGACGACCGGCACCGTCCATACGAGCCGCGTACCTCCGTCATCGGGTGCCTCGACCGTCATGGTGCCGCCCAGACCGTGGGCCCGCTTGGAAAGGTTCGCCAGACCGCTTCTCCGACCGGCCGTACCGATGCCCACCCCGTTGTCCGAGGCCGACAGTGTCAGTGTCCCGCCGCGGACCACCAGGGCCACGGACGCCGAGGTGGCGTGCGCGTGCCGTGCGACGTTGCTGAGCGCCTCCGCGAGGACGGCGACGACGTGCTCGGTGGTCTCCGGTGGCACATCCGTGTCGAGCAGGCCCTCCATGCGCAGGGACGGGGTGAAACCGAGGGAGCGCACCGCCTGCTGGACCGTGTCGGTGGCGCGGGACCTGAGTCGGCGTTTTGACCGCCCCGCTTCCTGGACGCGCAGCCCGAAGATCGTCGAGCGAATGATCTTGATGGTCTCGTCGAGGTCGTCCACGGCCCGCAGCAGCCGCTCCTGGGCTCCGGGATGGTCGACGAACCGGACGACACTCTGCAGGGTCATCCCCGTG
>NZ_MDCR01000533.1 GCF_001723055.1 Streptomyces niveus
GTCCACTGTGTCAGTTCTGAAACAACGAACAATCCGTGATTTCACCCGGATAGGTTCAACAGTTTCATAGTGTTTCGGTGGTCATTGCGTTAGGGAAACGCCCGGTTACATTCCGAACCCGGAAGCTAAGCCTTTCAGCGCCGATGGTACTGCAGGGGGGACCCTGTGGGAGAGTAGGACGCCGCCGAACAACCTTTGTGCCTCAACCCCCGGACTGTGTCCGGGGGTTGAGGCATTTCTGCGTTCGGGAGCTTTTTCACGTACGAGGCAGCCCCCAGGCATTCCCGTACGCGATCGTTAGAGGCGACCCGCCGCCTTCAGTGCCAGATATGCGTCCGCCAGTGCCGGCGCCAGGGAGTCGGGAACGGCGTCGACGACCGTGACTCCGTAGCGCTGGAGTTTTTCCGATGTACGGCGTCGCTGGGATTGTGCCTGGCCCCCGGCGGCGGCCTCGTAGACCGCGTCCACCGAGCCGCGTGCCGTGCTCATGGCTTGGGCGTGAGGGTCGGCCACCGAGGCGACGAGGACCGTGTGGCGCTGGGTGAGTTGAGGCAGGACGGGCAGGAGCCCCTCCTCGACCGGAGCCGTTTCGAGACTGGTCAGCAGTACGACGAGTGACCGGCGCGGGGCGCTCTTCAGGACCGTGGCGGCCAGGCCGCGGGCGTCCGTCTCGACGAGTTCGGGCTCCAGCGTGGACAGTGCGTTCACCATCGCGGGCAGTACGTCGCTCGCCGAGCGGCCTCGGACCTGGGCGCGTGTCCGGCGGTCGTACGCCAGGAGGTCGACCCGGTCGCCGGCGCGGGCGGCGAGTGCCGTGAGGAGCAGTGTGGCGTCCATCGCGGCGTCGAGGCGAGGGACGTCGCCCACGCGGCCGGCCGAGGTACGGCCGGTGTCGAGGACGACGAGGATGTGGCGGTCGCGCTCGGGGCGCCAGGTACGGATCGCCACCGCCGACTGGCGTGCGGTGGCGCGCCAGTCGATGGACCGGGTGTCGTCTCCCGGTACATAGGGGCGGAGGCTGTCGAACTCGGTGCCTTCGCCGCGGGTGAGCACGCTTGTCCGGCCGTCCAGTTCGCGCAGGCGGGCGAGTCTGGACGGCAGATGCTTGCGGCTGGTGAAGGGCGGCAGGACGCGTACCGTCCACGGCACGTCGTGGTTTCCCTGGCGGGCCGCCAGGCCGAGCGGGCCGAAGGAGCGTACGGTCACTCGCTCCGTGTGCCTGTCGCCGCGGCGTGTCGGGCGCAGGAGTGTGGCGAGGCGTCGGCGCTCGCCGGGCGGGACGGTCAACTCGTGGCGGGAGGCGGCCTGTTCGGTGCCCGTGGGCCAGCTGCTCGGGGGCCAGGCGTCGCGGATGTGGGCGCGCAGGGTGCGGCGTGCGGGGTTGGTGACCGTGAGCTGGACTTCGGCACTTTCGCCGAGTCGAACTGAGGTATCACCACTTCGAGTGAACCGGAGCGTTCGCACTGGCGCGGCCAGGCAGTAGTCGCACAGAATTGCGAGTGAGAGGGGCGCGTTGACCGCCAGCATCCCCGTCCAACTAGGGGCGAGGAGACCGACGGGAAGCGAGCCGAGAGCGGCGAGGAGTGCCGCTCGTCCGGTGAGGGCCACGGTTCATCGCCTCATCGGGGTACGGGGACATGGGCGAGGATCGCGGTGATGACGGAGTCCGCGGTGACTCCCTCCATCTCGGCCTCGGGACGGAGTTGGACGCGGTGCCGCAAGGTGGGTAGGGCCAGGGCTTTCACGTCGTCCGGCGTGACGTAGTCGCGGCCGGTGAGCCAGGCCCAGGCCCGGGCGGTGGAGAGCAGAGCGGTGGCGCCTCGCGGGGAGACGCCGAGGGAGAGCGAGGGGGACTCACGAGTGGTACGGCAGATATCGACGACGTAGCCCGCTATCTCCGGGGAGACGGAGGTCTTGGCGACCGCGGAGCGTGCCGCTTCGAGGTCGGCGGGGCCGGCGACGGGGCGTACTCCCGCTGCCTGGAGGTCGCGTGGGTTGAAGCCGTCCGCGTGACGGGTCAGGACGCTGATCTCGTCGTCGCGTGACGGGAGGGGGACTGTCAGCTTCAGCAGGAAGCGGTCGAGCTGTGCTTCGGGGAGGGGATAGGTGCCCTCGTACTCGACCGGGTTCTGCGTGGCGGCGACCAGGAACGGATCGGGGAGCATCCGCGGTGTTCCGTCGATCGTGACCTGGCGCTCCTCCATCGCTTCGAGCAGCGACGACTGGGTCTTGGGCGGCGTGCGGTTGATCTCGTCGGCGAGCAGCAGGTTGGTGAAGACAGGGCCGGGCTGGAACGAGAACTCGGCTGTGCGCGCGTCATAGACGAGGGAGCCTGTCACGTCGCTCGGCATCAGGTCGGGGGTGAACTGGACGCGCTTGGTGTCGAGTTCGAGAGACGCGGCGAGAGCCCGTACCAGGAGTGTCTTCGCGACGCCGGGGACTCCTTCGAGGAGGACGTGGCCCCGGCAGAGCAGGGCGACGACAAGTCCGGTCACGGCGGGGTCCTGGCCGACCACGGCCTTCGCGATCTCGGCGCGCAGGGCCTCCAGGGAGGCGCGGGCGCTGTCCGAGTTCGTAGCGGTCTCGGGGGTCGGGGCACTCATGAGGTGCGTACCTCTCTTTCGAGGGCGTCGAGTTGGTCCGTCAGGCGGATGAGAGCGGCATCGTCGGCCGGCGCCGGGCCGAAGAGCAGCGTGCGGAGATCCCGCGCGGTGTCGGGGAGTTGAGCGGAGACAGCGGGGACGAGGGCCTCCGGGGTGTGGGCCTCGGACGGTGGAACACCGAGGAGGGATGCGAGGCGGGTGCGGGTCTCCGTACGGAGGACCGAGGCGGCGCGGTCGCGGGCGTTGGCCCTGCGGTAGAGGCGGGCGCGGCCCTCGGTGGCCTCGGAGGCGCGGATGGCGACCGGGAGTCGTTCGGCCACCACGGGGCCGAGCCGGCGGGAGCGCCACACGGCGGCGAGAACGGCGGCGAGGGCGAGTTGGAGAGTGCCCCAGAGCCAGCCGGAGGGGATCAGATCGAGGAAGCTCGACTCGTTGCCTCCGCCGTCCTCGTCCCCCTGGCCGCCGGTGCCGTCAGCGTTGTTGTCGTCACCACTGCCGTTGCCGGATTCGGTGGCGGAGGGATCACTGAGTGAGGGGAGGTACCAGACGATATGAGGCCGGGAGCCGAGGAGTTGAAGGGCCAGCGAGGCGTTGCCCTGCTTGGCGAGGCGTTCGTTGTAGAGGAGATCGGGGGAGCCGAGCAGGACGGTGTCGCCGTCGGCCTGGGCATCGACCCTGAGAAGGGACGGCAGTCCGTCCGTCGGGTAACAGGCGTCGCCGTTCGGCTGGTCGGTGGCGTAGCGGTATCCGCCGATGTCGACGGAACCGGCGTCGCGTGCGGCGGGCAGGGAACAGCGGGGTTCCCGGGCGTCCACCGGGGTGTCGGTGGCCGCGGTGACGCCCGGAGCCAGGATGTCGAGCGAGAACGGCCCGGGCGACAGCAGGACGGTACGGCCGCCGGAGATCTCCGTCGCGTCCTGCAAGGTGTGCTGCTGCCGGAAGGTCAGCAGGTTGGGCTGGGTGACGACCAGGGTGGTGTCCGGGCCGGTCTCCTCTGTCGCTTCGGCGAGAGTGGTGACGACCCGGGTGGAGACGCCGCGGTCCTTGAGGAGTTCGGCGACGGCGCGGCTGCCCAGCGGGTCGGCGGAGCGGGGGTCGAGCCGGCCGTGCTGGTCGCCGGAGCGTACGGCCGCCAGGGCGATGCCGGCCGCGAGAAGGATGGCGAGTGCGAGCAGCAGCCCTCGGACCCGCCTCCAGATCTGCTGGGCGCTGGGCGACATCGAGGTGGTGCTGGTCGTGGGCCGGTGCGTGGCGGCGGTCTTGGCGCCGGTCATTCGGCAGCTCCCTGGGTGGCGCTGCTGAGTTGGGGTTTGCTGCTCTCCAGGCCGAGGTCCAGTTCGCGCAGGCGCAGGTATGTCTGCCGGTCCGCCGTCCGTCCGCCGTATGTGACGTCGTCGAAGGCTCTGGCGGCGGCGCGCAGGGCTGTCGCGTGTTCGGGGAGCGCGCGTCCGGCGTCGGCGGCGGCCTCGTCGGCCGTACGGCCCGGGCGCGGGTCGAGGATGGCCCGTTCCTCCAGCGAGCGGACGACGGCGCGCATCCGTTCCTGGACGGCCTGGTTCCAGCGTTCGGCGGTCGCGTGTTCCTCGGCGTTGGCGCGATGTTCGGCGGCGCCGCGCGGGCCGGAGTCGAAGAGCGCGTCCTTGGGGCGGGTGGTGCGTTGGGGGGTGCCGAGCCGCCACCAGAGGGCCGCGACGAGCGCCACCACGATCACCGCGATGACGGCGAGGCCGAGCGGGCTCGTCACTCCCGAGCCGGCCACGGAGTTGAAGAGATCTCCGATCCACTCCCAGAAGCGGTCCGCCGCGCGCTGGAGCAGATTCGGGTCGTTCTCGTGGTACAGCGGCTTGGACAGTTCGTCCTCGGCGGCCTCACGAGCGGGGACACGCGGGGTGTCCACCGGTATGTCCTCGCTCGTGCGCGCCGTCAGCCACGCCGTCGCCGTGCCCCCCGTGCCGAACACCGCATCAGCCCCTGGGGGCGTCGTTGCCAGGCCGCTCGGAGCCGTAGCCCGGTACGCCGGCGGCACGTGCGAGTTCGAGGTCCAGGGCTTCGCGCCGGATGCGCTGGTCCACGTACAGGAGCACCGAGACACCCGCGGAGATCGGCAGGGTGATGGAGGTGCTGATCACCGTTCCGATACCGGTGATGATCAGGAAGGGCCAGCCGAAGTCCGGACCGGAACCGGAGAGGAGGCCGCTGAGACCGTCGCCGTCCACCGCCATGGCGATGAGGCTGAACGGCACGGCGATGATCATGGAGACGACGAACGTGAGCAGCATCGTCAGCAGCAGGATCCCGAAGATCCGCCACCAGGTGCCCTTCACGAGCTTGGCGGAACGGCGCATCGACGCCACGATGCTCTGCCGCTCCAGCATCAGGGCGGGCGAGGAGAGGCTGAAGTTGACCATCAGCCAGATCAGCACGACGACGGAGGCCAGTCCGCCGAGCATCGTCAGCGCGATTCCGGCACCGGAGCCGATCAGCAGGCCCGGCAGGATGCCGACGGTGACGATGGCGGCGCCCATCACGGGCAACAGCAGTGTCAGGCCCAGCAGTTGAAGCAGCCTGGGACGTGCCTCGTGCCAGGCGTCCGACAGCGTGACGCTGCGGCCGAGCACCGAGCGGCTGATGACCACGGTCAGTACGGCCGTCGTGAAGAGCGTGCCGATGATGGTGATGAACAGGGACGGCGCGAGTGCGATGAGGGTGGACTGCATCGCGTCGACGGCCTGGTTCAGCGCTTCCGTCGGGCTCGCGTTCGGGTCGACGTCCACCGGCTCGGGCAGCAGGTAGCGCTGGACGAGTATGTCGCCGATCTGCGAGATCACCGCGACGACGATGGTGACGCCGAGGACG
>NZ_MDCR01000534.1 GCF_001723055.1 Streptomyces niveus
CGTCGGACGAGCCGGTGTCGCCGTCGGCCCGGGAAGCCGCCTGCGTAGCGAGAACGGCGGCCTGGATACGCCGCTCGACACCGAGTTTGGCGAGCAGCCGCGAGATGTGATTCTTGACCGTCTTCTCGGACAGGTAGATCCGTCCGCCGATCTCGCGGTTGGTGAGCCCCTCCCCGATCAGCGCGAGAATCTCCCGCTCACGGGGAGTGAGCTGCGACAGGGCGTCCTGCTCGTGCTCCGTGTCGTCCTCCTCGCCGCGCAGACTCCTCATCAGCCGGGTCGTCGTCGCCGGGTCGAGCATGGACTGTCCGGAGGCGACCGTCCGCACGGCGGCCACCAGGTCCGATCCGTTGATCTCCTTCAGCACATATCCCGCCGCCCCGGCCATGATCGCGTCGAGGAGCGCGTCGTCGTCGTCGAACGACGTGAGCATCAGGCACGCGAGGCGGGGCATGAGCGAGCGCAGTTCCCGGCAGACCGTGATTCCGTCACCGTCGGGAAGCCGTACGTCGAGCACGGCGACATCCGGGCGCAGCGCCGGGCCCCGGGCCAGCGCGTGGGCCGCCGTACCCGTGTCGCCGACCACCTCGACATCAGGCTCGGCGTCGAGAAGATCCTGTACGCCGCGCCGGACGACCTCGTGGTCGTCGAGCAGGAAGACCCGGATCGGGTTCGACGGCGAAAACTCACGTACCTCGCTCATGTCGGCCCTTCCGCCGCTCGTGCCCCGCTTCTATCGTTGCCCACCTTCCGGGGCCCGGCCAGGGCCGAACGGGCCCATGCGCCACCCGCCCGGTCTCCC
>NZ_MDCR01000535.1 GCF_001723055.1 Streptomyces niveus
CCTCCGTACGACCTCCCGACGACCCCTCACCACCCCCGGAGCCCCGCATGTACGCGTCCGTCCGTGACGACCTTCGTGCCACCCTCGACGAGATCCGCGACGCCGGTCTCTTCAAGCCCGAGCGCGTCATCTCCACCCCGCAGAACGCCTCGGTCTCCGTCTCCGCCGGCACCGGCGACGTCCTCAACTTCTGCGCCAACAACTACCTCGGCCTCGCCGACCACCCCGACGTCGTCGCCGCGGCGAAGGACGCGCTCGACCGGTGGGGCTACGGCATGGCCTCCGTACGCTTCATCTGCGGCACCCAGGAGATCCACAAGGAGCTGGAGCAGCGCCTGTCCTCGTTCCTCGGCCNNACGGCGGCGTGTTCGAGACCCTCCTCGGCCCCGAGGACGCCGTCATCTCCGACGCCCTCAACCACGCCAGCATCATCGACGGCATCCGCCTCTCCAAGGCCCGCCGCCTGCGGTACGCCAACCGCGACCTCGCCGAGCTGGAAACGTGCCTCAAGGAGGCGCAGGACGCGCGCCGCCGTCTCATCGTCACG
>NZ_MDCR01000536.1 GCF_001723055.1 Streptomyces niveus
CGCGGGGGCGGCGCTCAGCCGCGCAGGCTGCTCACCGGCACCAGGCAGTGCGCGGCCCCGGTCAGCACGGCCTCGTCGCCGACGAAGGCGCGCAGCGTCTCCTCGCTCACCGGCTTGCCGGGGGTGCCCTCGGGCCACGGCTGGGTGGCGATGATGAAGTACACGGCGCCGGTCTCGCGCGCGTCCTCTTCCCACTCGGGCGGGACGGCGCACTGGGCCTTGAGATACGGCATGGTCAGGACGGCCCGTCCGGCCTGCACCAGCAGCGTGATCGGGACGCCCGGCGACGTCGCCACATCGATCAGACCCGCGCCGGTCCTGAGACCGACCTCCTTGATGACGGCGTGCATCGCCTCTTCCCCGGCCTCGGCGCCGTCACGGCCGTCACCGAGTGAATAGGCGAGCAGGAAAGGCGGGTTGCGCTCGTCGTCGGACGGTTCGCTGGTCCAGGGAATTACCGTGAGGGTGCCGAGCAGAGGGGCGTATTGCAGGCTTCCCTGCGCGGTGTTGGTAGAGGTCATGCTTCGGCACAGTAGCGGCCCATGGGCGTCGTAGGTGAGTTCGCGTCACCCGAGTGGCGGAGTATTCGCCCTCTTGTGCGACGGCGGTCGTTCGACACCCCCGACTGCCGTACATCGGACGCCCGCTGATGGCTTGTCACCCGTGGGAAGCTCGACGCCACGGAAGGAATGAACAATGACGCCGAATCTCGCCGATCCCTCATTCTGGCAACTCCCGCATTCCGAAAGGCTGGCGGGTTTCGCCGAGCTTCGCGCCGCCGGGGCGCCGCGGTACTTCGTGGAGCGGCCCGGAGGCCGGCTGCGGCCGGAGCGGGGCTTCCACGCGCTGGTCAGGCACGCGGACGTGGTGGAGGCCAGCCGTGACGCGCGGGTGTTCGGCAGCGCGCCGGGCGTCACCACTCCGGAGCCGGCCCGCTGGGTGCGGGCGCTTTTCGGGGAGTCCCTGGTCAATCTCGACGAGCCGCAGCACACGCAGTTGCGCCGTATCGTCTCCCGGGCCTTCACCCCCCGCATTCTCGCCGCGACGGAGGAGGACGTCCGTTCGGTGGCGACCCGCATTGTGGACGACATGCTCAGGGAGCGTCCGGCGGATTTCGTCACGGCCGTCGCGTCACGTATGCCGTTCGAAATCATCTGCAATCTGATGGGTATCCCCGAGAAGGAACGCCCGTCGATCCTCGCGCAGGTGAATCGGGCGTCGGTCGAAACGGGTGTGGCGCGTACGGTACGGCAGCGAATTCGCGTCCCAGGAAAGGGCCTTCGCGCCTTGGCGTCCATGCAGGGAATGGTCGCGGAGCTCGGGCGGCAGCGGCGCAGGAATCCGACCGGGGATCTCATCTCCGCGCTCGTGAACGCCGACATCGACGGCCAGTCGCTGAACGGCCGCCAACTCGGTTCGTTCTTCTCGCTGTTGATGGTCGCCGGGGTGGAGACCACACGGAACGCCATCGCGCACGGCATGTCGCTGCTGACCGATCATCCCGATCAGCGGGCCCTGCTGCTCGACGACTTCGACCGGTACGCGGACGGCGCCGTCGAGGAGATCGTGCGCCACTCGACGCCCATCATCCAGTTCCGGCGCAGGCTCACCCGGGACCACCGGCTGAACGGGCACGCCTTCCGGCGGGGCGACCGGGTGGTGCTGTTCTACGCCTCCGCCAACCGCGACGAGTCGGTCTTCACCGACCCGGACCGCTTCGACATCACCCGCAGCCCCAACCCGCATGTCGGGTACGGGGGCGGCGGGCCGCACTACTGCCTGGGCACGTTCCTGGCGAAGCAGGAGATGAAGGCGCTGTTCCGGGAGTTGCTGACCAGGTCGCCCGAACTGCGCACCGTGGGCGCCCCGGTGCTGGTGCCGTCGAACTTCGACAACCGGGTGCGCTCGATGCCGTGCGCGTACGCGGGAGGCCGCTGACCGTCCTGGTTCTCGCGGCGGGCGCGGGTCGTTACGCGACGGCGCCCGCCGCCTCGGTCTCCACGTCCGCGAGACGCGTGAGGAACTCCGCGATCGTGGTGAGCTGCGCCTCGTCGTAGTCGGCGAGCAGCGCGCGCAGCCGCTTGAGCCGGGGCGCGTCCTCCCGCTCCAGCCACTCGGTGT
>NZ_MDCR01000537.1 GCF_001723055.1 Streptomyces niveus
CGGCGGTCCCATGGGCGGCGGGGGCGACCGGCCTGCGCGCCCCGGCGCGGGTCAGGCCCCTGCGGGCGCCCCGGACGGTCAGGCCCCCGGTGGCGGCCAGGCCCCGCAGGGTCTGCCGCCGATGCCGGGCGGTGGCGGTGGCGGTGGCGGCAGAGGCGGTGGCAGTGGCGGCGGTATGTCGGGGCTGCTCGACGGTCAGGCCGTCAGCTCCGAGGTGGTCGCGGCGCTCAAGAAGGACGCCGACGACTTCACCTGGGTCGCCGCGACGACCGGCTCCCAGAACGCCGCGAGCAACCAACTCGCCGCCGAGGAACCGGTGATGGCGATCGGCGGCTTCAACGGCAGCGACCCGTCCCCGACGCTTGAGCAGTTCAAGCAGTACGTCGCCGACGGGAAGATCCACTACTTCCTCGGCGGCGGCGGGTTCGGCGGCGGAGGAGGCGGTCAGAACGGTTCCGGCTCGTCCATCGCCAGCTGGGTGCAGTCCACGTACAAGGAGGTCACCGTGGGTGACACGACCCTGTACGACCTCACCGCCG
>NZ_MDCR01000538.1 GCF_001723055.1 Streptomyces niveus
ACGCCGTCACACCCTCCTCCCGGTCGCCGCCGGCGCCCGCCTGGGCCGCCCAGTACGCGTCCCGGTCCTCACGGCCGCTCGCGAATTCCTTCGCAGCCGCCTGGGTGAGCTGTGAGCGCGTGGTCAGTACGCGGGTGAACTCGGCCACCCGGCCCGCCAGTTCGCCCGGCGGCAGCACCTCGTCCACCAGGCCCACCCGCAGCGCCCGCGCGGTGTCGATCAACTCCCCGGAGAACAAGAGGTACTTGGCGGTCGACGGACCGACCAGGGAGACCAGCCGGCGGGTCGACGACGCCCGGTAGACGACACCGAGCTTCGCGGGCGTGATCCCGAACCGGGCGCCTTCCTCCGCGAAGCGCAGATCGCACGCGACCGCCAACTGGGCGCCGCCGCCCACGCAGTAGCCGCGTACGGCCGCCAGCGTCGGCTTGGGGAACGCCGCCAGTGCCTCCTCCGCACGCACGCTGAGGTCCTGTATGGCGTCGCCCGGCTCCCGCAGCGCCCCGATGTCCGCGCCCGCG
>NZ_MDCR01000539.1 GCF_001723055.1 Streptomyces niveus
TCCTGGGAGACGGGGCGTACGCCTCGCGTCTGCGCCCCTGCGGACTCGTACGCCCCGTCTCCCAGGACCGGACCGTCGTCTGAGTGACCCCCAGCGCCTCCGCGACCTGCTTCTCGGTCATGGCCTTCGCCTCACGCAGCCTGCGCCGTTCCTTGGGAGGTGGAAGCGGAGGGACGGAGGAGGTTCGAGTGGTGCTCTGCGTCATCACGAACTCCCCGCAGCACTGTACTGGCCGAAAAAGTACATAAACGTATATTGAGCGACACAGCGGCTATCCGCCTGTTACGCGGTTTAAGCGCGTGTCGTTGGGAGCATGGCGGCGTGACTCAAGTGAGCGAGCGCAGCACCACGTTGTCCTCGGCCTCGGCCGCCGAGCGGGGCCGGGCCGCCGCGCTGACCGCCGCGTTCCTCCGTGGCGCACTGGCCGCGGGCCTCGGACTCGGCAGCCTCGCCGTGCTGGTCATCGCGGCCTGGATCAGTTCTCCGTACCCCGACAGCGGCGCCGGCGGAGCCCTGCACATCGCGGCGGCACTCTGGCTGTTGGCCCACGGCGCGGAGCTGGTGCGGCCCGACACACTGTCAGGAGTGCCCGCGCCCATCGGAGTCGTACCCCTGCTGGTCGTGGCCCTGCCGGTATGGCTGGTCTACCGGTCCTCGCGCGACGCGCTGGAACCGGACGCGGGCCGGCCGCAGCTCACGGCCCTCGGCGGGCTGTGCACGGTCGCGGGCGGATATCTCCTGGTCGGCGCCGCCGTCGTGGTCTACGCGCGGGGCGGGCCGCTGTCCACGGACACGCTCGGTACGGCGCTCAGGCTGCCCGTGGTGCCGGTGCTGTCGGCAGCCGCCGGCGTGTGGGTCGCGAGCGGGCGGCCACTGAGCCCGCTGCTGGACCGGCTGCCCGGCCTCAGGAGCCCGGACGCCGGTGTCACCGAGGGCGCGGGAGCGGCCGTGGCCGCCGGGAGACGCCGCCGGGCCGTCGTCGTGATGCGGTCGGCGACCGCAGGGGCGGCGGTGCTGCTGGGCGGCGGTCTCGTCCTGGTCGCCGGTTCGCTGATCTGGCACGCGGACGCGGCACAGGAATCGTTCCTCCAACTGGCGGCGGCCTGGTCGGGGCGGGTCGCCGTCCTGCTGCTGTCCCTCGCCCTGCTCCCGAACGCGGCGGTCTGGGGCGCCTCGTACGCGCTCGGCCCCGGCTTCGCCCTCGGTACGTCGGCGACCGTCACCCCGCTCGCCGTCACCGGCCAGC
>NZ_MDCR01000054.1 GCF_001723055.1 Streptomyces niveus
ACGGGTCGCCGCGCAGCGCGGCGCCTTCGCGGAGGAAGTCGAACCACGCCACACCCGGGAGCATGAGCGTGCGGTACACCGCGTGCTGCGCGATGGGCGCCTCGGCCGGACCGAAGACACGGGAGTACGTGTACCCGGCCGCCCCCTCGTCCGACACCAGCTCCGCGGGTGATCCGGGCTCGGCGGAGCGCAGGGGCTCGGCCAAGTTCAGTGCACGGCCGCGCGGTTGGGCGGACGGCAGCAGGCGTTTGCTCCACTGCACGCCCGTGGATTGCTGGAACGCCGCCCAGTCGATGTCCTGGCCCGCCTGGAAAAGCTCGGCGGCGATCGCGTCGAGCACCACGGTGACCGCCCGCTCGTCGCGGGCTTCTGCGAGGCGTGCGCCGACGTCGTTGCGGTCGCCGGGAGCGGGAGCGTGACCCCGGACGTCGCGCGCGAGTTCGTTGTCGCTCCGCAGGATGTCGGCCAGCGCCTGCTCCAGCGGGACTCGTCCTCGTACGAAGTCCCCGACCGCCTCCCAGCCCGGGGGCAGGTCGACGGCGCCTGCGGGCAGTCCGAGGTCGCGCAGCGCGACGGCGAGGGTGATCCCGGCGGCGATCCGCAGCAACTCACCTCCGAATGAGGCAAGTTGGGTGCCGGTGGCCGCTTCGAACTGGCCGATGACCTCGTGGACGGCCGGTGTGGTGCGGTCAAGGGCGATCAGCCACGCGGGCGGTGCATCGGCCGCTTCGGGACGTACGTGGACGGTTGTACGGAGTTCCTGGGCACCGGCCCGCAGGAGCCAGGAGCGCAGCGCGGCTGCCAGTTGACGCGCGTCGGCGCCGACGACGGCCAGCCGCTCGGTACGGTGCGGCCGGGCCAGGCGGGCGGTGGCGCACACGTCGCCGAGCTCGCGGGGTCCGTCCGGCAGGGTCGGCAGGAACTCCAGCCATTGGGCGGCCAGTTCGCGCAGCGCGTACGGGCTGTCGGCGGACAGCGGCAGCACGTGGACGACCGGCGCGGGCTGCCCGGCCGGGGTGCCGGCAGTTCGCGGGGCAGCCTCGGCCACCACATGGGCGTTGGTGCCGCCGAAGCCGAATCCGCTCACCGCTGCCCGGCGCACCGGGGCGTCCGGCCAGGGGAGGCATGTCTCCGGCAGATGGAAGGGACTGTCCGCGAGGTTGAGGCGCGGGTTGGGCGAGTCCACCGCCACGGCCGGGACGGTACCTTCGCGCATTGCGACGATGATCTTCGCGAGTCCGGCGAGCCCCGACGCCGAGTGCAGATGGCCGATCCGGCGCTTGATCGAACCGAGTGCGACGGAGTTCCTCGCCACTCCGTGCCTGGTGAACACCTCGGTGAGCGCCCGCACTTCGATCGGGTCACCGATGGCGGTGCCGGTGCCGTGTGCCTCGACGTACTGGACGGTCGCCGGGTCGATGGTCCGGTACGCAGTGCCGAGCAACTCGATCTGGGCTTCCAGGTTCGGTGTGGTGACACCCATGGTGCGGCCGTCGTTGTTGACCGCGACGCCGCTGATGGCCCCGAGGATCACGTCGCCGTCCGCCAACGCGGCCGGCATCGGCTTCAGCACCAGCGCGGCGGCTCCCTCCCCGGGCACATAGCCGTTGGCCCTGGTGTCGAAGGTGTGGCAGAGCCCGTCCGGGGAGAGCGCCCCGGTGCGGGAGAGGAGTACGAACGTGAGCGGGTCGATCAGCAGGTCGACCCCGCCCACCAGGGCGAGTTCGGACGTCCCGGCCGCGAGGCTCTGGCAGGCGAGCCAGACCGCCGACAGCGAGGACGAGCAGGCGGTGTCGACCACCAGGCTCGGGCCCGCCAGATCGAAGCGGTCCGACAGCCATGCCGCCATGAAGTTCTGCGACCGCCCCCACAGGGCGGCCGGCCCGGGAATCCCGACGGGACCGGCCGAACCTGGCGGGCCGGGCGGAATCGTGCCCCGGCCCTGGTCGAAGCCGTACGCGTTCATGCGCGCGGCGATGAACACGCCTGCGTCGAGCCGACGTCGGACCCCCCGGTACCCAGAGTCCTCCAGGGCTCGCGCGCCGACCTCCAGCATCACGCGCTGCTGCGGGTCGAGGAGCACGGCGTCCTCGGCGGTCATGCCGAACGCCTCGTGGTCGAAGGAGAACGGGTCCACCAGGAAGCCGCCGCGATGGTGCGTTCCCTGGTGGGGCCCCTCGCCCCGGTACAGCTCACGGGCCCACCGGCTCGGTGGGACCTCGCCGACCTCGACCCCGTCGCGGCCGAGCAGGGCCGTCAGATCGGCGGCGTCCTCCGCGCCCGGGAGCCGTACCGCGAGGCCGATCACGGCGATGCGGGTGTCGCGCTCGCTCACAGCAGTCCTTTCGTTCGGCTCTCCGGTCATGCCTGGCCCACTCCCCGCTGTCCGTCGTGCACGAGCAGCGGACGCAGCAAGGCGCTCAGAGCGGATGTCGTCACGGACTCGGGATCGGGACGGACAGGGTCGGGATCGAGATCGGGGTCGGGGTCGGGGATGGACGGACGGGAGGAGGGCGTGGGCTCGTGGGCGGCGAGGTCCCTGGCGATCTCGTCGGCCGTACGCGCCCGCATCAACAGCGAGGGATCGACGGTCAGTTGGCTGCGCTGCTCAAGGGCCGTGGTCAGTTCGGCGATCACGAGGGAGTCCAGCCCGAGGCTCTGGAGCGGACGGTCTTCCGGGTCCTCTCCGAGCACCTGGACGAACGCGTCCCGGACCCGCGCGCGCATCCCCGCGACGTCCTGAACGGTGCGCGCCGCAGGACGTACGGGTGGTTCGACCGGTGCCACCGACGGCGCGGGCTCGAACGACTCGGCTGCTTTCGGCGGGGTGTCGGGAGCGCTGCCCGGGAAGATCACGGCGCCACCCGACCGCAGGTGGCCGGAGAAGGCGTCCAGTGCGTGCTCGGCGCTGACCGAGTATGCGGCGGAGAAGGACGCGTCCGCCTTCATGCCGATGCCCGTCCAGTTCGGCCACGCGTGTGCGGTGACCTTGGTGACGGCGTCGTTCTCCCGCTCGGCGAGGGCCAGTTGGTAGGCGTTGGCGAGGCTGTAGTCGACCAGGCCGCGACCGGCGGACGCCTGTGTGCCGGCGATCGAGGACACCAGGACGGCGAAGTCGGCGCCCTGTTCCTTGGCCAGCCGTACAACGTTGAGCGAGCCGGGGACCTTGGGGGCGAGTACCTTCTCGGCGTCGCTCCAGGCCCGGCGGTGCATCGCCCCGAACGGGTTGACCCCGCCGGAGGAGTGCACGACGCCGACCAGCCGGCCCCAGCGCCTGCCGAACTGCCCGGCCACGGCTGCGAGCGCCATCGGGTCGGACACGTCGCAGGCCAGATACTCGACCTCGGCGCGCCGCCTCAACTCCCGCAAGGGGGTGGAGCTTTGGGGATCGACGACCGACCGGCCGATGATGCCGACGCGGGCGGCTCCCCGGTCGATCAGCCGCTGGGCCAGACGCAGCCCTACGGCGCCGAGTCCTCCGGTGACCAGGTAGTACCCGGAGGCCGGCGGGGTGTACGGCGGGCCGGCGGGCGCGGGAACGGGTGCCTGTTCCGGGACGTGTCTGACGCCTCGCCGGTAGGCGACGATCGTCGTGTCCGCGTCGTCCCCGGCCGTGGGGTCGGTGCTGAGGGCGGCGTACTCGGCCGCCAGGCACAGGGCCCGCGCCTCGGCGGGGTCGGCCGGGTCCAGCTGGACAACGGCGGTTGGCTTACGGTTCTCGGCCCCGGCCGCCCGTACGGCCATGGCCATGGCGGCTCGTACGGGGGACAGGCCACCGCGCTCGTCGGGGTGCACTGCCACGCCGTGGTATCCGGCCCAGAGCAGTTTGCCGTGCGCGGGCAGCGACTTCATCAGTCCCGCCAACTCAACCCAGAACGCACGCAGTTCGCCGTCGTGGTCCGGTCGGCCGCCGGGGGCGTCGACCACGATGGTCGTGTCCGCCTGTTGACCGGGCTCGACAACGGTGACGCCCCGGTGCCGGAGGACCGTCGTCAGCGCGCGCCCGATCTCGGGGTCGGCGGCGACCAGCCGTACGGTGGCCGGGCCGGCCGAGCCGGTCGGAAGCGCGGGCGCCAGTTCGCGGGCCCGCCACTCGATACGTACCGCCGCGGCGCCGCCCTCGCCGCCCGTCGGCCGTCCGGGGCCCGGCAGGACCACGGGGTCGGTGGTGCGCCAGTAGGACCCACGTGAGAACGGGTAGGTGGGCAGGTCCGTGATACGTGCGCCAGCGGCGGAGAGCGAGGCCCAGTCGGTGTGCGCGTAGCCCGCTCTGACCAGTTCCACCGTGTCGGCGGGCCGGGGCGCGGCCGTCGCTTCGGCGGTCAGGTCGATATCGACGCGGGCCACCGGGACGTTCCCGGCGGCGACGGAGCGCAGGGCGGCGGCGAGTTCGACGGCCGTGGATCCGTGCACCGCCGTCTGGAACTCCATCGGGGAGCGGGCGGTGTTGGCGGTGTGGCAGAGGTCGGCGGTCTCCCAGGCGTCGCGTGCCGTATCGAACCGGTCGGCGTAGGCGTCGGCGAGGGTTCGCAGCGCGGTCTCGTCGGCGGCGCTGACCCGTACGACATACGAGTCCTGCGCGGGCGCCTCCCGCCTGGGCGGCTTCGGAGGCTCTTCCACGATCACATGGGCGTTGACACCGCCCATGCCGAAGGCACTGACCGCGGCCCGCCTGGGTGTTCCGTTCCTCGGCCACTCCACCGCGCGATCAGCCAGATAGAACGGCGTCTCCTCAAACCGGATGTGATCGTTGGGCCGCACCACATGCAACGACGGCGGAACCATCTCGTGCTCCATCGCCAGCAACACCTTCACCAACCCGGCCAACCCGGCCGCCGGCTCCAGATGGCCCACATTCCCCTTCAGCGAACCGATGGCGCAGAACTGGGACTTGTCCGTCACTCCACGCCAGGCACGCGTCAGACCCTCGACCTCGATCGGATCGCCCAGGCTCGTGCCTGTCCCATGGGCCTCGACCAGCCCGATCGATTCCGCCGGCACCTCCGCGTCCCCCAACGCGGCGCGGATGACGTCCTGTTGGGCCGAGCTGCTCGGGACCGTCAGACCACTCGTACGGCCACCGTGGTTGACCGCGCTTCCCCTGATCACACCCCGGATCCGGTCACCGTCACGCAATGCGGCACTCAGCGGCTTCACCACCACCGTCACCACACCCTCCCCCGGCACGAACCCGTCCGCACCGGAGTCGAACGGCCGGGACGCGCCCGACGGGGAGAGCGCGCGCAGGTTCTTCATCGCGACGTAGTGCAGCGGGGACAGGGCGACCCGGACACCGGCGACGATGGCCTGCTCGCACTCGCCGTCGCGGATACTCCGCACCGCCGTGTGCAGGGCCACCAGCGACGACGAGCACAGCGTGTCGATCGTCATGCTCGGCCCGTGCAGATCAAGGAAGAAGCTCACGCGGTTGGCGAGGAACGCGTTGTGGTTGCCGAGGCCGCTGGGCGCGTCCAGCTCCGGCGCGATGTTGTAGTCCCGGTAGTGCTGGTAGCTGGCGCCCACGAACACACCGGTGGACGGGGCCAGTTGGCGCGGCGGGAGGCCGGCCGACTCCAGTGCCTCCCAGGTCGTACGGAGCAGCCAGCGGGCCTGGGGATCGAGCACCTCCGCCTGCTTGGGGAAGAAGTCAAAGAACCGGGCGTCGAACTCCGCCACGTTGTCGAGGAATCCGCCGACGTCGGACTCGGACCCGTCGGCGTACCTCCCCCAGCGGTGGTCCGGCGCCGGACGGATCTCCTCGCGGGAGTCGGCAAGCAGCGACCAGAACCCTTCGGGGTCCGGGGCGCCGGGGAGCGCCAGGGCAAGCCCGATGACGGCGATGTCGTGTTCCCGGCCGTCGGCGGTGCCGGGTGCCGGCTCGCGGACCGCGGCCGTGTCGCGGACCTGAGCCGCGTCGCGGACCGCGGCTGGGGCGAACACGGCTTCGTCGTCGGCGAGTTCGGCGACATGCGCGGCGAGAGTGCGGCAGTCCGCGGCGTCCAGGACGTCCGTCGGGCTCAGCTTCACCCCGTACGTCTCCTCGACGTCGGCGGCTATCGCCGTCGCCAGCATGGAGTCGAGCCCCACGGCGGACAGGGAGGTGGTCGCCGTGACTCCGGGGTCGTGGAGGACGTCGCGTACCAACGCGACGATCGCCGTCTCCGCCACCGCCGCCTGCGGCGTGCGGCGGGTGGGGGCGGACGGCGAGCCGGTGGCGGCGGTCACGGTGCGGTACTCGATGGCGTCGAGCCGGACGAGCACCTGGCCGTCGGCGGCGAGCAGGGACGCGTCGCCGCGTCGCGTGCCGTCGCTGTCGGGTTCGGCACCTTCGAGCAGGACGAACGCCGTCCGCGCCGGCTCCGCCCAGCGCACCACCCGGCCGATGGAGACCGGCAGATGGGTGGCCGACGGGGCCGCCGGATCCGCAAGCGTGAGTACGGCCATGGTCTGGAGGGCGGCGTCGAGTGCCACCGCCTCGGCCTCCAGCATGTCGCCGGCCGGGATGTCGATCCGCGCGAGTACCCGGCCTGGCCCGTAGTGGATCTCGGCGACGGACCGCAGCGGTGCGTCGAGTTCCATCCCCTTCGCGGCGAACCAGGCGTAGAGACCCGCCGGTTCCAGCGTCCGGTCGAGCGCGGCGCGCAAGGCGTCGAGGTGCACCGGAGCGGGGGGCGTGGCCGGGGCTTCGGTGGTGGTGAGCCGGGCGATCACCCGGTCGGCGTGACGGAAGGTGGCGGGCCCGGTACGGGTGGGGTCGGCCAGGTTGTTCGTGAGGGGATGGTCTCCGGTCCCCCGGCCGGTGAAGGTGATCTGCCGCAGGGCGCCGCTCGTCCGCAGACCGAGGGCCACCGGCAGCGCTCCGGGGACGGTCTGCTCGCCCAGCACCCGGTGGGCGCGGGACAGGCGCCGTACGACGTCGGTCGTGTCCGGTGGGGCGGTGACAGCCGGCTCGGATCGCGCGCCGAACGGGTAGGCGGGGAGGGCGGGGCGGCCGGACTCCGCGGGTCCCGGATACACCGTGGCCCAGTCGACGGTTCCGCCGGCCGCGTAGCGGAAGGCCGGACCGCTGAGCCCGGTCGACGCGGCGTCGAGGACCGTCGCGCCGCGTACGACAGTGCCGTGCGCCCGGTCCCCGAGGCGCAGTGCCTCGGTCAGCCCGGCGCGCAGCTCGTCGGCCGTGGCTCCCAGGACCGCGACCCGGTGTGCCAGGTGGTCGCGTCCGACGGCGCTGGAACGGCACAGGGCGCTCAGGCTCGCCGCGTTGTCCTGCCGCAGCAGTGACCGGACGTCCGCCATGCGCCGGGCCAGGGTGTCCGGGGTGTGAGCGGACAGGACCAGCAGGTGCTCGTCCGGTACGGCGGGGGTGGTACGGGTCTGGGTACCGTACGTCTCGTGCCGGGACCGGGACTTCGCGGCGCGGTCCTCGTACCCCTCGTACCCCTCGTACTCCTCCACCACGATGTGCGCGTTGGTGCCGCCCATCCCGAAGGAGCTGATTCCCGCGCGGCGCGGCCCGTCGGAGGTCCACGGCCGTGCCTCCACGGGGATCACGAACGGCCCCGCGGACAGATTCAGATGGCTGCTGGGAGTCTCGAAACCGGCGACGGGCGGGATCTCCCGATGCCGCAGGCACAGCAGAACCTTCAGCAGTCCGGCGAGCCCGGCCGCCGGCTCCAGATGCCCGATGTTGCCCTTCACCGTCCCGATGTGGCACGGCTCGCCACGGTCCGGGTCGCCGCCGAAGACCTCGGTCAGCGCGGCGATCTCGATCGGGTCGCCGAGCCTGGTCGCCGTGCCGTGCGTCTCGATGAGGGAGACGTCCGCGGGGGCAAGCCCGGCGTCGTCCAGCGCCGCCCGTACGACGGCGGCCTGGGCCTCGCTGCGGGGCACGGGCATGGCGCTGCCGCGGCCCCCGTGGTTGACGGCGGTGCCGCGGATGACGCCCCAGATCCGGTCGCCGTCACGTTCGGCGTCCGCGAGCGGTCTCAGCATGAAGGCCAGCGTGCCTTCGCCGGGGAGGAATCCGTCGGCCCGCTCGTCGAAGGGTCGTGGCCGGGTGTCGGAGAGGGCACCGAGCTGGCTGAGGCTGCGGTAGTACCAGGGAGTCAGACCGACCTGGCAGGCCGCCACGATCGCGGCGCCGCAGTGTCCGGCGCGCAGTGCGGCGACCGCCTGCTGAATGGCGACGAGGGACGACGAGCACAGGGTGTCGACGGTCTGCGAGGGACCGGTCAGGTCCAGTGTGTAGGAGATCCGGTTGGCCAGTACCGCGTTCATGGAGCCGAGCGCGGTGTGCGGTCCGACGGTCTGAAGTCCCTGGGTGTCGCGGTGATGGGTGTAGGTGGCGCCGACGAAGACGCCGATGTCGCGGCGGCCGGCGAGACCGCTGTCGTCCCGAACCGTCCAGGCGTGCTCCAGCAGCAGCTTCTGCTGGACGTCCATCTCCTCGGCCTCGCGTACGGAGATGCCGAAGAAGGCCGGGTCGAAGCGGTCGATGCCGGTGACGAAGGCACCGGTACGGCAGTAGGTGCCGGTCATTCGGGGGCCGCGCTGCTCGAAGTGGGCGTCGATGTCCCAGCGTTCGGCCGGGATCTCGGTGAACGCGTGCCCGCCGGAGCGGAGCAGGGGCCACAGCTCCGTGACCTCGCCGACCGCGCCCGGGAGATCACCGGACACGGCGACGATCGCGACGTCCGTGTCACGGGAGGCGGGCGTGTGGCGCTGAGGGCGCGGGTCGGCGGCTGCCTCTGTCGCCTCGCCCGCCTTGACGGTGCCAGACTCGGCGGTCTCCGGCACCTCAACAGCGGCTGCCGCGCCGTAACGGCCGGTCAGGGCCTCGACCAGCTCGTCGAACTCGCCGTACTCAAGGAAGAGCGTCGCCGGAAGGTGGACTCCCCATCTGCTGGACAGTTCCTCCGACAGCTCGACGCTCATGATCGAGCTCATGCCGTAGTCCGAGAGCGGGGTCTCGCGGTCGAAGGACGTGACGCCCAGCCGCTCCGTCAGGAACTGCTCCAGCGCTTCCCCGACTCGCTCACCGTCCCCCTCCCCGGCCGAGCCGACGTTAACTGACATATCGTCAGGAGTCTTTGTGTGTACGTCGGAAGGGGCCCCCGGCTCCTCGATCACGTCGCCCGCGTCCGGGTGGGCGACGATCACCTGGCGGAGGTCGTCCGCCGCTCCCAGTACCGCGATCAGGGCGTCCAGGCCCTCCGTGGTGCCCAGTGGCCGCACTCCGCGTCGCCGTAGCTGCTCCGCGACGGCGGTGCCCATGCCCACCTCGCCCCACAGGCCCCAGTCGACGCTCAGCCACGGCTCGCCGTGCGCCTGCGCGAAGCCGTCCAGGTAGGCGTTCGCCGCCGCGTACCCGCCCTGGCCGAGGTTGCCGAACGTGCCGGAGACCGACGCGAACAGTACGGCGAAGTCCAGGTCCCGCCCCGCGACGGCGGCTGCCAACTCCCGTACGCCGTCCGCCTTCGGCCTCATCACGGCCGCGATGTCCTCGGCGGTGGCGCTGCGGATCAGCCCGTCCTTGAGCGTGCCGGCCGCGTGGACCACGCCGTGCAACTCGCCGAACTCGGCGCGGAAGCGTTCCACGACGGCCGCCAGGGCGCCGGGCGAGGTCACGTCCGCGCCGTACGACACCACTTCGCACCCTCGCGCGCTGATCGCGCCCGTCCGGTCGTCGTCGGCAGGGGCCGCTCCGGAACGGCTGACCAGCGCGACGACACCGGCACCCTCCCGTGCGAACCGGTCGGCGACCTCAAGGCCCAGCCCGCCGTGCCCGCCGAGGACGAGGTAGCGGCCACCCTGTCTGATCGGCCCCTCCGCGCCGGAGGGCGCGGTGTACGCAGACCGGTCGCGCACCCGGACGGGTACGTGGCGAACGCCCCGCCGGTAGCCGACCTCGGTGGGGCCGTCGGCCGCGCCGGCCTCCCTCAGGACGGCGCGGAGCGTGTCGTCGGAGGGCTGGTCGATGTCGATGAGGCGGGGGCGGAGGCCCGGGTACTCGATGGCGGCGGTGCGGAGGAAGCCCCACAGGGCGGCGCGCGCGGGTACCGGCCGGTCGCCGGTCCCGACCGGCTGACCGTCCCTGGTCACGGCGTGGAAACGGGACTTGCGCTGCCGCTCGCCGAGGGTCCGCAGGGCGGCGAGGCAGCCGTACAGTCCGAGGCGCAGCTCCGTCTCCTCCCCGGAAGCTTGCGCGTCGTCGGGCGCGGCATCGGCGTTCCACAGGTGCAGCACACCCGCGACCGGATCTCCGATCTCCTCCCAGAGCCGCCGGAACGCCTCCTCGTCCGGCCCCGTGAGCGTCCGGTGATCGGGGTCGTGCGCCGGTGGCCCGGCGGGTCCGACGCCGACCTCCACCACGCGGGCGCCGTCGGCCCGCAGTTGGCGGGCGGCGCGCTCACCGAGACCGCCCGTGCCGCCGTTGTGCAGGACGACCCACGTCCCGGTCGCCGGGTCGGTCCGTTCGTCGCCCGCCGGTGCGGGGCGCCAGTCGATCCGGGTGATCGGCAGCGTGTCCGCGCGCGGCCGGGGCCGGGTGGCCGCAGGTGGCGACACGGCGGCCGTACGGCGCATCCGCAGTCCCTCGAACTCAGCGACGACGTCGTTCGAGGGGCCGAGGAGCTGGGCGTCCGCGGTCGCGTACGCGCCGTCGACGCCGGTACGGCGCACCACGACGGTCACACCGGCCGACAGAAGCGAGAGGTCGGCGAAGACGGTGAGCCTCGCGACGCCGATGGGCAGCATGGGATACGGGCCGGCCTCACCCGTGAGGTCCTGGAGCGCGCAGCTGACGACCTGGAACACGCCGTCCACCAGAAGCGGATGGGCGTACCAGGGCACCGGCTCGCTGTCGGACCGCAGCGTGGCGCGGGCCACGCCGCTCTCGCCGAGGGCGAGTTCGCGGACGGTACGGAAGTCGGGACCGTACAGCAGCCCTTCCCGCGCCCAGCTCTCGTACAGCCGCTCCGGGGGCACCGTCCGCGTGGCCGCAGGCTGCCGGCCGGTCTCGGCGGGCGGGGGCGGGACGGCGTCCGGGAGCAGCCGGCCGGTTCCGGTGGACAGCGGCTTGCGGTCGCCGGCCACCACGGTGCTCAACTCGAAGCTGGTCTGCGGGCCGAAGGACACGTCGAGGCGGACAGGGGCCGCCGCGTCGTCGGCGATGGTGAGGGGGCGCAGGAAGGTCACACCGTTGAGTTCCAGCGGGATGAACGGCCGCCGCCGGGCGACCCCCACCATCGCCATCTCCAACTGCACCGCCGCAGGCAGCAGCCCGATACCCGCTGAGCGATGCTGGGCGATGAAGGGCTCCTGGCCCGTGAACGTCTTCTCGTAGGTCTCGCCCTGATTCGTCACTGTCCCTCGCTCCGGTGCTCGTAGTGACGGTCGAACAGCGGGTGGCTGAGGGTGCTCGTACCGGTGCCACCACGGCGTACGGGTGGCGCGGTCAGCTCCTGTCGGTTGAAGGGGTAGGTGGGGATGGTGGTGGTGCGGCGGCCCTTGTCCTGGTGCAGCCCGGTCCAGTCGAGGTCGGTGCGGGTGTGGTTGTAGTAGTTCGCCACGGCGCTGTGGAGCTGCACCTGATCGGTGCGGTCCCGGCGCAAGGTGCTGAGCCACATCGGCTGCGTTCCGCTCCACGACGCGCGGGCGAGGGAGGTGAGTTGGGGGTGGGAGCCGATCTCCCAGGCCACCGCCGGGCCGGCCTCGGCCAGCGTCGTCAGCGCCTGCGAGAAGTGCACCGGCTCGCGGATGGCGCGGCCCCAGTAGTCGGGGTCGGTGGCCGTCTCGGCCGAATGCCAGCCGCCCGTCACCGTCGACGCGAACCCGATCACCGGAGCGGAGAGGGACCTGCCCGCCACAGCTTCGACGAAGGGGGCGACGGCTCCCTCCATCGCCGCCGAGTGGAACGCGTGACTGACCGTCAACTGCTGCGTGCGCAGGCCCGACTCCTGACAGAAACCCTGCACCGCCTCCGCCGGACCCGTGACCGTCACCGATCGACGCGCGTTGAACGCCGCGATCTCCACCCCAGGATGAGCCGATATCGCAGCCACGACAGCCTCGGCATCCGCATGCACCACCGCCATCGCACCCGCACCCGGCTGCGACTCCATCAACCGCCCACGCACCGCCGTCAACTCCAGCAGATCACCCAGATCCAGCACACCCGCAACCCACGCAGCCGTCAACTCACCCAGACTGTGACCCACCACCACATCCGGCCGCACCCCCACCGACTCCAACCAACGCACCAACCCCACCTGCACACTCACAATCGCCGGCTGCGCATACCCCGTACGATCCAACCGACCACCACCACCCACCTCACCGAACAACAACTCCCCCAACGGCACATCCACATGCCCCGCCAACACATCCGCACACTCGTCCAACGCCGCCCGGAACACCGGCTCCACCCCGTACAACCCACGCCCCATACCCACATACTGCGAACCCTGCCCCGTGAACATGAAGGCCGAAGGCTGTGCCTTGCCGCCCTTACGGGACAGTGCGCCGCGACCCGTCACCACTTCCTTGAGTCCGGCGGCGAGTTCGCGAGTGTCGGCACCTTGCACGGCCACGCCGTAACGGTGGGCGGCACGGGCGGTGTTGGCGGTGAACGCGAAGTCCCCGAGGTCGTCCTCCGACGTGTCGATCAGAGTCTCGGCATAGGCGTCGGCGAGGGTTCGCAGCGCGGTCCCGTCCGCCGCACTGACACGCACCACATACGAGTCCTGCGCGGGCGCCTCGCGCCTGGGCGGCTTCGGAGGCTCTTCCACGATCACATGGGCGTTGACACCGCCCATGCCGAAGGCACTGACCGCGGCCCGCCTGGGTGTTCCGTTCCTCGGCCACTCCACCGCGCGATCAGCCAGATAGAACGGCGTCTCCTCAAACCGGATGTGATCGTTGGGCCGCACCACATGCAACGACGGCGGAACCATCTCGTGCTCCATCGCCAGCAACACCTTCACCAACCCGGCCAACCCGGCCGCCGGCTCCAGATGGCCCACATTCCCCTTCAGCGAACCGATCGCGCAGAACTGGGACCTGTCCGTCACCCCACGCCAGGCACGCGTCAGACCCTCCACCTCGATCGGATCACCCAGACTCGTACCCGTCCCATGAGCCTCCACCAGCCCGATCGACTCCACCGACACCCCCGCATCCCCCAACGCGGCGGAGATAACCTCCTGTTGGGCCGAGCTGCTCGGGACCGTCAGACCACTCGTACGGCCACCGTGGTTGACCGCGCTTCCCCTGATCACACCCCGGATCCGGTCACCGTCACGCAATGCGGCACTCAGCGGCTTCACCACCACCGTCACCACACCCTCCCCCGGCACGAACCCATCAGCACCGGCGTCGAACGGCCGCAGGGCGTTGGAGGGAGAGAACGACCGCAGTCGTGCGCCCAGTTGGAAGTACTGCGGTGACATCGCCAGGTGCACACCGGCGACGATGGCCTGTTCGCACTCGCCGTCGCGGATGCTGCGCACCGCCGTGTGCAGGGCCACCAGCGACGACGAGCACAGCGTGTCGATCGTCATGCTCGGCCCGTGCAGATCAAGGAAGAAGCTCACGCGGTTGGCCAGGATCGCGTTGTGGTTGCCCAGTCCCGCCGCGGTCTGTACGACGTCCCCGACGACCATGTCGCGGTAGTGCTGGTAGCTGGCGCCGACGAACACACCGGTGGACCGTTGGGTGTCTCCCGCCAGACCGGCGTCCTCCATGGCGCGCCAGGCGGACTGGACGAGATGGCGCTGCTGGGGGTCGATCCACTCCGCCTCTGCGGGCGACAGCCGGAAGAACCCGGCGTCGAAGTCGGTCAGCCCTTCGACGAAGCCGGCCCGCCTGAGGTAGACGGTGCCGGGCTTGCCCTCGGTGCCGTAGTACGAGTCGATGTCCCAGCGGGACGCGGGCACCTCGCTCAGGCAGTCCACGCCTTCCAGGAGTACCCGCCACAGCTCGTCGGTGTTGGCGGCGTTCGGGAACACGCCGTCGAAGCCGATGATGGCGATGTCATGCAGGTCGGCGTCACCGGGCACCGGGGGGTCGGACGGCTCTGCCGTCCGTATTTGGGCCGGGGCCGGGGCCGGGGTTCGGACCGGGGCCGGCTCGGGCTGCTCATCGGGCACGGCGTCCGGCCGGGCAACGCCCGCGTCGACGGGCTCCGAGGCGACGGACGGCGCGGTGGCCCCGTACTCGTCCCTCAGCTCGGCGGCCAGGCGATCGACCGTGCCGACCTCCAGGACCAGCGTCACCGGTATGTCCACGTCCAGCTTGGCCCGGATGTCCTGGGCCAGCGAGACGGCGAGCATCGAATCGAGCCCCTGCTCCTGGAGCGGCCGGTCCGTCTCCAGCTCGTCGACGTCCAACTCCAGTGCGCCTGCCACCCATTGGGCGACGGCCGCGTCCAGATCCCCGGCCGCCGACCGGCTGGGGGCCGGCCCGGGACGGGCGCCGTTGGAGACATGCGCCGGGGTCGGGATCCGGGTGGGTGCCGGGGTGCGCGACGAAGGCGGCGCGGCACGGTGCCCCTTGCCGGTGTCGCCTCCCGTGGCGTCCGGCGACGGCGCCTGGGAGAGCCGCTTCCAGGTGATCCCACGGGCTTCCAGTACGGGTTCGTCACCGTCCAGGATCACCAGACTCGCCGTCAGCAGACCGGAATCCGGGGCGGTGTCCCGGTCCCGCCTGGCGTACACCCGGACGGTGTCGGGTAGCCGGCCGAGGACGGTGAGCCGTGCCACGGTGAAGGGCACGTACAGTCCCTGCGCCCCGCACGCGGCGAGCGCGATCTGGAAGGCGCCGTCGAGGAGCCTGGCGTCCACCGCGCCCGTGCTCGGCGCCTCGCCGCGCAGCTCACCCGTCGCCTCGCCGGGTGCCACGGACAGCGTGGACACGGTACGGAAGCCGGGGCCGTAGCTCAGTCCGGCGCGTTCGAACGCGGCGTACATCGCGTCGACCGCGACGGGGGTGAAGCCGTCGGTCGTCGGCGCGGGGGTGAGTGTCGTCTGCTCGGGATCGGTCAACTCGACAGTGCAGACGACGGCGCCGGCGCCGCCGCCGGCGCGGAAGGCGACGGTGGTGTTGTCGCGTTCGGCCTTGAGGGTCGTGGGCGCCTCGACGGCCGCCCGGAAGGTGAGGTCACGCAGACCGAACCGCTCCCGGCCGAGCAGCTCGGCCACCTTTCCCGGATATCCGGCGCCGGGCAGTGTCGGCCTGCCGAGCACCAGGTGTTCGGCGGCCTCCGGGTGCTCCGTCCAGGTGTTCTTCGTGCTCGGAGCAGCAGCCGGCGTGTTCGGCGGCTCCGCCGGTTCCAGCCAGAGGTACTTCTCCGCGTGCGGCGCGGTCGGGAACCGTACGCCCGCTCGCTCCCGCCGCCCGGCGGGCAGGGTCGCGCCGGCGGCGAACGCGCGGGCGGCCCCGGCCAGGGCCTCCCGGCCCGCTCCGGCGCCGATCGGCCGCGTGGCAGCGGTCTCGGCCGTCGCCACCCCCACGTGGAGGGAGCGGATGTCGGCGACCCCGGCCAGGAACAGCCGCAGCTTGTCCTCCAACTGCTCGACGCTGTCCGCCACGCAGGCCAGCCGGTGTGTGGCGGCGGGCCGCCGCCGGCTGGCCTCGCTCAGGTCGTCCAGGGACGGGCAGTACGCGGAGCGCAGCATCAGCACGAGCCGGTGGGCCAGGGTACGCAGCGCGTCGTCCGATCCGGCGGAGAGGACCAGCAGCCGCGGACCGGACTCCGTACCGTCCGATACGCCGACGGGTCCCGCCTCGACCACCGCATGGGCGTTCGCGCCACCGAAGCCGAAGCTGCTGATCCCCGCGACGCGCGGGCCGCTGCCCCACGGTTGGGGCCGGTCGGCCACGAACAGGGGCGAACCGTCGAAGTCGAAGGAGGAGTTCGGGGTGGTGAAGTTCAACGACGGCGGGATGTGGCCTGCTTGGAGCGTCAGGATCGTCTTGATCAGTCCGGCGATGCCGGCGGCGGGCTCCAGATGACCGATGTTGGTCTTCACCGAGCCCACCGCGACCGGTCGTCGGCCGGCCGGTTCGCCCAGGACCGCGTGGAGGGCTTCGAGTTCGACGAGGTCGCCCAGTTGCGTGCCGGTGCCGTGAGCCTCGACGTAGCCGATGTCGGCCGACGTACGCCCGGAAGCGGCCAGCGCCTTGCGCAGCACCGCCTCCTGGGCCGGCCTGCTGGGTGCGGTGAGGAAACCGGCGCTGCCCCCGGTGTGGTTGACGGCGGTGCCTCGGATCACGGCGAGCACGGGGTCACCGTCGCGTTCGGCGTCGGCGAGCCGTTTGAGGATGACGGCGCCGGTGCCCTCGCCCCGTACGTAACCGTCGGCGTCGTCGTCGAAGGTGCGGCACATGCCCTGCGGGGACAGCATCCCGTTGCGGGCGAAGGAACGGGACTTGGTCGGGGTGAGGACGAGGTTCGCGGCCCCGACCACTGCGGCGTCCACGTCGCCCGCCCGCAGATGCATGGCGGCCTCGTGCAGGGCGACGAGGGAGGACGAGCAGGCCGTGTCGACGGTGAAGCTCGGGCCCGACCAGTCGAAGACGTGCGAGAGCCGGTTGGCGATCATGGAGGCGGCCGTGCCGGTCGCCACGTGCGGGTCGTGGTAGCCGACGCTTCCCGCCACGATCTCCGGGAAGTCGCTCGCGATCACGCCGACGAAGACGCCGGTGGCGGCGCCGAGGGACGTGTGGTCGTGGCCGCAGCTCTCCAGGGCCTCGGCCGTGACGCTGAGCAGGGTCCGCTGGAGGGGGTCCATGCGGCGGGCCTCGCGGTCGGTCAGGCCGAAGCGGGCGGCGTCGAAGTACTCGGCACCGTCCACCCAGGCCATGGGCACCTCGTCGGCGTCGGACCACAGGTGCGACCAGCCGCGCTTGCCCTCCGGGGCGGGTCCGACGCTGGACACGCCGCCGACGAGGTTCTGCCAGAACTCGTCGGGTGTGGTGGCGCCGGGGAACCTGCATGCCATGCCGATGACGGCGAGGGCGCCCTCGTCGGCGGGTCGTGCGGGCTCTGCGGAGGCGGGTGCCGCCACGGGAACGGCGGGCGCCACGGGCTCGGGCTCCGCCAACTCCTCTACGATGACTGCCTGTTCGGCCCCCGGTTCGAGCAGTCGTACGACGCCTTCCGCACCCAGCAGCCGGGCCAGCTTCATCGGCGTACCGGTGGCGAAGATCGACGGGGCGGTGACGGTCGCGCCCAGCTCACGCCCGAGTTGTACGGCCGCGAACGTGACGTTGGCCGATTCGCCGCCCAGGTCGAAGAAGTTGGCGTGGACGTCGAAGGCGGGGTGGTCCAGCGTGGCCGCGAACACCCCGGCGATCGACTCCGCCAGTGCCTCCACCGTCACGCTCACCGCCGACACGGACGTCGGCACGGACGCCGACACCGATGCCTGCTCCGACAGCGCCCCGGACCGCTCCGGTGTCGCGGCGGGCGCGGCGGGCGCGGCGGGCGCGGCGGGCGCGGCGGCCGAGCGGATGACGTTGTCCCTCGTCGGCAGCGGCAGCCGGGCACGCGCGACCTTGCCGTTGTCGGTCAACGGCAGCGCGTCGAGGGTGACATAGGCGTCGGGCACCATGTAGCGGGGCAGGACGTCGCCGACGAACGCGTCCAGTCGGGACTTGGCCGGCGTACCGTCGCCCACCAGATAGGCGGTGAGCCTCGGTTCGCCGCGTCCCTCGAACTGCGCCGCGACGACCACGGCGGCGGTGACGCCGTCGAATCGCTCCAGCACGCGTTCGATCTCCGCGGGTTCGATGCGATTGCCGCGCACCTTGACCTGGGCGTCGCCGCGCCCGAGCCACTCGATCGAGCCGTCCGCGTGCAGTCGTACCTCGTCACCGGTCCGGTACAGACGTACGCCGGTCTCGGGGTGGACGACGAAGACGTCGTCCGTCAGATCCGGCCGCCCTGCGTAGCCGCGCGCGAGTCCGGTGCCGGAGAGGTACAGCGCGCCGGTGGTTCCGGCCGCACTCGGCGCCAACTCCGCGTCCAGCACGTGGAGTTCCATGTTCGGCAGTGGTTCGCCGAGCGGCAGGAAGGAGCCGATCGCGGTGACCTCGTGGCACGAGGCCCAGATGGTCGCCTCGGTCGGGCCGTACAGATTCCAGAGGGCACGGGCGGGTCCGTGCAGACGTTCGGCGGTGGCGGGCGGCAGGGCCTCGCCGCCGGAGAGCACGGTCAACTCCGGATGCGGAGTCCAGCCCGTGCCCAGCAGCAGGCGCCACAGACTCGGGGTCGCCTGAGCCACCGTCACATCGGTGGTGAGTTCGGCCAGTCGGGACGGATCGCCCGCGGTCTCGCGGGACGCCAGGACGACCGTGGCGCCGACCGTGAGCCCGAGGAACAGCTCCAGCAGGGAGATGTCGAAGGCCACGGTGGTGTGCGCCAGCAGGGTGTCGTCGGGCGAGACTCCGAGGCGGTCACCGATCCCGGTGAGGAAGTTGGCCAGCGCGCCGTGCTCGACCTCCACGCCCTTCGGGTCACCGGTCGATCCGCTGGTGAAGAGGAGATAGGCCAGGCCGGAGGGGGTGACCTGGGGCGGCACCGCCTGCGCCGAGCCGTTGGACCCGGGCACGCTACGCGCGTCACCGAGCGACGTGCCGAGGTCGTGCGTACGAGTGTCGGTGAGGATCAGATCGCAGCGCGAGACGTCCACGTACCGCCGCAGCCGCTCCACGGGATATCCGGGATCCAGCGGCAGGAAGGCCGCTCCGGACCGCAGGATTCCGAGCATGGCCGGGAGCAACGGGAGGTCCCGCTCCATCAGTACGCCGACCACCGAACCGGACTCGATGCCCTGGTCGTGCAGGTCGGCGGCGATGGCGTCGGCCCAGGCGTCCAGGCCGGCGTAGTCCAGCGTGCGGGTGCCGCTGCGGACGGCGACGGCCTTCGGGCGGTCGGCCACCGTGGCCTCGAACAGGTCCAGTACGGTCCCGGCGGTCGACGGCTCCGCGACCGGCTCCGGGGACCGCGCCTCGACGAGCGGCTCGGCGGCCGATCCGGGGGCCGACTCAACGGCCGGCTCGGCGAGCGCCTCCGCGAGCGGCTCGGATACGGGCTCCGAGACGGACTCGCCGTGGAGCAGAGCCGTGAGGACCAGGTCCTCGACTCGCTCGGTGAACTCCAGCGCCTCGTCCTCCCCCATCGCCGTCTCGCGTACGAAGACGGTGGGCGGGCCGTCCTCCAGGCACAGCAGCGCGATCTCGGTGTGCGGTTCGGCGGACGCCTCCTCCCCCGCGACCCGGTCCAGCACCATGACGCGGGTGAAGCTCGGCTCGTCGGAGCCGAGCGGCCGGCCGGCCAGGCCGAGCCGGACTTCGAGGTCGCCCGCGTAGCCCTCGCGGGCGGTCGCCTCCGCGAGTTTGTCCCGCAGGGACCGGGAGGAGTCGCCGTCGAACCGTACGGGGAATCGCGCGGCGGCGATGCCATGGGTCCGCTCCGCGAGGACCCGCGCGGCGGCCGGTGACCAGGCGAAGTCGAAGGTCCGCTCGCCGGTGCGTTCGGCCACGACGGTGAGGAAGGCGCGGGCGACCGCGACGGCCTCGTCCCGCGACCGGGGGATGAAGGCCAGTTCGTAGCGGCCGTAGTGGGCCCCGGCGGCGGAGAAGTCGGCGACGGTCAGCGGCGCGGGGCGCAGCGACTCCAGCCGTGCGCGCCACCACGGTTCGTGTGCCCGCAGCGGCTTCTGGGCGGCGGCGATGTCCGCCAGCCGCCGCTCGGAGGCGGCGGGCAGCGGCGAGCCGGGCGCGATGCCGAGCCGCTGCGCGGCGGCCTGGCCGCTCAGCGCGCTTCCGTCGACCGCGACGCAGTCGCTCAGTACGAGGTCGGCGTCCGGGGCGGACAGCGTGATGGCCGACGTGGTGACCGAGAGCACGGTGGTCTCGGTACGGGGGTCCTCGCGCGGGATAAGTCGGACCTGGCGGGTGAAGACCGCGCCCTGTTCGGTGACGAGGGTCGGTACGCCGAGCGGGTTCGGGAAGGAGCCGTAGTCCAGCGCCTTGGAGATGCGTACGGCCTCGCCGGCGGAGGTGCCGGCGTGGATGACACCGCCGGATGCCATGCGGGCGGAGCGTCGGTAGAACCGTCTTTCGCGGTCGCTCGTGTCGACCGGTTCGGGCAGGGTGCGTGCCACCACGTGCGGTACGAGGCCGGCGAAGAGGTCGATGCCCACCTCGGCCGTCTCGTACGTCAGTGACAGGGCGGTGGAGTGGTCGCGGATCGGGAACCAGCGTTCCAGCAGCACGCCGCCCGCGTCGACGGCCTCCGTCATCCGGTGCCAGGTCGCCGCGTGCCGGGACGCGCCTTCGTACAGTGCCCAGGCGGGCACGTGGCTGCCGGAGTAGCGGGGCAGCGGCCCGTCGTGGAAGTTGACGGCGGCCGTGGTCGGCAGGTCGAGGATCGCGGCGGGCAGGATCCGGAAGTTGACCATGCTGAACAGGTAGTCGAAGGGCTGGGCCGAGAGCGTCGCCGACAGATCGCCGTGCGGGTCGAGAACGGGGATCGCGTGCGTGTCCGCCCAGGCGGCCACGGCCGGGTCGTCGCTGAAGACGCCCTCGATCCGTACGCCCGCGTCGAGGAGTTGTGCGGCGCACTGGGTGAGGACCCGGGTGCCGCCGATGATGAAGCAGTTCGTCGGCATGCTCACTCCGCGGCCTTCCCGGTCTCGGAGGTGCCCGCGCCGTTCGCGCCGTTCTTGACGGGTCCGGCCTCGGCGGTGTCCGGGTCCTCCGCGTCCGCCGTCTCGGCGACGACCCAGGAGTCGATCTGCGAGACGACCTCTTCGTCGAGCGAGAGCTGGCCGGGCGTCCAGAGCGGGTTCGACAGGCCGCGGTGCGTCCGCTCGCACATCTCCCAGTCCTCGTAGTTCGCCTTGTCCCACAGCGCGAACACGGCTTCGTGGGAGAAGTCGCTCTTGGCGGTCTCGGAGGGGTGGAAGAGCCAGAAGTGCCGGACAAAACACGTGCCGGGGCTCTCCGGCCAGACCCACTGCATCATCACGTAGTCGGCCGTGAACCCGAACAGCAGATTGGGCAGGATGGTGATCCAGTTGATCTTCTGCCGGTCCGCCTCGGGGACCAGTTCCATCGGTGTCCGGCCGCTGCGTCCCGTCATGGAGACGGAGTTGTAGGCGTTCCGGATCCCCTGCCACGCGCCGACGATGTCGCCCTTGAGGTCGTACGTACCCGCGTCGTCGAAGTCGGTGATGCGGTGCAGGTCCTTGTGGGCCGTGGGGAAGTGCAGGCTCTCGTTGACGTTGTGCGCGACGAGCTTCCAGTTCGAGGCGACCGGGTAGTCCTTGGCCTCGGCGCACTCCAGGTCGGCCAGCTCGTAGACGCGCGCGAACTCGCCGAACTCGCCCAGTGAGGCGTCGAGATCGGGGGCGTCGTCGGAGAGGGCGATGAACACGACGCCGAACCGGATCTCGGTCCGTACCGGCAGCAGACCGTTCTTCTCCTTCTCGAAGAAGTGGTCGAAGTAGGTGCCGTTGAGGCTCTTGAGCTTGCCGTTCCGGTCGTACACCCAGCAGTGGTAGAGGCAGACCAGGCTCTGCCGCTTGCCGGTCGCCTCCTCCACGAGCTTGTAGCCGCGGTGCCGGCAGTAGTTGTGATACGCCTGGATCCCGTCGTCCCCGTGGATGATCAGGACGGATCCGGTGCCGATGTTCAGGGTGGTGTAGGCACCCTTGTCCTTCAGCCGGGAGACGTGGTCCACCGGGAGCCAGCGTCGGCCGTAGATGCGGGACATCTCCCGGCGGTACTGCTCCTCGCCGGTGTAGAAGCCGTGCGACCTGCCGATGCCGCCCGTCTCGAAGTACGGCCTTTCCTCGCCCTGGTCACTGATGAGATCGAACATGCTGGACGCGCGCGTCATCTGCTGGTCTCCCTCAGGGGGTCAAGCGCATGGGATGCGGTGCGGGAACACCGAGGGGGGTCGGGACGCGAGAAGGCCGCGCCGAACCCCGGCGATGGTGGGGCTGCGTGACGAGTGACTACTGGGAACCGCCGCCGAACACGGGCCGGACCGACCAGTTCTGACGATGCGTCAGAAAGATCGACCGCCGCACGCACACCTCTCGGTGAGAGGTGTGCGTGCGAACCGGTGACGACACGCGCTCTCGACTCACGGCACCCGGCTCGATGCGCCCGGGGTTCGGGGTTCGGTGAGTGCGGCGGACGACGGGCGGTCCCGGTGGGCCGTGGGCGGACGGGTGCGAAGAACCGGGGACCGTCAGCCGGCCGCCGGGTCGTAGATCCGCTTCTCCTCGGGGACACCGGCGGCGTCGTAGAGACGCTCCAGGGCGTCCGGCGCGTAGACCTCGTAGTCCGGTACGACTCCGCCGATCAGGCCGAGCATCTTGTTGGTCCACTCCTGGGTCGCGCTCATCGCGGACATCGTCGCCTCGAAGAACGGCGGCAGTTCGGTGAGTTCGCCGAGGGTCGTCGTGAAGTCGTAGACGCCCGCGCTCTCCTCGTCGCGCACCTTGTTGTACTCGGCCAGCGCCTCTTCCATCGGCCGCTCGCCGGCCAGACCCTGGTGGATGCGCTCGGCGAGGAGTTCACCGTGCGTGAAGGCGTCGGTGATGCCCCACCCGGTGTACGGGTCCTTGTGATACCCGGCGTCGCCGACCAGCGCCCAGCCGGGGCCGTGGGCGCGGCGATAGTAGTTGTCCGGGTAGCGCATGGGCTTGAAGGGCTCTTCGCGCCTGCCCTGCTCGCGCAGCTGGACGCCCATCTCCGGGGCGACGTCGTCGAACACGGCCTGGAAGCCGGTCTCGACGTCCTGGCGGAACTCCTTGAGGTGGCGCTTGGTGCAGATGACGGCGAGCATGCTCACGTCGTCGTTCGTCGGCCAGGTGCCGAACCACTTCTCGTTGAAGCCGGTCTTGTGGTGCAGGCCCCAGTCGAGACCGCTGTAGTACGAGTAGTAGATGAAGCCCGCCGCGGGGCGCACGTTGTACAGCTCCGCGCCGACCTTCTTGGCGACCGTGGAGTGGAAGCCGTCGGCGCCGATGACGACGGTGGCCCGGAACTCCCGCTCCGGCCCGTCCCCTTCTCGTCCCCGGATGCCCGTCACTCGGCCGTCGGTGAAGACGACGTCGGAGACGGTGAACCCTTCGATGACCTCGGCGCCGGCGCGGCGGGAGGCGTTGACGAGGATCTCGTCCAGCACGGTGCGGCGCGGGCAGTAGACGGCGTCGACGCCGTCCACCGGGTCGGCGAACCCGTTGAGTTCTATGCCTCGGTAGGAGTAGTTCATGTGACGGAGCGCCGGGGTCTTGGCCCCGATGATCTCGTCCAGCAGACCCCACTCCTGGAGCCGCAGCAGTCCCGCCTGGTGGATGTAGTGGGTGGACACCGCGTCGCTGGGGAACGAGGCCCGGTCCACGACGAGGACCCGGTGCCCCTCCTTCGCCAGCAACATCGCAACCGGCGACCCGGCGCAGCGTCCACCCACAACGATGACGTCGTACATACGATCCCCCATCAAATTTGGTTTGAAGGAACTGACGCACCGCTGTAAGCGGCAGGAGCACGAACCGGAGGCTATGAAAATCGACAGATGAAGGTCAAGTAGGGGTAATAGCGAGGCAATGGAAGGGCGTCGAAATCTCGCCAGTTGAATGATCCATTCCGCCCAAACTCCGCCCGTTATGCACTAGTTGGTATGCTTATAAGCAGTCAAGAATGTGGCGTGCATCACAATAAAATAGGGACCCAGATCCGGCCAGCCAGGGCGAGAAATTCAGCCCTTCTAGCAAAGCGAAGTTTTTTCGTTCTGAACTAAATAACGAGGCGGCGAGGGAACGTCTTGGTTAATTCACCAAGCCATACGTTTGATGACGCCCAGCCACATGAACGCCGAGGCCACAGCCACCTTCCGGCCCGTCACCCCGCACCGTCGGACAGGTTCTGCCACCACTCGGCGGGGACGACCCCGGCCTCCTCGATGCCTACTGTCCGGAATCAAGCGATCACGATCGCAAAGTGGGAGCTTTCCGGGCCCACTTACCCACGGTCCGGCACCAGCTCGCGCGGCTGGAAAACGAACTCACCGTCGGAGGGCGGTAGTTGGCAGGCGGCGGAGGCGGGAGCGCCCACGCTGTGGCAAAGTCCTCCAGGTGGATGAGCTGCGACCCCAGGACCCCGCGCGCATAGGCGTGTGGCAGATACTCGCCCGGCTCGGCGCGGGCGGCATGGGACAGGTGTACCTCGGCCGGTCGCCCGGTGGCCGGCTGGTGGCGGTGAAGGTGATCCGGGACGAGATCACCGACCATCCGGAGTCGCTGGGGCGGTTCCGGCGAGAAGCCGCGGCCATGGAGGCCGTACGCAGCCCGTACACCGCCCAGTTGATCGAGGCGTCACTCGACGCGTCCCCTTACTGGCTGGCCACCGAGTACGTACCGGGACCCACCCTGCGCGAAGCCGTACGCGCGAGCGGGCCGTTCCCGGCCGAGAGCGCGCTGCGGCTGTTCGCCGCGCTCGCCGAGGGGCTGGCCACGGTCCACCGGCACGGGGTCACACACCGGGATCTGAAGCCGCAGAACGTGATCCTCGCGCCGCAGGGACCGCAGCTGATCGACTTCGGCATCGCCCGGGGGCTGGACTGGACGGCCCTCACCCAGACCGGAATGGCGCCTGGTACACCCGGCTACGCGGCCCCGGAGGTGCTCCTCCGTAATGAGGTCACCCCGGCGGCGGACATCTTCGCGCTGGGAGCGACGATCGCCTCCACCGCGACGGGCCGGCCCCCGTACGGAGACGGGGACGCCTCGGCGGTGAGTTTCCGGACCGTGCACGGGGACATCGACCTCGCGGGCGTACGGGACGGTCTGGCCGCGCTGATCCGGCGGTGTGTCGCCAAGGACCCGGCGGATCGGCCCGAGTTGGCCGAGGTGATCGCCGGATGCGCGGTGGACTCGGCGCTGGCCTCGGACGCGCACTACCGGTCGGTGGCCCGCGACACCGACGCCGTCCCCGGATTCGTGAAGGACGCTCCGGCGCCCTCCGGGGCCACCGGTGACGAGCCGGGCGCCGTGACCGCCCCCTGGCGCTGGGGAGACCCCGAGACCACCCCGCACGCCGTGCCGCGGCCGACGCCGGGGCCGGACCGTCAGATTCGGCCCGCCGCCCGGTCGCGACGGCACAAGGGTCTGCTCGTGGTGTGCGCGACGGCGGTCGTCGTATCACTGGCGCTCTGGCTGCTCCCCGGACTCGGCGACGACGACCAGGGCACCGAAGCGGCGCCCAGCACCGAGACCTCCACGGGGACCGGTACGGGAACCGCCACGAACCGGCCGGCCGCCAAGGACGACGAGCCGGAGGGCCCACCGAGCCACATCCTCAACGACCGTGAGTCGAAAGACCGTTGGGCCCTGTCGGAGGACCCGGAGGAGGCCGGCCAGGGCATCGGCCGCTGCGACCTGGCCAGTCTCACCGATTCCTTGCCGCCGTCTGGACTCCAGTCCTCCGTCTCGCACACCACGGGCTCGGGCAGCGCGTCGGTGGAGATCCGCCCCAAGAACGCCGGCAAGGGGAAGCGTCCCGCGCCGTACTACGTCTCCGTCGGAGTACGCCCTCCGCACGAGACCGACCGCACCACCGGGCGCCCCCTCGCATCGGAGGGCAAGGGCATCGGCTTCACCAGCAAGCCCGTCGACCTCTACTCCCAGTGGTCCTCGGGAGGATCCGTCAAGCTCCAGTACCCGGACGACTTCCGGGCCCACTTCGACAAGAAGACCGTCGACGCGATTCCGGTGAGCGAGGATCGGGGCGACTGGACCGTGGTGATCTACCACGTCGAGGGCGGACCCACGAAGTTCAGCACGATCAGCTGCAACGGCTTCCACGCCTGAACCCGCGCCCGTCCCGGCTCCCGGCCTCGGGTCAGTCGCTGCCGCCTTCGGCGCGGGTGTGTACGACAAGGGCGTTGGCGTGCCCGTGGCCGAGCCCGTGCTCGGACTTGAGCCAGTTGACGAGTTCGGTGTGTTTGGTCAGGGGCGAGGCGCGGATCAGTTCCTTCCACTCCTCGATGGGGCGGCCGTACTTCTTCTCGATCGACGGGAAGTAGCTGGCAGGGCCTTTTACGGGTGCGGTCATGACGCGCCGTCCTGTTCTGTCCGAATCGCCTGAGTCATGCGGGACCCCTCGTGCGGAAGCACCGCCACTCCGAGAACTGGACGGTACAGTACCCACCAGGAAACTGGACTGTCCAGTACTCGAAGTTCGAAGGGGGAGGGCATGGCAGCGATCGAACCCGGTGGCCGTTCGGCCCGTAAGCACCAGGCGATCATGGAGGCCGCGACAGCGGCGTTCATGGCGAAGGGCTACGCCGGTACGAGCATGGACGACATCGCCAAGCTGGCCGCCGTCTCCAAGCAGACGGTGTACAAGCACTTCGCGGACAAGGAGAAGCTGTTCGCCGAGATCGTCCTCGCCACCACCGACCGGGTCGATGCCATGATCGACCTGGTGGCGGGCATCCCCACCGACGCGGACGCGGACGCACTGGAGGAGCACCTGCTCCGGCTGTCCCGCCAGTTCCTGACGGCCCTGACCCAGCCCCAGGTGCTCCAGCTGCGCCGCCTCATCATCGCCAACGCCGACACTTTCCCCGACCTGGGCGCCGCCTGGTACGAGCAGGGCTTCGAGCGGGTACTGGCCACGCTGGCCGCGACCTTCCAACGCCTGGCCGACCAGGGCCTGTTGCGCATCGACGATCCCCTGCTGGCGGCGAACCACTTCTCCGGCATGCTGCTGTGGATCCCGGTGAACAGGGCCATGTTCCACGGCGGCCCGCAGCACACCCAGGCCGAACTCGACCACTACGCCGACGAGGGGGTACGGGTCTTCCTCGCGGCGTACCGGTGACCGCGAACCGCGAACCGCGACATGGCGGGATCACGCTCGCCGCGCGCCGTTCACGACCGCGATTGGAAGTCGAATGACCGACCTTGAAGCCCTCGTCCGGCTGTGTCCTCCCCCGAACCCGCCGATGCACATCAACTGGGACGGGATCGATGCCAGGCTCGGGATGCCCGTGCCGGAGGACTACAAGGCTCTCGCGGACCGGTACGGGCCCGGAGGTTTCTGCGACTACCTCACCCTCTACCACCCCCATGGGCCCACGGAGTACGTCAACCTCACCGGCCCCATGCCGGCGCGGATCCGGTCCTACCTGCGCACGGACTACGACCGCGGCACGTACCCGGTTCCCTACGACCCCGACCACCTCTTCACCTGCGGTGTGACCGGCAACGGCGAGTGCATCTTCTGGATCACCGACCCCGCCACCGATAGCAGCCGCTGGCGGATCGCGGTCAACGAGGCCCGGGGTCCGGTCTGGTTCACCTACGACGGAACTGTGACCAGCTTCCTGATATCGGTCCTCACCGGCGAGACGCGCGTACCCCAGTTCCCGGCCGGCCTGCTCGACGAACCTCCCACGTTCTCGCCCTCACATCCCGTTCTCGTCAAACCCCAGCCCTACGTTGCCCCCGTCGCCCACGACACAGGGGCTCTCCGCGCATGGGCTCGCGAGAACGGCTACGACGTGCCCGCCCGGGGGCGCGTTCCCGCCGGCGTCCGCCAAGCGTGGGAGGACGCCCACAACCACTGATTCCCCCGTGCACCCTCAGGAGAGGGCAGTTGGCCTGCGAGGTGGTGGGACGGCTCGTAGCAGTTCCCACAAGGGGCGTGAGCCGGACGCCCACGCCGCGAGGGTGTGGCGGTCGACGACGTGGAGCCGTTGTTGTTCGGCGAAGGCCACGGCCGGGGCGGTGACCCGGCCGTTCGTCACGATCACCGCGACGTCGGCGCCGTGGATCTGGCGGGCGGTTCCGTTGAGGACCTGGAGGTCCGGCGTGCCCACGGCGGAGCCGGAGAGGCCGGCGCGCCGGTGTTTGCACTGAATCACCCAGCGCCGGCCGTAGGGGTCGGTGGCCTTCACATCGGCGCCCAGGTCTCCCCCGCCCCCGACGCGAACCGCGTTCGGGCAGCCGTCACGGCGCATCAGTTCCCGCACAGCGTCCTCGAACTGGCTGTGGTGCAGGGCGTCCAGCTGGTCCAGCCCGTAGCGCAGGCCCCGCACCCGAACGGCCTCCCACCGCGCGGCCTGCCGCCTCTGGTGGAACCAGCCACCGCCGGCCAGTACCGCCAACGCGCCTATGACCACCAAGATCCACCAGTGGGCCAACAGCCAGTTGACGACGGCGACCAACAGCGCGACGGCCAGGGCGGCGGCCACCAGGAGGACGATCAGCCGGTCGTTCGCGCGCCGACGCCGCCGCAGCGCCGCCGCGCGCCTGGCTCTGCCGGTCCGGCCCTTGCGCGCACGGGGGCTCATTCGCCGGCCCGCGTGATGCCGCTCGCGAGTTCTCGCAGACCGTTCAGGATTCCCTCGCCTACATCGTGGACGCCTCAGCCCTCTGTGTATCCCGAACCCGCCCTCCACGCCCGCGAGTTACGAATGGTTGACGCAAAGTGATCCACTGGCCGGATCAACTCCGCCTACCACTCACCGTCCGCATGCACCAAGATACGGAACGTATTTTCCGGCGCTGGAGGTGGGAGGTTCGTGGTGGCAGATGACGCAGCGGGTCACGCGGTGGTGGTGGGCGCCGGGCTGGCCGGGCTGCTGGCCGCTCATGTGCTGGCGGAGCGTTTCGAGCGGGTCACGGTGGTCGAGCGGGACGCGCTCGCCGACGGGGCCCCGGTGTTCCGGCCCGGCGTACCGCAGTCCAGGCATGTGCACATCCTCTGGTCACGGGGCGTCGCGGCACTGGAAGAACTGGTGCCGGGCGTCATCACCGGGCTCGAAGCGGCCGGTGGCACGGTCGTCGGCGCTCCCGAGCAGATGCGGTGGCTCTCTCCCGCGCGGTGGTTCACCGGCGTACGCGGAACGCCCTACCTGTCCGTCTCACGCGAACTCCTGGACACCACCCTGCGCCGCCGGATCGCCGACCGGTCCGCCGTCACCGTGCTGCCCCGCCACGAGGTGACCGGACTCGTGGCGGCGTCGGCCGGGCGAGGGGTGGAGGGCGTGAGGCTGCGTGAACGGGGCGCGGACGGAGGGGAGTTCACCATCGACGCGGGCCTGGTGGTCGTGGCCGGCGGACGCAGTTCCCGTACCGCGGACTGGCTGGACGAACTCGGCTGTCCCGCCCCCGTGACCGAGCGGATCGACGCGCGTCTCGGCTCTTCCTCCCGCTACTACCGGCGCCCGGCCGACCGGGCCGCCCCCTGGAAAGCCATGTACGTGCAGGGCAACCCGGACGTACCGCGCGGCGGCGTGATCGTTCCGGTCGAGGGTGACCGATGGCTGGTCACCCTCATCGGACAGGGTGAACACCAGCCACCCACCGGGGAACAGGAGTGGCTCGCCTTCGCCGCGTCGCTGCGTTCCGGTGAACTGTCCGACGCGCTGAAGGAAGCCGAGCCGCTGTCGGACGCGGTCGCGTTCCGCGCGACGGCCAACGAGTGGACGCACTTCGAGCGCGTACGGCCGTGGCCGCGCGGGCTGCTGGTGGTGGGGGACGCGCTGTGCCGGTTCAACCCCGTGTACGGCCACGGAATGACGATCGCGGCTCTACAGGCCCAGGCGATCGCCGGCCGGCTCACCGGCCGTGAACCCGCGGACATCACCGCCCGGACACCGGGAATCCAGCAGGCGGTGGCGAAGTGCCTGAAGCCGGCCTGGCTGATCGCCACCGGTGAGGACAGCCGCTATCCGGACACGGACGGACCGAGGCCGGGCCGGCTCGGCAGAATGCAACAGGACTACCTGGCAAGGGTGTTGGCCGCCGCCAACACCGACCCGGTGGTCGCCGGGGCGTTCTTCGCGGTCCTGTCGCTGAACCGCCCGCCCCAGACACTGCTGACGCCCCGGATCGCCACCCGCGCCCTCCGCACCCCGTCACCTCGCGGATGAACCTCCTCGGCCCGGCGCGTTCCGCGCGTACGGTCACAGGCTCAGCGTCTCCAGGTGGTCCAGCTTCACGAAGCGGCTCCCCGGGCTCGCCTCTCGTACCGCCGTACGGAGCGCGTCGAGCCCGCCCCAGTCCACCGCGGGCTTGTCCAGCGGCTCGTCGAAGTCGTCCCAGTGGGTGGGCACCACATAGGCGGGGTGGCCCAGCAGATCGAGCAGCCGTGCCACGTAGTCGGGCACGTTGGCCCCGCCCGGCTGGATCATGAGGAGGTCGGCGCGTACCCCTTCGAAGTCGTGCTCGCTGAAGTTGGACGAGCCGAGATTGACGATGTCGAAGCCGCCGACGCTGATCCGGTACGAAAGGCTGCCGCCCTCGACCAGGTCCGCGATCGTCGTGGGGGCCTCGGGGATCCGCTGCCCCGGCCGGGTGCCGGCGAAGGCGACGCGCGGGTGGTCGCCGCCCATGGAGTGCAGCGACCGCAGCACCTGGACCGAGTAGCCCTCGTACTGGAGCCGCTCCCCTCCGGAGACCACCGACAGCTGTTCCTCGGGGGCACCCATGGCCCGCATGAGGTTCGCGTGGGTCTCGGTGCCGAAGACGGTGGCGCCGGTGGTCTTCGCGAGGTGCGGGACGTCGGTCATGTGGTCGTAGTGGCCGTGTGTGACCAGGATCTGGTCGGCGCGCAGTCGGTAGCCGTCGATCACGCCGGTGTCGACCTTGATCGGGGTGTCCGGGGCCGCCCCCGCCTCGGAGTAGGTGCCGGTCCGGAAACGGGTCAGCCAGGGGTCGATCAGTACGGTGGGGGCCGAGGCGCCGGTGCCGACGCGGATCTCCCAGCTGTTGTTGCCGAACCAGCGCAGGCGCAGCCCGCCGGGCGGCACGGGGCGGGGGGCACGGTCGGCGGCCGGGCCCGCGGACGCGGTGGTGCCCTTGCTCATGGCGGTGGCGGCCGTGCCGGCCCCCACCGCCGCCGTGGCACCGAGGAGTCCCCTCCGCGTCAGGAATCCCCGTCGCCGGCCGGTGCCGTTCAAGTCTTCGGTCTTGGTCATGGCGCGTCAGTGCCTTCCGTCGTCCGGCCGGCTCCTTCGAGGGGAGCGGCCGGTGTGGCGAACAGGACGGGATCACAGCACGCGTGTGTCGCCGGGGTCCAAGACCCTGACCGGCGGCGACTCATATCGAGGCCGATATCGTCGCAGCGTGGACCTGTTGCGACAGCTGCGTCACTTCACGGTGGTCGGCGAAGAACTGCACTTCGGCCGGGCCGCCGAACGTCTCGGTATGGCCCAGCCGCCGTTGAGCCAGCGCATCCGTGAACTGGAGCGGGAGCTGGGCGTGGAGCTCTTCGACCGCTCCCGCCGACAGGTGCGGCTCACACCGGCCGGTGACGTCCTGCTCGGCGAGGCCCGTGAACTGCTCGCCGGGGTCGGGCGGATGCGGGAGCTGGTGGCCAGGGCGGCGCGCGGCGAGTACGGCACGCTGCGCGTGGGGGTGCCGCCCGAGCTGCCGGGCAGCGTACTCGGAGCCGTACTCACCGAGTTCGCGGCCAGGACGCCCGAAGTCCGCCTGGAACTCCGGGAGTTCACTTCGGCCGAACAGCTGGAACTGCTGGCCGGGCACGGCCTCGACGCCGGTCTGGTCCATCACCCGCTCGACCCCGCGGCAGGGCTCCACAGCGGCCCGGTGATCGAACCCCCGTGGGGAGTGGTGCTGCCGCGCGTCTCCGCGCTCGCGGGCGCCGGCTGGGGCGGTGAGATCGCGCTCGCCGAACTGGCGGGGCAGGCGCTCGTCACACACCCGCGCGAGGCCGCGCCCGCGCTCTACGACGCGACGCTCGCGGCCTGCCGCGAGGAGGGCTTCCACCCGGTCCGGGTGTCGACGGCGCGCAGCCCCGAGGTGATGCTCGGCCTGGTCATCGCGGGGCACGGTGTCGCGTTCAGCCACCCCGCCATCGCGCGCAAGGAACCACGCGTGGTGTGGCGCCCGTTGCGGCCCCGCGCACCGCTGTGGCGCCTGGTCTTCGCCTGGCCGGCCCGCGCGCCGCACCCGGCTGTGGCGCCGCTGGTGGAGGCGGCGACCGGCGTTCTGCGCGGCCACGGGGCCGGCGCCCTGTCGGCCGCCGGTCCCGGAGACGACAGCGCCGGCCACGCACCGGGCGGCCCGCCCGTCCCCCGGCCCTGGAACGCGGTGTACGACAGATCATGACGATGACGGACCTCAACCGCCCCGCAGGCCTCCCTCGCCGCTTCGAACTCCTCGACGCCCGCGTCTGGTTGCACGCCCGCTGCGTCGACTGCGGACGCGGCACCGGCCACGGCCAGGACGAGCCCGTGGTGCTGGCCTCGGTGGTCAAGGTGCTGCTGGCGCTGGAGTTCTGGCGGCAGGCCGCCGCCGGGCAGCTCGATCCGGCCGAGGTGGTCGTCGTACGCGCGGCCGACCGTCTCGGCGGCACGGGGACGGCCGGCTTCCACGACGACGCGCGACTGAGCCTGCGCGACCTGGCCCTGCTGATGATGTCGGTGAGCGACAACACCGCGGCCGACATCCTCTTCCGGCGTGTGGGCCTGGACACGGTGCAGGCCCTGGCGCGTCAACTGGGCCTGGACCGGGCCCAGGTGACGGGCGCGCCGCGTGAGGTGCTGGAGACCATGCTGGAGGACCTGGGAGCGGCCGACGCGGGCGCGTTCGCGTCGGCGTTCGCCGCTCTGCCCGCCGAGGACGTCCACCGGCTGCGCGCCCTGGACCCGGCGCGCACGACGAGTGCGACACCGCGCGAGATGACCCGGCTGCTGAGCCTGGTGTGGAACGACCGCGCGGGGCCGGCCGTCGCCTGCGCGGGCGTTCGCGACCTCATGGCGCAGCAGGTGAACGGAGCCCGGCTGGGCGCCGCGTTCGACCGCTTCACCACGGTGGTGGCGAAGAGCGGCACACTGCCCGGCGTACGCAACGAGATCGGCGTCGTCACCTGCCCGGACGGCGCGCGCTACGCGGTCGCCGTCTTCACCCGCGCCACCTCCCTCTCCACCCGGCGGCCCGACCTGGACGCGGCGATCGGTGAGGCGGGACGGGGCGCGGTGGAGGCGCTGCGGGGCTGCTGCGGGCGGTAGGGGACGGCGCTGTCAGCCGTGCACGGTGGGCCGGTAGACCAGCTCCTGGGTGTGGTTGTCGAGTGTCCGGTGCGCGATCAGTTCAAGGTCGAAGTCGGCCGCTCCCGCGAAGATCGGGGACCGCCCGGTCTGCCCGGTGATCACCGGGAAGATGGTCACCTGGACGCGGTCGACCAGACCGGCGGCCATCAGCGCGCGGTTCATCGCGAGGCTGCCGTGCGAGCGCAGCGGTACGTGAGACGCCTCCTTGAGTCTCGCGACGGCGTCGACGGCGTCGCCGCGTACGAGGTCCGCGTGCGGCCAGTCGAGGGGGCCCTCCAGGGTGTTCGACACGACCGTCGCCGGGAGGTTCACCATGCGGGTGACCCATGGGTCACGTACCTCGGACTGCTCGGTGCTCGCGGCCAGCATCTCCGCGAACGCCCGGTAGGTGTTGGCCCCGAGGACCATCCGCTGCTCCCCGGCGTAGAGGCCGAGGCGGTGGTCGAGCAGTTCGGGGCCCTGCTTGCCCCAGTAGCCGCCCCAGTCGCCGACGGCGGCACCGAAGCCGTCGAGGCTGGAGAAGACGTCGAACGTGTAGGTGGCGGTCATGGTGATCTCCTTGGGTGCGGATCGGCAATGTGTCTGGGATAAAGACCGGCGGCCACGGCAGGACTCATCGCCCCCGGCCGCCCGTCATACGGAGCATGGTCAGGCCGCCGGTCCGCACGAAGCGGAGCAGGAGCACGGCCGCGAAAGCGAGGAAGACGATGTTGAGCCAGGTGGTGTAGTTCCAGGTGACGCCTTCGGTGGGAAGCTTCGCGTCGGCCTGGTCGGGGATCAGGCCGAGGCCGCCGAAGACGAACTCCACGGCGTATCCGGCGACGACCGCCGCGAGGTAGAACGTGCCGAGGAGGAAGGCCGCCGTCCGCGCGCCGTAGTACTTCCGGTAGATGTTGAGGATCGGCAGGATCAGCAGGTCGGCGAAGATGAACGCCACGACCCCGCCGAAGCTGATGCCGCCCTTCCACAGCACCACCGCGAGCGGGACGTTGCCGATGGAGCAGACGAACGAGACGATCGCCACCAGCGGGCCGACGACCGGCCCCCACAGCTTGGACGCGAGCGGGTGGCCGTCGAAGAAGAAGGCGCGCCAGAACGAGTCGGGTACCCAGGCGGCGATGGCGCCCGCGATGAGCAGACCGGCGACCAGGTCGCGCAGGATCGCCGCCCATTCCATGACGAAGACGTGTGCCGTGGCGGTGAAGCCCTCCCGGGAGAACAGCCGCCGGGTGAAGGAGCCTTCGCGCTTGATGGACATGTCCATCGCGGCGTGGCCCTCCATCGACCCGGCCAGTCCCTTGCGGGCCTGCTCGGCGGCCTGGCGCAGCAGCTTGTCGCGCAGGAGAAGGCGGAACAGGACAGCCAGCACGATGATCATGATCGGGCCGCCGACGAATTCGGCGGCGGTGAACTGCCAGCCCATCAGCAGCGCCAGGATCACGCCGAGTTCCACGACGAGGTTGGTCGAGGCGATCTCGAAGGCCATCGCGGCGGTGAAGTTCGCGCCCTTGAGGAACAGGGAGCGTGCCAGCGCCACCGCGGCGTAGGAGCAGGACGAGGACGCCGCGCCCAGTCCCGCGGCGACGGCGAGGGTTTTCGGCCGGTCGTCACCGAGCAGCGCGACGACGGTCGACTTGCGGACCACGGCCTGGACGACGGCGGACAGGGCGAAGCCCAGGATCAGGGCCCAGGTGATCTCCCAGGCCATGGACCCGGTGATCGACAGGGCATGCAGTACGGCGTGCATCCGTGCAGCCTGCCCTGCCGCCCGGCGTACGGCCGGGAGACCCGACCGGGGACGCCGCCGGATACGGCGTGGTCACCCGGTCAGGCGGTCATCAGGCGCCGCAGGTCCGTCACGTACTTGCGGATGAGGGCCGGGGACAGGCGCGGCACATCCCGGTCCGGGCCGAGGCCGGCCTCCTGGACGGCCTCGCGGAAGCGGACCGAAGGGACGTCCGAACCTGGTACGACCTCCCCCGGTTCCTGGAAGCCTCGCAGCAGCGGGAGAACGGTGTACTGGCGCTGTGCCTCGGGCAGATTGCGCAGGGCGGCCTCGATACGGACGAGCCAGTCCCCGTGGTCCGCGATCCGCTCGATACCGTGGCCGTCCTCGATGAGCCAGTCCACGAACGTGTCGAGTGAGATGCCGTCGTCGTGCGGGTTCACCAGGCTGAAGGTGCGGTATCCGGAGGTGCTCCGTCCCAGCGTGACGACGGACGCCGAGGTGAAGTCGACGGGCAGCCCGTCGTAGTGGGCCCGCGCCGCCTCGCCGCCGCCGGTCCGGTAGAAGGAGTTCGGGGCCACGCCCGTCGCGAGGACGCTGAAGAGCAGCCGGCTGAACATGTCGTGCGCGTTCAGCTGCCCGGCGTACCGGCTGTGCGCCAGGATCATGTTGGAGCGGAACACCGTCACCGGCAGGTCGCACAGGTCGTGTGCCTCGCGCAGCAGCACCTCCCCCGCCCACTTGCTCGTCGTGTAGCCGCCGGCGTACGCGTCGTCGACGGGCTGTACCGGCAGCGCGGCGCGCACGTCGGTGTCCTCGTCGAGAGGCTGTCCCTTCCGCGAGGCGGACACGGCCACGCTGGATATGTACGTGAACGGCTTGAGCCGCTTGGTCAGGGACAGCCGGATGAGCTCCGCGGTCCCGAGGACGTTGGCGTCGAACAGGTGGCGGTAGGGCAGCATGTGGTTGACGAGGGCGCCCGCGTGGACGATCAGGTCGACCTCACCGGTCAGCCGTTCCCACGTCACCTCGTCCAGGCCCAGTCGTGGCTCGGCGATGTCACCGGCCAGCACTTCCAGGTGGTCGGCGGCCAACTCCTCGTAAGTGCAGGTCAGTTCGGGGTCGGCGCTGCCGAAGGCGTCGGCCAGTCGCTGTGCGGCGGCGTCCGGGTCCTTGCCGCGGACCACGACCGTCAGCCTGCCGCCGGCCGGGGCAAGCCGCTGGAGCCACTCAAGGGTGAGGAAGCGTCCCAGGTAGCCGCTCGCGCCGGTCAGCAGGACGCGGCGTGGCTCCCCGGCGGGGCACGGGAGCCGGCGGGCGCCGTCGAGAGTCGCCGCGTCGATGAACCGGCCGAGGACGAGGTCCTTGGCGTGCGTCTCGGTGGCGTCCTCGCCGTGCACCGACGCGAAGGTGGGCCGGGTCGCGGTGGCCGTGCGCTTGGCCTCGATATAGGCGGCCAGCTGCCGCAGGTCGTGCGCGGGGCTGATGATGACGTCGACCGGTACGGGGACACCGAAGGTGTCGTGCAGCAGGTTCGACAGTGACACCGCGGACAGCGAGTCGCCGCCGAGGTCCCGGAAGTGCGCGGAGGGGCTCACCTCCGTCGTCGAGCCCACCAGCAGCGCCCGCGCGGCCCGCTGGACCGTTTCCAGCACCGGCCGGTCGCCGCCGGTGCGGCGCAGGTCGACCAACTCCCGGGTCTCGTGGGCCGAGATCTCGGCGTACAGCTGCTCCAGGCGCTCGCCGTACCGCTCCACGAGCTGGGGCCACAGCAGCTTTCGCTGGTCCGAGAGCAGACCGTTGGCCTGGCTGAACGGCTCGGTCTCGAGCAGCAGAGCCCTGGGGATCTCGTACGAGTGCAGGCCGGCGTCCTTCGCGATCCGCCGGAGCGATTCGCTCAGCAGTTGTTCGAGACGTTCCCGGTCGTCCCCGTACCGCTGAAGGGCGTCCGGCGTGGGTACGACGACGGCGAGCAGGTAGGAGCGCTCGCTGTTGCCGTAGAGGAAGATCTGCCGCACCAACGGGCTTGCGGCGAACGTCGATTCCAGTCTGGCGACCGCCACGAACTCGCCCTGGGACAGCTTCAGGACGCTCTTGCGGCGGTCCACGACGGCGATACGGCGTGGGCCCAGCTCCGCGACGATGTCGCCGGTCCGGTAGTAACCGTCCTCGTCGAAGAGTTCCGCCGTCAGCTCGGGCTGCTTGTAGTAGCCGGCGACGCCGTCGGCCTTCACCAGGAGCTCGCCGCGCGGGTGCGGGGTGTCGGTGCGGAAGTACCCCAGCTCGGGCACGTCGGCCAGCTTGTAGTCGATCACCGGCGGGGACAGCACGTGGCCGTCGGCGGCGATGCCCACGACCTCCGTGGAGCCGTACACGTTGTGCAGGGGAACGCCGAGCAGGTTCTCGGTGAACTCGGTCAGCGCGGCGGACAGCGGCGCGGAGCCGCAGCTGGCCCAGCCGACGCGCCCTCCGAGGACGTCGTCGCGGAGCTGCCCGCGCACCTCGGTGGCGGCCCGCTCCGGGTCGGTGCCGGCGGAGATCCGCAGGTCCAGCTCGCTGCGGTGGAGCTGGTGGAGCATCTCGCACACGCGCGGCACGAGGGAGAGCTCGGTGGGCCGTACGAGCGCGATGTCCTCGAAGAACGTCGACAGGTCGCTGCTGGCGGTGAAGCAGTTGGTGCCGCCGCGCGCCAGTGTGTTCGTCAGCGAGAAGTGGCCCGCGACATGGCTCATCGGTGTGTAGTTGAGGGTGACGGTGTCCGTGCCCGTCCGCTTCGCCAGGTACTCCCACATCACCCTGGCCAGCCGCTCGGTGTACATCGCGCCCTTGGGCGTTCCCGTGCTCCCCGAGGTGTAGATGAGTATCGAGAGGGGGTCCTCGTCGTCGCCGGGTATGTACGGCGGTGCGTCGGGCAGGGCCGCGCCGCGGCCGAGGACCTCCGACAGGGCGACGACCTCCACGTCCCGTCCGGCCCGGGTCAGAGTGTCGCGGGCGGCGGCGAATCGCTCCGCCTGGTCCTCGACGAGCGGGTGGTGGTCGAACACGACCAGCCGCCGGACCGACGGTGTGCGCAGGGACAGCTCGGTCGCCGTGCCCAGTCGTTCGGCGCTCGCCGCGACGAGGGACGGCTCGGCCTCCGCCATGATGGAGATCAGCTGCCCGGTCGCCGCACTGCTCTGCAACGGGGCCATCACGGCGCCGAGATGGGCGCACGCCAGGTTCAGCGTCGCGTAGTCCCGGCTGCTGAAGCCGAGGAGGGCCACCCGGTCGCCCGCGACGAGAGGGGACCGCGGGTGGTGGTGCCACTCGCTCGCCACCGCCTGGACGCGGCTCCACAACTGCCGGTAGGTGGTCGTCTCGTAGCGCGGCAGCAGCCGGACCGAGACGCGCCCGGTCCGGTCGTCCCGTACGAACTCCCTCGCACGCTCACCGACGGCGGGCCGGTCCGGATGGCGCTCGAAGGCCTGTGCCATTACTTGCGCGAGTCGCACGGTGATCTCCGCGTCGCATAGGTGGCGTACGTGTCTGGAGACAGCCGGCCCCTCGGCCCGCCACTTCTCCGCGCCGGGCGTCGGCGGGCCGTTTCTCCAGGGCGCGACATGCTACATGTGCCTTGCAATCAGGGGGAGTTGGTGTAGAGCGTCCCCTCGGACCAGATGTAACGAGTCCCGCCCCACCGGGCCGCCGACTCGACGTCGGGAAAGAAGCCACGGCCCTCGAGGTTCGCGCTCGTGTTGCAGAGCACAGGTACGCCGCTGATCTCCGCGTAGGCGACGAGGATACGAGCGGTGTCGGTGTCCTGGGTCGACGCGATGGTCTGGAGCCGGGCGGTGCCGTCCAGATGCACGACCGCCGGGACGCGCTCGGCCCAGCCGGGCCGCATACGGTGCTCGAAGATCATGTAGGGGTCGGGCGTGCCCGGGGCGAAGACCTCCGGCGCGCGGTCCTCCAGGCAGATGGGCGCGACGGGCCGGTACGAGGCCCGGTTCTTGATGTCGTTGAGCCGGTCCTTCATCCGGGTGTCGGTCGCGGGCGCCAGGATGCTCCGGTTGCCCAGAGCGCGCGGGCCCAGCTCGGCCCGGCCGGACAGGACGACCACCGGTTCGCCCTCGGTGTGCAGGAGGGCGGCCAACTGCCGTTCGTCGCAAGGCTCCGCACGCCACCCGTCGGGAAGGGTGCCCGTGGTGATCCGCGGTCCGCTGTAGACGTCCCACTCCAGCGCCGTCCGGCCGCTCCGGAACATCTCGCAGGCCGCCGTTCCGATGGCCGCCCCCGCGTCGTTGGGGAAGGGCGGGACGAAGACCTCGTCGAAGACCCCGCTGGCCCGGATCGCGCTGTTCCACTTGATGTTGAGCGCGCAGCCGCCGCCGAGCACCAGGTTGTGGCCGCCGTCGGGGAAGCGGCCGCGCACCGCCGAGGTGAGCCGCTGGAGCAGGTTGTGGCCGACGTAGGCCTGGTACGTGGCGATGAGGTCCGCGTTGGACAGGCCCGGCATCAGCTCGTCCCTGTTCGCCGCGACCTTGTCGCCCAGCACGCCCACCTTGTCGACGGGTAGGTCCCGGAACTCGGCCATGAGGGCGTCGAAGACGGCGAAGGCACCGGTCTCGACCCGGCCTTGGGCCGCGTACGCCATGGCCTTCCCCGCGACGGAGAGGTGCTGGCGGATGTACGCGTCGGACGTCACGTCGTCGGTGTTGAGCAGGTACGGCTCGAACCGCGAGCAGAAGGCCGCGAAGCTGCCTCCGAAGACGGGCATCAGGGCCTCGACGAAGGTCACCTCCCTTGTGGCGGCCCGCACTTGGTAGAGGCGCGGCGTGATGAGGCCGTCCCAGACCAGGACGAACGCGTCTTCGCCCCGGGCGGCGAACGGGCTTGAGCAGTACGTGCCGATGAGATGGTTGGCGACGTGGGTGTAGCTGGCGTAGTTGTCGAGACCGTGGCCGCTGAAGGTGTGGCGTTGCAGCGGCCCGTCGTCGCCGGGGCTCTCCAGGTACGGTGCGACCCGGAGCTGGACCGGCAGGCCGGCGGCGTTCACCGTGACGGCGGTCCGGCCCGCGGCGTCCTTCGTGTACCAGCCGTCGACCACGAACTGGTCGATGTCGGCGGGTGCCAGACCCTCCGCGGCGAGGATCCCGGCGACGCGTTCCAGGTCGCCGAGGGGGCTGTAGCGTTCGCCGTTGTTCAGCTTCTCGATCTCGTAGCTGAAGAGAAGACGGCCGTCTTCGATGACGGCGATCCCGCCGTCGTGCGATGCCTTGATCCCGCATATGAGCATGTGGTCAGCCACACCTTTCTGGCCGCACGGCGGCCCGGAGTTCGGCGGTCAGATCGGAGGAACCGGTCACGCGAGTCACGCGGTATTCCGTGGGCGCTTGCATCAGCGGCGGTTCAGCCGCACGGGCAGTGAGTGGAGCCCGCGAATGATCGTGCTGGTGCGCCACCGCAGTTCCTCGGGGTCGGCCGCCAGCCTCATGGCGGGGAACGCGTCGAGCAGCGCGCCGAACGCCACCCGGACCTCCACCCTGGCCAGCGGCGCCCCGAGGCAGTGGTGGATGCCGTGCCCGAAGGCCAGATGGCCGCCGTCGGTGGGCCTGCGGACGTCCAGCGCGTGCGGGTCGTCGAAGCGCTGTGGATCACGGTTGGCGGAGGCGATCGCCAGCAGTACGAAGTCGCCGGCCGGGATCTCGACGTCGCCGATGGTCAGGGACTCCGTCGCACACCGGAAGGAGGCGTGCTTCAACGGGCTCTCCAGCCTGAGGAATTCCTCGACCGCGCCGGGCAGGAGGGAGCGGTCCTCGCGCAGCGCCTCCCACTGGTCCAGGTTCCGCATCAGGTGGAGCGTGCCGTTGCCCAGGGCGTTGAGGGTGGTCTCGAAACCGGCGACGAACAGCAGGTACGCCGTCGAGACGAGTTCGGTCTCGGTCAGCTGGTGGTCGTCGTCGTGTGCCGCGACCAGGGCGGTGAGTATGTCGTCGGTGGGCTCGCGGCGTTTGCGTTCGATGAGTTGGCCGAGGTAGGCGACCACCTCGGTCGTGGCGGCGGCGGCCGCTTCAGGAGAGTCGCCCGAGACGAGCGCCTTGGACCAGGACTTGAAGTTCTCCTGCTCCTCGACCGGCACACCCAGCAGCAGACAGATCACCCGGATCGGCAGCGGGAACGCGAAGTCGTCCAGCAGGTCCACCGTGCCGTCGTCCGTCAGGGTGTCGATCAGCTCGCCGGTGATCCGCTCGATCTCGGGGCGGAGTGCTTCAACTGCGCGACTGGTGAAGGCCTTGCTCACGAGCTTGCGCATCCGGGTGTGGTCCGGCGGGTCGGAGTTCAGCATGTGGCTGGCGATGGCCGGTGAGAAGCCGGCGCGTCGGTTGTTGTCCGGCTCGTTCTGCGCGAACAGGCCGTCCATCCTGTTCAGGTCGGTGCTCAACCGGGGATCCGCCAGCGCGGAGCGCACCGCCTCGTACCCGATGATGAGCCAGACCGGCAGTCCGCCGCACACGGGGACTCCCGGGGGCATCCGCACCCGGTGCACCGAGCCTTCGGGGGCGAGCTTCGCGTACACCGCGTAGGGGTCCTGCACGAACGCGTCGTCGAGTTCCAGAGGGCTTGAGTCCTGATCCATGGGCGCTTCCTCGAAGATGTTGTTGGGTTCACGCGCCGAACGGGGCGGGAGTACTGCTGTGCCGTGCGCCCCAGGCCGTTCGGCGTTCACCGCCGCGTCCGGCGCCGCGACGCCGGCTGCTCCTGGGTCGAACATCTCGGCGACCAGGACGGCGAGTTCGAGCGCCTGGTCTCCGTTGAGGCGCGGGTCGCACGCCGACTCGTATCTGCGGTGCAGGTCGTCGAGTCCCAGCTGAGCGCCGCCGCCGACGCACTCGGTCACGTCCTCGCCGGTCAGCTCCACATGCAGTCCGCCGACGTGGGTGCCGAGCGCCTGGTGCACCTCGAAGAAGCCGGCGACCTCGGCGAGGATGTCCTCGAACCGCCTGGTCTTGTGCCCGCTGGGCGCCTCGAAGGTGTTGCCGTGCATCGGGTCGCACACCCACACCACCGGCGCGCCGGACGCCGTGACCTTCTCCACGAGCTGCGGCAGCAGGTACCGCACGCGGTGCGCGCCCATGCGGACGATGAACGTCAGCCGGCCCGGCCGCCGGTCGGGGTCGAGCCGGTCGATCAGGGCCAGCGCCTGCTCGGGTGTGGCGGTGGGGCCCAGCTTCACGGCGATCGGGTTGTCGATGGTCGCGAAGTAGGCGACATGGGCGCCGTCGAGCTGTCGGGTGCGGTCGCCGATCCACAGGAGGTGGCCGCTGCCCGCGTGCCGTCGGCCGGTACGCGGGTGGTGGCGGGTCAGCGCGGCCTCGTAGTCGAGCAGCAGTCCCTCGTGGCTGGCGAAGAACTCCGGCGTACGCGACGGGTCTTCGCCGCGCGCGTCCTCGCGGGACAGCGCCTGGCCGATTCGGCCGGCGAGTTCGCCGTGGCGTTCACCGGCGGGTGAGCGGGAGACGAAGTCCTGGTTCTCCTTGTGCAGTTGGCGCGGGTCGGTGCCGGCGCGGGCGCGCATGACGTCCAGGGTGTGGCGCGAAGCGTCGTACATCCGAAGCAGCCGGGCCGGGTCCGGCCGTCGTTCGGCCTCGCTGAAGCCGATGCCGTTCACCGCGTCGCCCCGGTAGACGGGGAGCGTGTGCCCGTCGACGGTCTCGGTCGGCCGGGACCGGGGCTTCGCGTACTGCCCGGCGATGCGGCCCACCGTGACCACCGGCACGGCCGACGCGTGGCTGAGGACCACGGCCATCCGCTCCAGGAGACGCAGTTTGCCGTGGATCGCCGGTGCCGAGAGGTCGTCGAACCGTTCGGCGCAGTCGCCACCCTGGAGCAGGAACGCCTTGCCCTCGGCCGCCCTGGCGAGTCGTGCGGTGAGGGTGTCGCACTCCTGCGGCGTGACCAACGGGGGCGAGGCCGCCAGGTGTTCGGTCACATCGCCGAGCTCGGCCGGGCCGGGCCACTCCGGCCGCTGGTGGGCGACGAGTGTCCGCCAGTGCGCGGCGGCTTCGCCGGTGCGGGTCAACGTGTTCTCCGTCCGCTTCTCATGGCTCAACGGCGCGGGGCCGTCATCGCCGGACCATCTCGACCAGGTCGTGGCTGATGCCCAGGTCGTCGAGAAGCAGCTGCAACGGTCCGGTGTCGCGCGCGGGTACGGGACGGGACGCGGCCCACTCCCTCAGCTGACCGGTGTCGATCTCGAAGCCGCCCTGGGCCGCCACGGCCACCCAGGGGTCCAGGTCCGCGGAGCGGAACGCGGTCAGCCCGGTGACGAGTGCCTCGCGGAACATCCCCTGCTGTACGCCGTCCAGGTTCCGGTAGAGCGAGCCGCACAACTCCCTGAACACCACGGCGTGTCCGCTCTCGTCCCGCCGGTGAAGATCGGTGGTGATCCGGTTCATCGGCTGGATCTCCTGGGCGGTGGCCAGCGTGGAGAGGAACCCGCTGATGGTCGTCTCGGCGGCCAGGGAGAACGCGATGTCGACGATGTCGCGGTCGAAGCCGGACAGCCCGGCGCGGACCGCGTCCCGTCCCCGGACGACCGACCAGACGCCCGGCGCGAACCGTACGTCCGCCAGGTCGCGCCGTCTGCGGGTGACGCCGACGGCGTTGTGGCACATCAGGATGTGGTAGTGCTCGTCGATGATCGTCTGGTGCAGCGCGTCGACGGCGACGTCGTCGCGGCGTACGGGGATCCGATCCTGGAGCATCAACCGGCAGGCCGGCAGGATGATCTCGTCCTCGATGGCCGCGGTCTTCGCGTTGTACGCGATCCACGACGCGGACAGGATGCGCTCACGGGCGTCCCGGTCGAGCCGGTCCGCGCCCGGCAGGGCGAGGACCGGGACGAGGTGTTCGGGGAAGTCCGGCAGCGCCGCGTCGAAGTGACCGTCGAGGTCGAGCTCGTCCTTCTTGACGGCCACCCGCTTCCCCCAGCGGAGCGTCAACTGCACCAGCAAGTCACGCTCGTACTCGGGTACTTCACGTGCCGCCGTCATGGGGAAACCTCCTTCATGGGTTCACCGCGGGAATCGGGCAGTTCACCGGTCGGTACGGCGAGCGCGGCCAGGCGCGACTGCCAGCGCGCGGCCTCCTCGGCGTCCGTGTCCCGGAACCGGCCCAGGCCCTCGGTGACCGGCCGGATGCCGTGCAGGGCGTTCAGCGTCCAGACCGGCAGGCCGGCGAGATCCGGCGCGGCGGCCCGCTCGGTGACGGCCCGGAGTCCTGCCGTACGGGCCAGCTCGCCGAGCAGGGAGCGGGTGATCCCGGGGAGCAGACCGGGGCCGGGGGGTGGCCCGCACAGCGTGTCGCCCCGCCACCAGACGATGCTCGTGGACGCCCCTTCGACCACGTGTCCTTCCGCCGAGACCAGCAGGGCCTCGTCGGCTCCCGCCGTGGTCGCGTCGGCGCGCAGGGCGGCCAGGTGGTCCAGGTCGGCGCCCTTGACTGCGGGCAGCCGACGGCGGTCGGGGCCTGTCGGCGTCCACAGCCGGACGGTCGCGGTGCGCGGTGGCGCGGGGCGCAGCCACATCCGCAGCCGCGTTCCCGACCCGGTGTCCACGAGTTCGACGCGGGGGAACCATCGGCCCCGGGCGGGCAACGACTCGGCGACGGCCCGCATGAACCGGTCCGTCCGGTCCGGCCCCGGTTCGGGGAAGCGGTCGCAGGACGAACGGAAGCGCTCCGCGTGCCGGTCGAGTCCCCGTACGCGCCCCTCGTCCACGAGCCAGGAGTCGATGACGAGCACCGTCCCGGTGGCGTCGGCCGTCGACCATCCGCCGTCGGCGTCCCACCACCGGCGGGCGTCCCGGGTGGCCGCTGTGCCCGCCGCCGCGTTCGTCTCCGTGTTCATCGTGGGGTGCCGCCCACGTCCGACACCGCCGGCGCACGCCAGGCTCGCAGTGACGCCGCCGCCTTGAGCAGCATCTCCTCGTACTCCTCGTCCGGGTCGGAGTCGAGCACGATCGCCCCGCCGGCTCCGATGGTCAGCCGGTCCCCGACGCGGACCGCGGTACGGATCACGATGTTCAGGTCCGTGCCGCCGGAGAGGCCGAAGTAGCCGAGGGTGCCGGAGTAGACGCCCCGGGCCTCTGTCTCCAGGCGGTCGATGATCTCCATGGTGCGCAGCTTCGGCGCCCCGGTCATCGACCCGCCGGGGAAGCACTGCCGGGCGCAGTCCAGCGCGCTGACCCCGTCGCCCAGCCGTCCGTGAACGGTGGAGACCAGTTGGTGCACGGTCTCGTAGCTCTCGACGGCCAGGTACGGGTCGACCTCGATGCTGCCGACGTCGCACACCCGGCCCAGGTCGTTGCGGAGCAGGTCGACGATCATCAGGTTCTCGGCCTGCGTCTTGGCGCTGGACGCGAGGGTGGCGGCCAGTTCGGCGTCGCGTACCGGGTCGGCGTCGCGCGGGGCCGTGCCCTTGATCGGCTTGCTGGTGACGGTGCGGTCCCTCTCGATGCGCAGGAACCGCTCCGGCGACGAGCTGAAGACCGAGACGTCGCCGAGGCGCAGGAGCGCGGCGTACGGTGCCGGGTTGGCCCGGCGCAGCCTCAGGTAGAAGGCCGTGTCGTCGTCGTGGAACGGCAGGTGCAGGTTGTTGGTCAGACAGATCTCGTAGCTCTCGCCCCGGTTGAGCTCCTGTCGGCACTCCGTGATGTCCGCGAGGTACTGGCTCCGGCCGCGGCCGAGGAACTCCTCGGCGTTCGGGGGCGGGCCGGCGGCGGGTTCGGGCGGCGGCTCGGCGGCGGCCGGGTGCAGGCCCCTCAGGAGTGCGGAGGTCCGTTCCACCCACTCCTGCGCGTCGCGCCGGGTGCTCTCGTCGTGGACGGCCACCAGGTACGTCAGTCCCTCCTGGTGGTCGATCGCGATGACGCGATCGGCGAACATCCAGGCGGCGTCCGGTGTTTCGGCGGTGTGGCGGGCCGTGGCCCCGCATTCGGCCTTGAGTTCGTAGCCGAAGTAGCCGACGTAGCCGCCGGTCAGGTCGAAGGGCAGGTCCGACTCGGGGATGCGCCGCTCGCGCAGCCGCCGGTCGAGGACGTCGAACACGCTGCCGGCGAGGAGGTGGACGCCGTTCGCGTCGCGCGCTTCCACGGCCCCGCTGCCGGTGCGGTAGGTCAGGACCTCGCTGAGCGGACCCGATGTGTCGCCGAGGAACGAGAACCGGGACAGTCCTTCCTCCACCCGGCTGCTGTCCAGCCAGAAGCAGTACGGGACGTTGTCGAAGAGCTCGCGGAAGATGGTCTCGGAATCGGCGGCGGTCGACACGACCGTGCTGATGATGTCCAGTCCCCCGACCGCGCCGGGCGTGCCGCCGGACAGCGCGGAGACGTTGACCATGTCGGTTCCGGCGCCGCCTCCGGTGACGGACGGCCGTTGTACGGGCCGCGCCCGGCGGGTCAGGTCGGCGAAGTTCCGCAGGATCTCACGCCCGTACTGGGAAGCGACCGACTCGGGGTGGAACTGCACGCCCCACTGCGGCAGTTCACGGTGCCGCAGCGCCATGAGCACACCGTCGTCCGCCCAGGCGGTGGCGACGAGTTCCTCGGGCAGGGGCTCCCGTACGCACAGCGAGTGGTAGCGCACGGCGACGAACTCACGCGGGACTCCGGCGAACAGCGGGTCTCCCTCGTGGGAGACCTTGGCGAGGTGCCCGTGCCGCGGTTCGGGCGCGGCGCCCACCGACGCTCCGGCCAGGTGCGCGATCATCTGATGCCCGAAGCAGACACCCAGCACGGGCAGCGTGCCGCGGCGCAGCAGGTCGCCGAGGAGTCCGACGTCGCGGGGGTTCTGCGGCCGGCCGGGGCCGGGCGAGACCACGATGTTGTCGAAGTCCTCCAGCCGCAGACCGGCCAGCGTCGGATCGTCGTTGACCATGACGACGGGCTTGTGGCCGTTGATGTCGGCGATCAACTGGTACAGGTTGAAGGTGTACGAGTCGTAGTTGTCCAGCAGCAACGTACGCATCACGGACCGTCCAAGATTTTCCCGAGCGCCTGGACGTCGCCCGGATCCAGGGTGATCCCGAAGATCTCCCGGGGAGCGGAAAGCAGCTCGTCCACGCCGAGTTCCCGTACGGTCGGCGGCCCTTCGGGACGTATCTCCGTGAGCGTGCTGCCGGCGAGGAGGTGCCTCACTTCGGGCTGGGTGCGCTGGAGGACCATCCGGTGGTTGAACGGCGAGCGCGGATGTGTGAGGCAGAAGTGGTTGAGGAGCTCGAAGTCCGAGGGGTAGCGCGCGTCGGTGGTGAAGCCGTAGAGCTCCACCGGTCCCTCCGGTCGCAGGAACCGCAGTACGTGTTCACCGGTCGGCTCCCGCAGCAGATCGAACGACCAGTCGCCTTCGAGCCGCGCGTTCTCGGCGAGCCGGATCGGTTCGTGCGGCCCGAGGGCACCGAAACTCACGTCGTGGATCCAGCGTTCGCCGTCCGCCTCCACGCACAGGGCGACGTGCAGGGCCGGCCCGAACTTGCTCCCGGTACGGACGCGCGTCCGGCCGGCGAACGCCGTGAAGGTGAAGCCGACGCGGTCCAGGACGGCCGCCATCAGTACGACCTGTTCCAGGCACCAGCCGCCGCGGCCCTGCCGCACGATCTTCTCCTGGACGCTGTCCAGGTCGATCGGCACCACCGTGCGCCCGAGCAGCGCGTCGAGGTTGTCGAAGGCGATCGCGTCGACGTGGGCGGTGTGCAGGCCGCGCAGTGTGGCGAGGTCCGGAGCCACGTCGCCCTGGTAGCCCACACGGGCCAGGTAGGCGTCCAGGTCGACGCCGCTCCCCTGCCACATCGAGTCTGTCGCACGCAGCTCATCGGTCATGTGAACTTCCCGGCGACCACGGCCGCGAGGATGATCCAGCCGAAGTACGTGTTGGCGACGAAGGTGTCCCAGCACGATTTCGGATCGTCCAGATCGACCCGTACGACCAGACAGGACAGATAGATTCCGGCGAGCACGACGATCAGGTAGAACGCCCAGCCGATCGACGTCTGGGAGCCGGCCCACAGCACGCCGCCGACGCTGAGCACGATGAAGACCGCCAGCCACGCCTTGGTGGCCTTGCCGAAGAGCAGGGCGGAGGACTTGACGCCGATGTTCCGGTCGTACTCCTTGTCCTGATGGGAGTAGATCCCGTCGTGAATCAGGGTCCAGAAGGCGCCGCCGGCGTACAGGCCGTACACCGCGAGCGGGTAGTCGGCGCTCTCGGACACCGCCGTCCAGCCGATCAGCACATAGACGCTCATGACCAACGCCAGGAACGCCGAAGGCCAGAAGAAGACGCGCTTCATGTAGGGGTAGGCGACGATCAGCGGGTACGAGGCCCCGACGACCAGGGCCGTCTCCACGTTCGCCACCGCCAGGACCAGCAGGGCGACCACGGCTTGTGCGGCGGCGAACAGAAGAGCGTTCCTGACGCTGACCGTTCCCGCCGCGACCGGACGCGACACGGTGCGGGCGACCCGGACGTCGACGTCCTTGTCGACCACATCGTTGACCGCGCAGGCCGCGCCGCGCACCAGCACGGCGGCGACAGCGACCACCACCACCGTGAGCGGGTCCGGTCGCCGGCCGGAGGCGAGGGCGACGGCCCACAGCCCCGGAAGCAGATAGAGGACGTACCCCGTGGGCCTGTCGAGTCGCATCAACAGGAGATACGCGCGGACCGGGTCCGGGCTCTTCGTGACTACGTCTGTCGATATCTTGTGCAGCATCAGGATCCAATCACCATGTCACCGGAAGTTGGATCAACCCGCCGATCAGCGTGTTGTGGCGCAGCTTCAGCTCCTCGACACCGACAGCCGGAGCCAGGGTCGGGAATCGTGCGACGAGCTGGGTGAGGACCACCTGGAGCTGCATCCGGGCCAGCGTCGCGCCGACGCAGTAGTGCGCACCGTGCCCGAACATGAGGCTGCCGGTGGTGTCGCGGGTGACATCGACCCGGCCGGCGTCGGCGAAGGCCGTCTCGTCGTGGTTGGCCGCGATGATGTTCAGCATCACGAAGTCGCCGGTACGGATGGTGACTCCGTCGATCTCGAAGTCCGTGAGCGCATAGCGGGGCATGCCGCCGTTGTGCGGGTTCGGCATCGACACCCGCAGGGTTTCCTCGACGGCGCCGGGGATGAGACCCGGGTCCAGGAGCAACGCCTGCCACTGCTCGGGGTTGGCCAGCAACAGCAGCACACAGGTGCCGATCCGGGCCACCGTGGTCTCGTAACCGCCGAACAGCAACAGCGCGGTCAGTCCGAGGACTTCGTTGTCGCTGATCCCCTCGGTCGCGCAGATCCTGGAGATCACGTCGTCGCCCGGATGTCGCCGCTTCTCGGCGACGAGTTGCCTGCAGTAGCCGAACAGCTCGCCCAGCCCCTGCTTGGACCTGACCGGGTCCCCGACGTTGGCGGCGTCCTGGGTCCAGCCGCCGAACCGGTCCTTGTCCTCCTGGGGCACGCCCAGCCACTCGCAGATCACCTGAATCGGCAGCGACAGCGCCAACGCCTCGCGCAGGTCCACCGGTGGCTTCCGCCCGGCCATCGCATCCAGGAGCTGTCCGGTCTGTTTCTCGACGTAGGGCCGCAGCGCCAGCATCCGCTCGGGTGAGAAGTGCGGCTCCAGCAGCGCGCGCAACCGGGCGTGGTCGGTGGCGAAGTCGCCCAGCAGGTTGGCGAGAAGGGCCGATCCGCTGTCCTTCGCCGCGGCCTCGGGATCGGGATGGGAGCGGCCGAGCCGGTCGTCGTCGAGCAACTGCCTCACCCAGGCGTGACCGGTGACCAGCCACGCCTCGTCGCCCTCGGCGGTACGCACCCGGTGGACCGCGCCCTGGGACTGGAGCGTGCGCAGCCCTGGCGCGAGTCGCAGCACATTCGTCTGCTCGAAAGGCAATTGAGCTGGGGAACTCACTGACGGCCTCCGCCGGAATCGAGGTTCAGATCACCTTGTCGAAGACGGTCACGACGTACGGGAGCTCGTCGCCCCGGTGTCCGCCGTGCGATTGACGATGCGGTCGAACAACACGGTCAGTTCGGTGGCCGCGGCCGGGGACAGCTCGGCTTGTCCGAGGTACTCCAGGGCCGAGTCCAAGTGGCCGCGGGACAGTTGCTCGGCCGCGTGCCGGCCGCCGGATTCCTCGACGAGGTCGGCCATGTCCCGCAAGTGCGCCTCCGTGGTGCCGTCGGCGTGCCACAGGCGGCGCAGTCGTTCGCCGGCCGGGCTGTCGGCGGACAGGGCCACCAGCACCGGACAGCTCGGGTTGCGCCGCAGGATGTCGCTCCGGACGGGCTTGCCGGTCACCGCGGGGTCGCCCCAGATGTCCTCGACGTCGTTGAAGATCTGGAAAGCGAGGCCCAGATGCCTGCCGGCGCCGCGCAGTGCGGTCAGGACGTGCTCCGGTCTGCCCGCCCGGAGTGCGGGCGTCACCAGTGCGCACTCCAGCAGCGCGGACGTCTTCTCCTCCACGATGCGTTCGTACTCCGCGATGCCGGTGTCCGGACCGAGCCGTACGGTGAACTCGCGAGCCTGGCCCGCGAGAACCAGACCGATGGCTTCGGCGAACACGCTGGAGATCTCCGCACGGCCGGGGCCGGGGTCGTCGACGACCATCTGGAGCCCGAGCGCCTGCAACGCGTCCCCGGCCAGGATGGCCAGACTGGCGCCGAACACCTTCCAGGCGGCCGGCCGGCCGCGACGCAGCTCGTCCGCGTCGATGATGTCGTCGTGAATGAGGGTGGAGTTGTGCAGCAACTCCAGTGCCGCCGCGTGGCAGCGCACGTCCTCCGGCCGCAGGCCGACGCCGTCGGCCGCCAGCGTCATGAGGGTGGCGCGGGTCAGTTTGCCGCCCTCCGCACCGCTGGGCTCGCCGTGTTCGTCGACGAAGCCGAGGTGGTAGGAGCAGATCCGGGCCAGGGTCGGCTCCAGTGCGGAGGTCTGCTGCCGCATGACGGGCAGCAGCGTGGACTGCACCGTCCTCGGCGACGGGAAGGCCTGGAGCCCGGTCGACGAGGTGTCGAGTGCGCTCATCGAGATTCTCCTCCGGTCGTACGCCTTCCCAATTCCTGGTCAGAACCTACGCGCTTGGGGTTCGCGAATTGCACCACCGAAAATCACCGTGCTGAATATGTGCCGCGCTGCTGAGCCGGAATTCGTGTGACCGTTCCGACCGCCATCCTGAACGACCCCATCGTGTCATGTCAACGACGTGCGGTGAGCGGCTTCGACTTTAGGAAAAACCCCAAAGAAGACGGTGCGGGACCCGGATTGGACTACCCTGCGGAATAATAGGTGCTCCCGGCATCACACAACGTCACTGATAATTACCGGGAATGGTTCGATGAAAGCTTGAGAGGCGGAATGGCTATGTCAGTTGATTCCGGGCAACTGCATGAGGACAGGTCGTTCGACCCGTACGGCGCACATCGCGACGACCCGTATTCATTTCTGGGCGACATCGGAGAGATGGAGTCGGTCTTCTACGCCCCTTTGCTCGACGCGTGGTGCGTCACCCGGCGCGAGGACATGGTCGCCGTGCTGCGGGACGACCAGAGCTTCTCGGCGCGCGATCACAACCCTCGTCCCGCGGTGGCGTTGCCCGAGGACGTGAGCCGGATGTTCCGCACCTGGCGGGGCGCCGACACCCTGGGGGTCGGCTCACTCGACCCTCCCGAGCACTCCCGGGTCAGGGAAGTGCTCAACATCGGGTTCACGCCGGCCAGGGTCCGGGCGTTCGAACCCACGATGCGTACGATCGCCACCGACCTCGTCGAACGGGCCGCGGTCGCGGAGGAGTTCGACTTCATCTCGGACTTCGCCGTTCCCTACGCCCTTGAGGTGATCTGCCGGCGCCTCGGGGTCCCGGACGAGTACCTCGACCGCTGCCGTACGTGGTCCGAGCAGCGCATCGAACTCATGATGCTGCAGCGCGACGCCGATCCCGACCGGCTGCGTGAATGCGCCCGCGGGCTGATGGACTTCGGAGCGTTCGCCCGTTCACTCGTGCAGGAGCGGCTCGCCTCGCCGCGGGACGACCTGATCAGTGAGCTGCTCCACGACGGCAAGGCGGGCCAGACGCTCACCGCCGACGATGTCTCCGGCCAGGTCCCCACACTGATCTTCGCGGGGCACATGACCTGCGCCGAGGCGCTTGGCACTCTTGTCTTCCAGCAGCTTCGGTCACCCGGCGGCTGGGCCGAGGTCGTCGACGGGAAGATCGCCGCGCGGGACCTTGTCGAGGAGGGATTGCGGTTCGACAGTCCGCTGGCGGGCATGTACCGGACCGCCGTCCGTGACGTCGTGGTCGGCGATGTCCCCCTGGCCGCCGGGAGCCGGCTGCTTCTGCTGTACGGGGCGGCCGGCCGGGACAGCCGCGCCCACGCGTGTCCGGCCGCGTTCAGTCCGGGCGGTCGGTCCGCCTCGCATCTGGCGTTCGGGCACGGCATCCACTTCTGCCTCGGAGCCGGATTCGCCCGCGCGGAACTGGAGATCGCGGTACAGGCCATCGCCGCCAGGATGCCCGATCTGACTCTGGCGCCCGGGCCGCCGCCACGGCACCGGCCGGTGTTCCCGCTTCGGGCCTTGACCGAGTTGCGGGTACGGCAGGGGGGCTAGGGCCTGTCGTTTGGATCTTGCCCCGTAACTCGTGACGGCCCGCCAGTTCAACTGGCGGGCCGTTTCGGCTTGTCGGACGTGTCACACCGGCCGGCTCGGCCTGCGCCGGGGTGCGGCGCAGGCCAAGGCGGGTGCGGGCGAGCCGGTCAGGCGCGGACCGCGGTCAGGAAGACGTAACCGCTCTCCGGGGTGACGGCGGACAGACGCATGAAGTCGATGAGCGAGGTGGCCTGTTCGTCGCCGACGAGCGCGGTCAGCTTGTCGCGGACGGTCTCCACGGCGTCGGCCATGACCGCGAGGGTACGGGAGACGTTGTCGCTGATGTCACGGATCTCCGCGTCGACGAAACCGTTGGCGGCCAAGGCCGTCCGGTATTCGTCAATCGTGCCCAGGGAGCGCACCGCGTAGTTCTCGCAGATGTGGTCCAGGACCACGCGTCCCTCGGGGCTGACCGGGCCGCGCTCGATGACGTCGGCGATGGCGAGACGGCCGCCGGGGCGCAGCACGCGGGCGGTCTCGGCGAGCACCTGGCCGCGGTCGGGCATGTGCCACATCGACTCGAAAGCCCAGGCCGCGTCGAACGAGGCGTCGGGGAAGGGCATGTTCATCGCGTCCGTGAACTGGAACGTGGCGCGGTCGCCGAGCCCTGCCTCGGCCGCGAGTTCGTTGGCCCGCGCCACCTGGACGTGGCTGACGGAGATGCCCAGCACGTCCACGTCGCAGGCGCGGACGAGCCGCTGCGCGGGATGGCCGATGCCGCAGCCGATGTCCAGGACCCGCTGGCCGGCCTGCGCGGCGATACCGGCGATCATCATGTCGGTCAGGCGGTCGGTGGCAGCCTCGATGGAGCTGTCGTCGGCGTCGTCGTCCCAGTACCCGTAGTGCTTGTTGGGGCCCCACGCGGAGCCGTAGATCTGACCGATCCCGTCGTACATGCCGGCGACGTCACTGGGAGCGGGAAACTGCTGGAGCGTCATCAGGTACTCCGTATCGTTGTGAAGAAGGTGGCGGGAATTCGGCGACGGAAACCCGCTGTGCTCGGCTGGGCACACCCCAGCCGAGCGCCTGCGTGATCTACTGGCAACCGCTGACGACCCGGCAGGCCGTCAGGTGCCGTGGGGATTACGGGAATTCGCCGGCGCGTTCCGCGCTCACCTCAGCTCGAAGCGCAGGAAGCCAAGCCGCAATCCGCCCGCCTGCCATTCGGTGCCGAGCGCCTGGTTCGCGAGCAGGGATATCCTCAGCTGCCTGCGGGCAACGGCCGAAAGAGTGTCGTCACTGTCCAGTACCGCCTTCGTCCAGGCGGCACTCTCCTCCCAGAACGGCTGGGTCTCCGACGTGGCGTCGACGTCGTCGACCAACTCGAAACCCGCGGCCTTCGCGGCTTCCGCGTAGTCGAGCACCGAGGCCGGCTTCGTGTAGAAGTATTCGGCCCACACATCGGCCCCGTGCGGGCGCGTGGTGAACACCTCCTCGATGCACACGCTCCCGCCCGGACGAAGCACGCGCGACAGCCGCTCGAACCACCGCGGGCGGTCGAAGTAGCCGCTGCTCTCGATGGCCACCGCCGCGTCGTAGGGGCCGTCGTCCAGGGGGAGATGCATCGCATCGCAGACCAGTGCCCGGACCTGCCCGCCCACACCGCACTCGCGCGCGAACCCCTCGACTATGGGCGCGTGTTCCGGCGCGTTGGTGACCGCCGTGACGTCGGCGCCGTACTCCTGCGCCCAGAAGAGCGAGCCACCGCCAAGACCGCAGCCGACGTCCAGGATCCTGCCCGACAGCCGGTGTTCGGCGCCCCAGATCTTCGCCGCGTACCGCAGCAGTCCCTCTTGATGAATCCGTATGCTGCCGCGAATGGCGTCGGCAGTCGCCTCCTGGACATTCAGCGGCGTTTGCGAGGAGGGGTAGTGACCCACGTGATAGTGAATCCTGGGTCCGGGCCCGTATTTGCGAACAAGCCTGGCCGTTTTGTCGTCGTAGTACTGGCCAACTATTCCTACCTCATCCTGAGACTCCAGCGCTGTTTGAGGTGGACTGGAAAGCTCATCCAGATTTGACATGGTCACTCCTCCAGAGCTCGGATGCTGACGACGTCGGCGAATGGCCTGCTTTGGTCGTTGAGCTGCGCGCTCGCCATGTTTCAGCGAGGGCAATTGAATGGCAGCCGTTTGATTCCATGCTGGAGGACGGCCCAGGTCGTGTCAACGACGCAGCGTGAGCGTCTTCGACTTTAGGAGAAACCCCAAAGAAGACGGTTTAAGGCCCGGATTGGACTACCCTGCGGAATGATAGCTGCCGGGCGGCACCAATGCCGTATTCGAGCCAAGCCATTAAGCCGGCGGACGCGCGCGGGCGACCGAGGACATCGTGTTCTCTCCGCCCACACGGCTGACCGGAGTGGAGGACGCGCCGTGATGGACGACACACCATGCGGTTAATCCGCGGTTTCACGCGCGATGCGCGGGGGCCACGAATCCGTTCGCAGAACCTGGAGGACGAAAGCCCTCGAAACCAACGAGACACGATTCGGCGCCTGAAGTTTGTCGGACATGACACGGACGTGATAGTCGATGGTCTTCGAGCTGAGATGCAACTCTCTCGAAAGCCGCCCGCTCGAGAAGCCGGCCGCAACCCCTTCCAGGATTCTGACCTGGACCGAGCTGAGACCCCAGCCACCGACCGACGTGGATACTTCGCGGCCGTTCTGATCATTGTCCATGGCACCCATCCATTCCGTACAGCCGGTTAGGCCAGGACCGTAAACGGAGAAATGCAGAGCGAGAAGCACTAGAATAAGATCCTAGGTGGAATCACTCACTCCTGTCACTGGAACGCCGTGGCAACCCGCCGGTTTCCGCCCGCCTCGGAACCCCCTCCGAATTTTTCGGAGTTCCTGCGTTGTTTGCATTGACGTGTGCCGGGGAATGGCGTCGGCCGACGAGCTACGGGGAGGAGACTCAGCCTTGTGTGCACGGTGGAGCAGCTTCGAGGAACGGCCGTGACAAAAGTCGCGCGCGATACCGGGACTTCGGCGCCGGCAGAGCCGGACGCCCTGATTCAGACGCTGTACGAGGACTTGAGCCAGCTGCCGGCCAGCGCACAGCTGGACGCGACGCTGTGTCTGCTGGAGGCGGCCAGGCTGATGCTGCCCACGCTCACCCCGTCGCGTGGCGAGCTCGCCGGTGACGACCTCGACGACATCCGCGCGGCCATGCGCGCCGCGTCGCTCTCGATGCGCAGCTACCTGTGGCGGACCGGTGACAGCCTTGCGGCGAACCGGAAGAGAGACGCTTGAGGCGCCGGCGCCGGTCTCTGTCAGCCGCGCGCCGCCGAGGCTTCCCGCAACTGGGTCGCGCCGTGCTGGTCGGGCAGGAAGGTCATCGCGATCGCCGAGCAGGCCATGAAGCCGGCGCACACCAACAGCCCCGCGCCGAAGCCCGCGTTGACAGCCAGCACACCCAGCGTGAGCGGCGCGAACGCGGACACGCCACGTCCGATGTTGTAGCAGAATCCGGCACCGGTCGTGCGCACCCTGGTCGGGAACAACTCCCCCATGTACACACCGAAGATGCCCGCGTAGGCGGCGAAGAAGGCGAACATCGGGCCCAGCCAGAACAACGTCATGCGGTCGGCGGCGACCACGTACAGCGGCAAGGTCAGCGCGACACCGGCCAGTGACAGCACCAGGGCGGCCTTGCGGCCGATCCGGTCGGCGATCAGCCCGAAGACGTTGTAGCCGACGAACATCCCGAGATTGAGCACCGTCATGAACATCGCGACCGTCGCGGCCGGTATGTCCTTGTCGGTCTGGAGGTAGGTCGGCAGCCACGTGGACGCGCCCCACGCCCCGAACATGGCGAGCGCCGCCACGGTCGCGGCGAGCACGGTGTTCCTGCGCAGTTCCGGAGCGAAGATCTCGGTCACCTTCACCGGCGTGGTCTTCTGCTGAACCCACTCGTCCGACTCGCGGAAGAACAGTCCGACGACGACCAGCGGGATCACCACGCCCACGCCGCCGATGAAGAACAGCAGGCGCCAGTTCGGCAGCAACGCGCCCGACAGGGTCGCGGCGACCATCCCGCCGATCGGGAAGGAACTGAGCACGAACGCGACGGCACGGCCCCGCTTCGCGGCCGGCCAGGTCTCGACCACGTAGGTCGACACCACTCCCCAGACCCCTCCGAGTCCCAGACCCGCCACGAAACGCAGAAGCAGGAATACCGTGAAACTGTGGACCACCAAGATCGCCGCGGTGAACACGCCGAACACCGCGAGCGAAACCATCAGCGCCCGTTTGCGGCCGTAGTTGTCGGCGAGCCAGCCGACCGTCACGCTGCTCACCCCGATCCCGAGCAACGTCGCCGTGGCAAGCAGGCCGCCCTGTGTCGTCGTGAGTCCCAGATCGTCACGGATCACAGGCAACGTGTACGACAGCAGCAGGATTTCCAGCGCGTCGAACATGTAGGCCAGGAACGAGCCAATGAGCACAACCCATCTGTTACTCAATCGAACCAGTCCATTCAGCGCTCAAGTTTCTCCGCTCGGGAGAACGAACACTAGGTGCCCGCGCAGGGTTCATCATGACCCGGTTCCGATTTTCCGCAATTCGCGGAGAACCACCCGAGAATTGATTGAATTCGGCCACCGGTCGAACCGCGGTCGCGGCTCACGCGTGAGATCGTCGGCTCATCGGACTTGCAGGGTCTCGGCGATCATCGCCGCCGTCAGCATCTGCGCGCCCCTGCCACTGGTCGGGTCACAGCCGGTGACGTCTCCGATCCGCCTCAGGCGGTAGTCCAGTGTGCTGCGGTGGATGAACAGACTGCGGGCCGCCTTGTTCCTGCTGTAGTCGGAGTCGACGAAGGCGGTCAGCGTCTCCCACAGGGCCTTGTGCGCCCGGAGCGGCCTGATCATCGCGGCCAGGTCGGCCCGCACCTGCTCGTGGAGAGTGACCGCGTACTCGACCAGCACGTCCGAGATCGTGTAGGCACCGCTCGGCCGCAGGCCCGCCACCACCAGCCTCAGCACGTAGGACGCCTCGTTGAACCCGTCGACGAGGCCGGCTCTGTCCCGTTCCGCGGTCGCGAGCCAACCGCTGCCGCCAAGACACTGGGTCAGCCGTGTCACCGAGCGTTCGCCGCTGCCGGGACCGGCGGCCGGGATGAAGAGAACGACGTTGCCGTCCCGGTGCGTCAGCAGCGGGTCCTCTCCCGCAACCGCGCGCAGCGCGTCCACCGCGCGGCCGGGCTCCGCCGGCCTCACGACGGCGATCAGGTAGCGAGGAGTGAGCCCTTCGAGCACGTCCGCGGGCACCGGATGACCGTCGGCGAGGTCGCCTGCCAGATCACGCGACACATCCGCGGTGGTTTTCTGCTGGTATCCGTCGAGGAAGTCCTGCAGCAGACTCCCCCCGGCGTCCACGATGGCCGCCAGCCTCGGATCACCCGCCGCCGCCTTGGTCAGCAGCTCAACCAGTTCGTCCGGCTCGCTGCCGGTCCACTCCTGCCCCGCGGCCCGCACCTTCGCCCTGAAGTCGGCGACCCTGTCCCCCTTCGGTGCCGGGCGGGGCGCCTCGACCGGAGATAACGACCTGCCTGTCATTTCCGTCATTTCTCACCTCATATTCCCGAATGGCACGGTTTCCCCATAAGCGCATATGGAGGGCCCGGTTCGCGGGTCACCAAGCCGAAGGCGAGCGACGCCGTCATCGGCTTTTCCCGGTGCGCCGGGCCGGTGACGATCACGGGGGCGGGACAATTGCCCCCATGTGCCGTGCACAGCGACATCTCGCTTCGGGACACAAAGCCGGAGGCTCCGTTTTCCAGGGCCTACCAAAGGCGATTGACAACAACGCGGGAGGAAATTCTCCCGCCGGAGCAGTGTGGGTTCTCGGCACGGCACTCTCCGTCCATGTCGACGAGGGCACATCGGAGCTGGAGCGGGTCGCCCCGACCCGGCAGACCATAACACGGTAACTTGAACGCCATAAGGCATTGCCCGCCGGCCGCGTTCCTTTATGTCTCGTATCCACTTCTTTCCCTTGAAACTTCCACAGGCAAAGAATCCGCGACGTCAACAGGAATCGATCCTGAACGCGGAGCCAATGGCTGCACACCCTTCTGTCATATGACAGGGACGGTCAACAATCGGGCAGGATAATTGGGATTTCGGTCATTCCAGCCGCCCGACATTCTCACTGTACCGGCCTGAGAAATGGCGAATATTCATGACGATGCGCAACCCCTGGCATAAAACCGGACGATTACGTACCGCCCAGAACTCGTGGGACACGCCGCCCTCCGTGGTGAAACGGGCCTCGATCCTCTCGAAGCGGCTCCCCTGAGGCCCGGTCACCTCCTCCTTCGCCAGAACGGTCCCGTCACCACGACCACTCCCGCGCCCTTCCCAAGAACGCGCCCCCACACACCACTTCGCCGCGCCACCCTCGTACGCCCATCGCTAAACGCTGTGTGGAGACATGGAGTTCCGGACCGGCCGGCACCGTCAAACGCGTGGCCCTTTCGGCATAGTCCGGCGCTTCTTCCCGCTAAAGGTCGGAGCATTGATTACGTGAGGCGTTCGTGGTCGGCGAGTACCTCGTTGATCACATGGAGGTGGATGGCGACGAGTTCGTCTTCGGGGTCGGGGCAGTTGGCCACCGTAAGAGCGGATTTCCACAATGCCCAGCCCCTGGCTCTGGCCCAAGTACCGTCGTCCTGCCGGACTGTTCGGCGGAACTCCTCACGGCTCTCCGCACGGAACAGGGTCCACGCAATGGTGAGGTCACAGGCCGGATCTCCGACCCCTGAGGTGCCGAAGTCGATGACGGCCGACAGTTCTCCGCCGTCGACGAGCAGGTTGTTGCCACTGAGGTCGCCGTGGAACCACACCGGTTCCCCTCGGTATTCGCAGGCGAGTGCCGCCCGCCAGACCTCGGTGGCCCGCTCGCTGTCGATCCGGCCGCCCAGGGCCTCGATGCACCGATGTGTCTCGTCGTCGTAGTGGGCGGGCGACGCGCCGCGATAGGCACTCTGCATCCCCGCGGCGGGCCCGCCGGTGGCGTCGCAGCGCTGGAGGGCGAGCATGAACCCGGCCACGTCGGCAGCGAACCGCCGCATGTCGTCGATGCCTTCGGGGGAAGCCGTCTCACCGGGCAGCCAGTCGCGTACCGACCAGGAGTAGGGATACCCCTCCCCCGGAGCGCCTTTGGCCAGGACGGTGGGCACAGCCTTCGGCAGCCGCGGGGCCAGACGCGGCAGCCAGTCGCACTCCTTGTCGACGGCGGGGGCATAGCCGGCGGCGGTGGGCAGACGGACGGTCTTGTCCTCCCCGAGGCGGTAGGTGCGGTTGTCCCAGCCGTCCACCGCGACCGGGACGACCGGCAGACACGCCCACCGCGGAAACTGCGCGGCGATCAGCCGCTTCACCAGCGCCACGTCGATTCCCGCGCGCCCGTCGGGACCACCGGTCGAGATCATCCGCCGATCATCACAGGCGCTGCCGCCTGAGACAACGAAAGGGCGTTCGCAGCACGCCGGGCACCTTCACACCCCAGTCCCGCACCCTCATCCGGCGTTCACGATGCGCAGTGCCATGTCGCCGTACTGGTAGGCGAGTTGGTCTGGTACCCGACTGACGTGCGATCCCCCTGCGACGACACGGACCGCGCCGGGGCAGCCGTCACCCGAAGGTGGCGACCAACCGTCCGATGACCTCGCCGCGCTCCAGCTGGTCGATCCCGTCGGCGATGTCGTCGAATCCGATCTCGGTGATGCGTGAGGACAGCTTGCCTTCGGCGACGAGATCCAGCACCGCCGCGCAGTCCTCCTTCGACCCGGCCTGGGAACCGACGAGTTCGACCTCGTTGAGCGTGAGTGCCTGGAGGTCGATCTCGCCGCGTGCGCGGCCGAGACCGACCTGGACGATCCGTCCGCCACGCCGTACGGCATGGATCGCGCCGTCGGTGGTCGTCCCGAACCCGGCGAAGTCGATGACCACGTCGAGGCCCTCGCCCGCGAAGTCGGTGATGTCGCCCGCGACCCTCTCGGCGCCGAGCGAGCGCGCGAAGTCGTGCACGCGCTCGTTCTTCTCGGCCACGAACAGCTTCGCGCCGAGCGCGAGCGCGGTCTGCGCGCCGAGCGAGCCCAGCCCGCCGAGTCCGATGATCCCGACCCGGGAGCCGGCGGAGACCTTCCCCTGCGCCGAGACCGCGTGGTACGAGGTGAGACCGGCGTCGGTGGCGGCTGCCGCCTGGTCGAACGGCACCCCGTCGGGCAGCGCAACGACGAGTCGCTCAAGCACGACGACCTCGTCCGCGAACCCGCCGTTCTTCGATGTTCCCGGTCCTTCGATGGCCGCGGGAACGACGACCTTCTGGCCCACGGTGAACCGGGTGACCCCGGATCCCACGGCGGAGACGGTGCCCGCGATCTCGTGACCGAGCGTGATCGGCCGGAACGGGAGCAGCGGCGTCAGCGTGCCGTCGAGAAACCCGACGTCGCTGTGGCAGAGCCCGGCGGCACGGACGTGCACGACGAGTTCGTCCGCGGCGGGTACGGGTGTCGGCACCTCGCTCAGGGTGAGGGGTTTGCCGACTTCGGTGAACTGCCATGCGCGCATCGTCTGCTCCTTGAACGCTTGTGTCCCGGCGAGTGGCCGGCGTGGTGGCCTCGTGGTGCGAGGGCCACCCGGAACCATTTTGGCACCTCGTCCCAAAAATACTTCACCGCGCTCCTTTCACTACGCTCGGACGATGACCACCTCCCGTACCCGCCCGCGCGGACGACCGCCGGCCTCGACCCGCGAAGCCCTTGAGGAGATCGCCTTCGAGCTGCTGCTCCGCGACGGCTACGAGGCGACGACACTCCAGGCCATCACGGCCGCCGGAGGCGTCGGGCGCTCGACGCTGTTCCGCTACTTCGGCTCGAAGGCGGGGATCGTGTGGGGCGAGTTCGACCGCGCCGTCGAGCGGCTGCACTCGGCCCTCCACGACGCCGATGACGCGCCCGTCATGAAGGCCGTACGAACGGCGGTCGTCCGCTCGACACACCTGTCCCAGGCCGCGGCGCCGGACACGTGGCTCGACCGTTTCCGGGTGCTCGACCGGGACACCGCCCTCGTCGCGGAGACCGCCGCCCACTGGCGCGTATGGGCGGAGACGGTGAGCCGGTACGCGGCGCAGCGCACCGGCCTCGCCGCGACCGCCCCTCTCCCGTCCGCGATCGGCGGCGCCGTACAGGCGGCGTACGTCGCGGTGCTCAGGCGCTGGGCCGACGCGGACGAGGTGGTCGACATCGACGAACTGGACGACGAACTGCGCCCGGTCACCGACGCGTTCCAGGCGGTGCTCGATGGCGTGACGCGGGGCTGACCGGGCGGGATGGCCAACCACGAGGCCGAGTTCATCACCGGAGCCCGCCACGCCGGCTCCCTACCGGAGCCGGACCCTCGTCACGCCGTCAGCGCTGCTGTGTCAGCAGACCCGGACGGTAGGGCAGGAGGCCGTAGTCGCCACCGGAGTTGGGGCTGCGCCCCTGGTAGAGCAGCTGCAGGTTGCAGGGATCCACGGTCATGGTCTGATCAGCGCTGCTGCGGATCAGTTCGCCATGGCTGATGTCGTTGGTCCAGCCGGCGCCGCTGTTGGCCTTGCCGGCGAAGGGGTTGCTCTCGGTCGCGGCCTGGGGTGTCCATGAACCGTTCAGGCTGGTGGCCGTGAACGAGCGGAAGTAGCGGCCCTGCGAACCGATCGCCTCGACGATCATGAGGTAGCGGTTCTGGCCCTGCAGCTTGTAAACCTGTGGGGCCTCGAACAGGTTGTTCGTCGTATCGCTCATGATCACTGTCGAGTTCGTGCCGAAGCTGCCCGGGAAGTTCCCGATCGGCATACTGGCCCGGTAGATCTTGCCGTTGTCACCGGCGAAGAACAGGTACATGTTCGTCCCGTCACCGATGAGGGTCTGGTCGATGGGCCCTGTTCCGGAGCCGGAGATGGTTCCGGAGAAGAGCACCTGCTGAGATGACCAGCCGTTCGGGTTGGTGGGGTCGCTCGACGTCCGGTAGGAGAAGGCTGTTCCGCCCCACTGGTAGGCGAGCACCCAGATGTTCTTCGGTGCGAAGTAGAAGAGCGTGGGCGCCACGGTGGAAGCCGACATCGCGTTCTGGCCGGCCGAGCCCATCTCCGACCAGTTGGTGAACAGGCCGAAGTTCATCGAACCCCAACTCGTCCCCGTGTCGTGCGTCGTCGCGTAGACGAGTTGCCTGCCGTTGTAGGGGACGACGGTGAAGTCCTTGAGCGAGACCCATCCCGGCCTGGGCTGCGCCAGCGCGCCCGTTGATGTCCAGCGGTACGCCGACGGAAGATCGCACGGGCCGGGGTTGTCGCCGCCGACCTTGACGAGCTGCCACTGCTGGTTGGTGCCACCCCAGTCGTCGTACTGGACGATGTTCGCGTTGTCGGCGGTAGACGCGCCTTGCGCTTCGAGGGCCTTGTCGCTGTGGCGCGAGATCAACCTCACGTGGCCGTCCGAGCTGTCGGCCAGCCGCCACTGCTGGTTGGTGGCGTTCAGGTCGGTCCACTGGACGATCGGGGCGCCGTTCGCGGTGGACCAGTTGTGGACGTCCAGCACCTTGCCCGAGTGGCGGGACTTGATGCGGTAGTAGCCGTCACCGGAATCGACGAACTGCCACTGCTGCTGGTACTGATCGTTCCTGGTCCACTGGGTGACGCGGGCGCCGTCGTCGGTCGCCATGTTGTAGACGTCCAAGGCCTTGCCACTGTTGCGGTTGACCAGCACATACGAGGCGTTGGGGTCTACCGTCGCCGCCTCGGCGGGCTGGGCGCCGAGGAAGGCGGCCACAAGGAGCAAGGGCGCGAGGGCGGCTAGGAAGCGTCTTGGACGGACCGGGGACGAGTGGCGAAACCACATCAGAGGGGCTCCTTCGGGGGCGGGGGCGAGGCAACCGCGATGAACCACGGAGCGGCCGCGCCGGGGTCCCGGAATCTGTTTCGAAAGTTTCGGAAACATTCCCGGATTCTCTGACGCCACAAGCTAGGAATAGGGACCACTCCGGTCAAGGGCCGTCGCCGCTCTGTCTATAAACAGCGCTTCCTCTCTGGCCTTGAGAAGCGTCGAGCCGACCCGGAGCACCCCACACTCCGGCCCTGAACCTGACCCCGGAGCATCCGCAGACGCGGCATCGGGGGCTCGCCGGCCGGCCCGCCGGGACTCAGAAATTTTCGGGTGTGAAACCGAAACTTTCTTTACGAGGTGTATTGACGACTCCTCGTCAAAGCCTCAATCATCTCTAGCTGTGAGACAGGGGTCACAGTTCGTAATTTCGAACCCCGTTGGTCCTGGGCAAGTGCCGCACAGCAGATCCGCCCACAGCCGCGCGAAAGATCCGCGTACCCGAGCGCCCGCGCCACCCCGTTCCGGTCCCCCCGGCCGAGCCGCGAAGGAGTACCCCGTGCCTGTGTCGGTCTGTCCAGTGGGTGCGGACGACCCGTTCCCCTGCGCTTCACCACTTCCGTGATTCCTACCCTGGAGGCACAGCCATGGCCTTGAATGCCCATCCCAGAACCGCTGCCCGCCGGAAGATCCGCGGTCTGCTGCTGGCGCTGGTCGCCGTCGTCCTCGGTGCCGTGGCCACGCTGGGCGCGCCGCCGAGAGCACACGCCGCCGAGAGCACGCTCGGTGCCGCGGCGTCGCAGAGCGGCCGCTACTTCGGCACCGCCATCGCCTCGGGCAGGCTGGGTGACTCGGCGTACACGACGATCGCGGGCCGTGAGTTCAACTCGGTGACGGCCGAGAACGAGATGAAGATAGACGCCACCGAACCGCAGCGGGGCCAGTTCAACTTCACCGCCGGTGACCGCGTCTACAACTGGGCGGTGCAGAACGGCAAGCAGGTGCGCGGTCACACCCTGGCCTGGCACTCACAGCAGCCAGGCTGGATGCAGAGCCTCAGCGGCGGCACGCTGCGTCAGGCGATGATCGACCACATCAACGGCGTGATGGGCCACTACAAGGGCAAGATCGCCCAGTGGGACGTCGTGAACGAGGCCTTTGCCGACGGCAGTTCGGGAGCCCGGCGCGACTCCAACCTGCAGCGCACGGGCAACGACTGGATCGAGGTCGCCTTCCGCACGGCGCGCGCCGCCGACCCGGCCGCCAAGCTCTGCTACAACGACTACAACGTCGAGGACTGGACCTGGGCCAAGACCCAGGCCATGTACGCCATGGTCCGAGACTTCAAGCAGCGCGGCGTGCCGATCGACTGCGTCGGCTTCCAGTCACACTTCAACAGCGGCAGCCCTTACAACAGCAACTTCCGCACCACCTTGCAGAGTTTCGCCGCCCTCGGCGTCGACGTGGCCATCACCGAGCTCGACATCCAGGGTGCCTCGGCAACGACGTACGCCAACGTGACCAACGACTGTCTGGCCGTCCCGCGCTGCCTCGGCATCACCGTCTGGGGTGTGCGCGACTCCGACTCCTGGCGACCGGAGCACACGCCGCTGCTGTTCAACAGCGACGGCAGCAAGAAGCCCGCCTACACCGCCGTCCTCAACGCGCTCAACGGCGGCTCCTCCACGCCCCCTTCCGATGCCGGACCGATCAAGGGCGTCGGTTCGGGCCGCTGCATCGACGTACCCAACGCCGGCACCACCGACGGCACCCGGGTCAACCTGTGGGACTGCCACAACGGAACACAACAGCAGTGGACCTTCACCACCGCCGGCGAGTTCAGGGTCTACGGCAACAAGTGCCTGGACGCCGCCGGCACCGGCAACGGCGCCCAGGTGCAGATCTACAGCTGCTGGGGCGGCGACAACCAGAAGTGGCGCCTCAATTCCGACGGATCCATCGTCGGAGTCCAGTCCGGTCTCTGCCTCGACGCCGTCGGAGGCGGCACCGCCAACGGCACGCAGATCCAGCTCTACTCCTGCTCGAACGGCAGCAACCAGCGCTGGACCCGCACCTGATGGGACCTGCCGCGAACGGAAGCGCGTACCGCTGAAGACTCACGTCACGGCTCCCCCCGGCCCTCCACGCCGACATCGATGGTGGTCCGGGGGGGGGTACCGCCGTGCCGTGGTGGCGGCGAGCCTGTCGGCGTCCACTCCGGCCGATCACAGCAGGTGGGCGCGGGCCGCGCCCAAGACGCGATTCGGCAGGGCCTGACAGGCCGACCCGGACGTCAGCCGGCCAGCTGCCGCTCGACTGCCTGGGCGTCGATCAGGTAGTTCATCTCGTAGTAGCGCCCGTCACGGACCTTGTGGAAGGCGTATTCGCCGTACTCGACCGTGGTACCGGTGGGGGTCACGCCGAACCACTCCTTCACAGGCGTCCCCTTGTTGAACAGACGGGCCGCCACGCGATCACCTTCGACGGCGAGGTCCTGGACCCGCCAGGTGAAGTCCGGCACCGCGGCGCCGTGCCCCTCCAGTTCGGCGATGACGTCGTCCCGGGTGACCCGCCGCCCGTTCATGACGAGCTCGTCGTGGATGAATTCGGTCATACGGTGAAACTCGTGGGCGTTGAGTGCGTCGATGTAGCGCTGGAAGAACTCGCGCAGGTCGGTGTCGGACATGATGGCCTCTCTGTCGCTCTTGATTCCGGGTTGTGTCATTCGGGTCGGGTCGCGTACGCCGATGTCACATCTGGTTCTCGCCTCCGTCGACGTACAGGTTGGCGCCGAGGATGAAGCTGCTCCGCCCGGAGGCGAGGAAGGCCACCGCGTCGGCGACCTCCTCGGGTCGCCCGATCCGGCCCAGCGGGACACCCGCGACGAACTGGGCCTTGGTGACGGGCGCGTCTCCCTCGGCCACGGCGTCGACCGCGGGAGTGTCGATGGTGCCCGGGGAGATCGCGTTGACCCGGATGCCGCGGTCCTTGAGCTCGTTGGCCCAGGTCCGGGCGAAGGACCGGATCGCCGCCTTGGACGCCGCGTACGTACCGAACGCCTTGACACCGTCGTCGGCGCGCACCGAGGAGTTGAGGATCACCGACGCACCGTCGTTGAGCAGCGGCAGCGCCTTGTGCACCGTGAACAGCGTGCCCCGTACGTTGACGCCGAAGGTCTCGTCGAAGTGGTCCTCGGTGACTTGCTCCAGCGTCGCGAACGACGCGGTTCCGGCGTTGGCGAACACGACGTCCAGGCCGCGGCCCCGAGCGCGGACCGTGTCGTAGAGCCGGTCCAGGTCGGCCAGGTTGGAGATGTCGCCCACCACGGCGGTGGCCGACGCCGGGCCGATGGTCTCGACGGCCGCGTCCAGCGAGGTCTTGCGCCGGCCGGTGATGAACACGTGCGCGCCCTCGGCCGCCAGTCGAACGGCGGCGGCCAGGCCGATCCCGCTGCTGCCGCCGGTGACGACGGCGGTCTTGCCTTCGAGCTGCCCCATGATCACGCCCCCACAGATTCGGTACCGATCGGTACTGAAAGAGACCGTAGCATCTTTCGCACCGACCGGTACAGAAGGAGTACGATCCAAGCCATGGAGACGGGACAGAAGGCGGCGATCGGCCGGCCAAGAGGATTCGACACCGAGGAAGCCCTCGAACGCGCCATGCGGGTCTTCTGGGAACAGGGCTACGAAGGCGCCAGCCTCACCGACCTGACCCGCGCCATGGGCATCAACCGCACCAGCATGTACGCGGCTTTCGGCAACAAGGAGGACCTGTTCCGGAAGAGCCTGGAGCGCTACACGGAGGGCCCCGCCTCGTACGGAGCCCGTGCCCTGCGGGAACCGACCGCCCGCCAGGTGGCCACCGCACTGCTGAACGGCGCGGTCCGGGCCACCACCGGCATCGGCAGCCCCGCGGGGTGCCTCGGCGTCCAGGGATCCCTCGCCGCCGGCGAGCCGGGAAGCAACGCCCGCGACGTACTCACCACCTGGCGCGAGGAGTTCGTCTCACTCCTCGGCGACCGCTTCCAGCAGGCCGTGGACGAAGGCGACCTGCCGGCCGACGCCGATGCCGGTCTGCTCGCGCGTCACCTCATGACCGTGGCGAACGGCATCGCCGTCCAGGCCGCCGGCGGCATCACTCGCGACGTCCTCCAGCAGGTGGCGGACATGACCTTGCGAAGCTGGCCACCGGCCACGGGCCCGGCTCAGCCGGACGCCTGAGCCCGCACTGCAGACGGGGTCTGAGAGGGACACCCCCCCACACTCGCCGTGACGCCAGATGTGCACCGAGTCGACATCCACGAGCAGGCAGCGCATCCGCGCCGACGCGGTGAGAGGCTTGGAGCATGCGGGCGCTCTACGGCTTGGCATCTGGCATGAGCCTGATCAGATCCAGCAGGACCCTGTTCACTCTCGCGAGGGCCCTGCCCTTCGCAGTGCTCCTCGCAGTGCTCGGCATCGAACTCTCCCCTGCCCACTTCCTCTACACCGGACCGCTCCTCTCGCCGGCCCCGGCACTGGCCGCCGTCACGATGGGCCCCGCCGGCACCGGTTCCGTGATCGTCCTGGCGGGGATGCTGAGTACGATCACCGCGACCCAGAACCACGCGTGGGGCACACCGGCCGTCTACAGCAACCTGCTGGCACTGTTCGTGGTGTCCGTGGCCAGTCTCGCCACCAGTACCGCGCGAGTACACAGGGACAGGGAGCTCGCGAAGGTCCGCCGGATCGCCCAGGTCTCCCAGGACGTGCTGCTGCGCCCCGTGCCTGCCCGCCTGAAGGACGTACGAGCCGCAGGCATGTACCTGGCCGCCGAGGAAGGCGCCCGGATCGGCGGCGACCTCTACGAGGTGGTGACCACGCCCTTCGGAATCCGGATCATCGTGGGAGACGTACGCGGCAAAGGACTGCCCGCGGTGCGCTCGGCCGCCGCGGTACTGGGCGCCTTCCGCGAGGCGGCCGATTACGAACCCGAACTTCCCGACACGGCAATACGGTGCGAGGCAGCGCTGCGACGTGAGCTGACGCGCTCGGACAGCCCGGAGGGGAGAACCGACCCCCGAGATCCGGCGGAGGAGTTCGTCACGGTGATCATCGCCCAGATAACGGAGGCACCTGTCGTCGAACTGGTCAGCCGCGGCCATCCCCCGCCGCTACTGCTCCGCAGGGGCAAGACCACCTCCCTGGACACCGCCAGCCCATCGCCGCCGCTCGGTCTGGAGGAACTCCTCAGCACATCCCCCGTACCAGCCGAGACATACCCCTTCGAACACGGCGACCGACTGCTGCTCTACACCGACGGAGTGCTGGAGGCCCGCGACCCCGCCAGAAACTTCTTCGACCTCCCCACACACCTGGCGCGACTGCACAACTGCACCCCCCAAGAACTGCTGGACCGGCTGCATACATCCCTCCTCAACCACACAAGAGGACGTCTGGCCGACGACGCGGCGATGATCGTCATCGAACGCGACACACAGCACAGCTCCGCACAGGCCACGTCCTGACCCCGGATGCCGTACGGGCTGCGGTTGCCGGCGCACTACGCAGACCATCCAGTCCGAGTGCTGCCGGGCATGAGCCGGAAAACGGTTCCGCGTCCCCTCAACCGACCAGCGGCGGAGCCGCTCGTAAACTGTTCTCCACGGCCCATGGCGAATCCCTTCGATGACAGGACCGCTGTGCTGATGCGGGCACCGAGAGAGTGCGCCTCGTGGTTCTGGAACCTGGACGGGGAAGTGGAGCCTGGCCTGGAATCCGCGCTCAGGACTGCGGGCCGCATGAGCGCGATCCTCCAGAAGCACGCGTTGCTCCTGCCGGAGGCGCTTGAGTGGAACTGGTTCCAGGCCGGAAAGGGCGGACTGGGTATCCACAGCCGACTGAGCCTTGTCGGCTGTTCGCTCGCAGACCAGGCATTGCCCGACGGCCTCCGCTCCTGCCGGCCGCACGGTCATCCGCGGGCAGAGATGGGCGGAATCCTTGTGCTGGGACCCGGCACATGGTTCGACGCGAGCGGAACACGCCACAGCGAGTACCGTCTGGTCGAACTCATGGTGTCACCCGACGAGATCGGCCCCTCGGCCGAGCTGTCCGTCTACCACGATGTATGGGGCCAATGCGACTTCCAAGGCAAGCCTCACCCGTCCATCCACGCCGCCAACGCACCACGCCTCTCGTCAGCCTTGCAAGAGCTCGTTCAACTGCTCGGGGTCGAGGCCGAGCCCGGCGATCCGACGTACTACGGTCGATCCGAGGGCTACGGACTCGCGGCACCCGACATCATCGACGGACGGGGACCGGACCTCACCGACGCCGTATTCGGCTGAGAACTCGCAACACGACCATGATCACGCCTTCTTGACGCGTCTCCAGCGGACAAGGCTGCACTCAGACCAGGCATGTGCCGGAACCTGCTTGTCGCGCACGGGTTCACCTGACACCGTTCTATGAGCATTCTCCAGCATCGGTCCGCCCGCGCTCCGCCGCTTACCGATCTTGCTCATCAATCGGTCGATTCATCAACGCTCGCTCTACTGCCCCACCGGGCAAGCTCGTGGCGTGCCGTCAGGGTGGCTGGGTGGTGAGGGACCTGGACGCGCGCCCGGTGGCGAGGGGCGCCTACGGTGAGCTGCGGTGCGGCGGATAGCGTGCCGCCATGGTGATGACGGGGAAGCGGCGGGTCCTGTATCGGCAGGGCAGCGGATTCTGGCGGATGACGGCGAAGTGGGTTCTGGTCTTCGGGGCGCTGTACCTGTTGGACGGCGGGCTGCTCCGGTCATGGGGCGACGCTCTGGTCTGGCCGATGATCGGGATCCTGCTGTGGGTGCCGTTCGGGATCGGCGTCGTGTGGTATCCGAAGAAGGACCAGCGAGTCGAGCTGACGGCGCGTGAACTGCGGGTGCGGCGCAAGCGGCTGCCGATGGAGAAGGTCAACCTGCTGCACGTGGCGCGGCTTTGGCTGGACGGGCGGTCAACCGCAGACGGGCAGCCGGTGCTGGAATGGCCGCGGTTCGACCGGGTGGTGTGGGTGCCGCTGCGGGACGGCCGGGCGTTCGGCGTGGAGTTCCGTGACCCGGCCGCGTTCGCCAAGGTCTTCGGCGCCTTCGCCGTCGCGTCGTGCGGCGGACCCGATATCGTCCGCGCGAGAGCCGCAGCGGAGACCTACCCGGATCCGCGCCCGATGCGGCCCCGCCCCGCCGACGACACAGGTTCCCGGGTGGACCTTCTGGACATCTTCAACTGACCGCCGGAAACGCCGGCAAGAGGAGCCCTACGGGTCGACCGGCCACAACGCGGCGACGATGCGGCCGAGTTGCCACCAGGCCTGTGCTGCCCGGGGTCTCTCGTACGGTGCGGACATGTCTGAGCAGACAACCACGGGAGATGTTGCCCGGGTCATCACGGCGGGCGGACGCAGCAGAGATCGCGATCGACAGGGCCTTGCCGCCTGTTCTGAAGACCTTGTACCAGCTGCATGACGGGGCCTCGGATCACACCCGGACGACTTCGAGAACGACCACGAATCCACTCCGCCAGACCCTGGACCTGACACCAATTCGAAGATCCCGTACATGACCGACGAGCATCCCTGCCTGCTGGACGGCGGCCTGGGCTGGTTCAACCCGGACGAGGCAGCCGGAGAAGGCCGGCAACCTGGGCGACCGATCAGCCGGAGGCACAAAAGCACGCACGTCGGAGCAGTCAGATCCTCTTTCAACCCGAACGTGTTCATCGCATTCGACATGGATGACCTGCCGCACGTCTCGTCCAGTCCGGGGCGGCATTGAGCTCGATGTCGTACAGCTTCCACGTAACACGACTCACGTGGCGAACTCACCGACCCAGGCGCGCCGCAGCAGGTGCTCGGGGAGGTATTCCGACTCGACAGCGATCCGCATGTCCGCATCAGTCGCCATGCAGGCGATCGCGAGCGGCGCCAGGGCCACCAGACCATCACCACTGACGGAACGGGCCTCGTTCGCGGTCCAGTACTCCTTGTGCCAAGTCAGAGCCGTCACCAGGGCTTCATTGAAGGCCTGTTGCTCCCGGCGCAGATAGAGCTGGAAGAGCTCCAGCGACGGGTAAATGATCTTCACCATCAACTCCGCGCCGGCGATACGGGCGCGCTGGGGATCGGTGCCGTTGACCGCGGCGGCCAGGGTGTTCCAGGTCTCCGCCCGGCCGAACCAGAAGTTCTGGAGGGCCTCGATCCAGGTGTAGACGTATTCGTCGAACTCCGCGCCTGAGGCACGCAGGAACTCCACCGGGACCTGGGCCAACTGGTTCACCCGCTCGTTCTCGCGGCAGATGAGCGCCAGGTAGAAGGCCGTGAGCCAGTTCCCGGCATGCAAGTAGTCCTGCGGACCGGTCGCCGGGAGCTTGCGCACCTCGTCCAGGGTCCCGACCCGGCAGATCACCGGGCTTTCCTGCGCGGTGCCGGCGGCGAAGAGCGCGGATCCCACCTGCATGGCCAGGACCCACGACTCCCAGGTTCTGAGATCGCCCGCCACCGGGTCCTGGAGGCAGTGCCACTTCGCCGCCGACAGCGCGGATGGCAGCGCGTCCCAGCGATCGTCCCCGGACGCCTCGATCCCCTCGATGGCCTCCTGGGCAGCCGCGACGACCGGCTCCATGACCTCCGTCGCGTTCTCCGTGGGAAAGTCATGGCGCGGAATGCGCGTTGCCATTGGTTCTCCTTCAGCTAGCACTTGAAGTCCTCAACCGGTGTATCTCCAGCGGGAAGCACGCGGTTTGGTGCTCAAGAAGTTCCAGAGCCACCGGACCTCTCCCGCGAGCACGTGTCCTGAGGTTGGGCGAAGTCGTCTGGCCGCTGCCACGGCCTGGTCGCGCCAGCCTTCCGGCCGTCCGGACCGCCACTCGCCGCAGGGTGCCGCTCAAGGTTCAGAGAGCGCAGAAGCTGGGTGACGTCGTCGTCGTACAGCTTGTCCAGACGGGTGGTGCGGGCGTGGAGGTGCCCGTGGACCTCCAGGCTGATCAGACCGTGCAGGTGGCCCCAGATGCGCAGGGTCAGGGCGACGACGGCGGGCGGGAGGTGGGGGAAGGGAAGGCCGCACGAACCTGGTCGAGGAGTCCGGGGTCGAAATCGGCCCACTGAAAATCGCTGCCGAGGTACAGGTGCTCGGCATGCGGCCAGGCGGCGGCCAGGGCAAGCAGGCCGGTACAGAAGCGCAGTTCGGCCTGCGGCGCGGCACCTCGCGGGGGGGCTGATATCCGGGCACCGCGTCGCCGTAGACGAGACGGAACTCCTCGGGGTTGGCCAGCGCCCAGGTCGGCAGAGCATGGGCCCAAACCCGGATCCGGTCGCCGGTGTCCAAGTCGGCCGCCTGGACGGGGACATCGACGGCGTCGGCGAGCGAGGTTTCGCCGAAATCGCCGCGGAAGTGTCCGCGGAAGACGCCCCCGGTTTCGCCGAGTTGTTCGCCTCCGATCCCGCCGCACCGCACCGGCAGCTCGCTCACGGAGCCCAAGAAGCCCTGGGCCGCGAGCCCAAGGATTTCGCCCAGTAGGCCAGGGAGCCCGCGACAACCGGCATCTGGAACACCTGACCCATATCCGGCCGGACAGCCAGTCAGGCCGCCCGGCTGTAGCTGTCGGCGGCAACCACAACTGACGTGGCAGACCATCTTCGACATCTGCCGGCACGCCCGGTAGTGCGGGTCCTACGATGGGTGATCCGCGACTCTGGAGTTCGTTTGGACCCCGCGCACCACCCGAACCATCCACCGAAGCGGACTGTTGAGCCGCCGCGACCGGCACCGGGGAAGTCGGTGGAGGTATGCGGCTGGTTGCAAGTGAGCCTGGTGAATCGGCGGGCGGCGAACCGGGTTCTGGAGTCGGCCCCTTGGGCGCCCTTCGAAGGCTCGCGGTCCGTGATTGTTCAGCTGCACTCGTAGCCGAGCTGCTCATGGCAACTGCTGTGAACGACCGGGGGCCGACGGGTCAGCCTGCACTTGGCCGACCAGGACCGTCAGGTCCTGATCGTAGTGCTGTCACGCTGGGCGGGCCTCGCGGTGACGGATCAGCGGGTCCTGCCCGCAGTCGCCGCGCTCGGCGTGACGAGCTGCGGTGCCGACACCGCGCAAGACGTCCGCCGACTATGGGCCGTACGCGACCTGTAGGCACGCAACACCCCGTCTACTGCTCGACCGCCCCCGCGAACCCGACGAGACGCGCCGTCACGTATCGGGTTCTGGCACGACTTCCGTGGATCGGTCACGGGGCAAGGAAGACACGCGGCTACGGGTGGCGGGGTCACTTGGTTTCGAGGTGTCCCAACGGGTGCTCCGTGAGGGTCGCTTGGGCGTTGTTCCAGTCGGTGTGGTCGATTCCGGTGATGTGACGCAGGTAGGCGAGGGTGACCTGCTGGACGAGGGCGACACGGTCGGGGTTCTCGTCCGTGGTCTCGGCTGCCTGGTAGCCGGAGATGCCCCCGAGGAAGTGCTCGCCGCCGTGGACGGTCAAGAGGCTCTTGTTGCCTCGGCTGAGGGTGTAAGGGTCGGTCGTCCAAGCCGGGCCTCGGGTGGTGAGCGGGAGGTCGTCCTTGTCTCCGGCGACGACGAGGCCGGGGGCGGTGATCTGGGAAAAGTCCTGGTCGCGCAGCCAGGGAAGGTTGTCGTGGGCGAAGGGGGTCAGTTCGTCCCCGCCCTTACCTGCGGTGGCCAGTTGGATGCTGGCCATGACCCGGGCATCGGACAGGTCCTCTGCGACGCCGGTGTCCGGGTCCGTGACTCGCAGGCCCACCAGGATGCCGGCGGTCTGGCCGCCGAAGGAATGCCCGGCCGCAATGATCCGGCTGTGGTCGATGCGGCCTTCCAGCCCCGGCACGCTCGCCTCCAGGGTTGTGAGCTCATCGAGGATGCGCCGCATGTCCTGGACGCGGTAGCGCCACATCCGGGGTCGGCGGGGGTCGTCGTTGGGGAGGGCGAGGCGCTTGGAGTCCAAGTGGGTGGCCTGGACGACAACGAAGCCGCCGGCGGCCCAGTGATCGACCAGCGGGGCGTAGCCGTCCAGGTTGGAGCCGAAGCCGTGAGCGAAGAGCACAACGGGCAGGCTTGTGCCGGTGGTGGGGGCGGTGACGCGGACGTGGAGGTTCTCGCCGCGAGATGGTGCGCTGAGCACGAGCGGCTTGACCGACACCGTGGCGGTGGGGGCAGGGCCGGTGAGGCCGGTGGTGTGATGCGTGGTCATGCGTTTGTCGTCCTTTCAGGAGGTAGCGGGCCGGACGTTCGGCGTTGAGGTTGCCGAGCTTGTCCCGGCCCCGCTCGTCGAGCAGGGAATGGTCGACGAAGGCGCGGGCGCCGCCCGGCCCGCCGAACGTGCGGCGGATGTCGACGCCGCCGAGACCCCGGTGGTCTTGGCCTTCGCCTGTTGTGAGGGAGCTGTAGGGGGTCAGCAGGGCCCATCACGTCTACGGCCGCTGAGCGTCCGGGGGCTGCGGAAGCCGTCGACGGTGACGGCCAGGTTGCCGGTGATGTAGTCCAGAAAGCTGCGCCGCGGGTGCGGGGCAGCGGTGCTGAGCAGATCGGCACGGTCAGGAAGGGGACGAGCATCTCGCCGGAGCCGCCGTAGGCGGCGTGGGCCGCGTGGCGAAAGCCGCGAAGGCGTCCGAGTGGCGGCGCACCCCCAGTACGTCGTTGGCCTCCGGTGCGTGATTGGACGGGCCCCGTGTCCACGCCGCTGGCGTTATGCGAGCCCCGCGTTCCGCGCCGACGTCGAGCAGGCGCAGGTTGGCCTCCCCCGGCTGCTCATCTTGTTGATGGTCGCGTCACCGCCCCACCACAGAAGAGCGCGGCGCAGTTCCGGGGTCCAGGCGTGCTCCTCATGGACACTCCGTTCGTTGACTACCTCATCCCGATAAGGGATTTGACGGGATCATTCGCTCGCTAGCGGGCACATGAGCTACCGTAAAACTTGACGTTGACGTCAAAGGCAAATGTGTGTGACGCAGAGCACGCAAGAAGGGACGGGAATGCGGATCGGGGAACTCGCCCGCCGTACGGGAGTCACCACCCGGGCCCTGCGGTATTACGAGGAACAGAACCTGCTCACCGCCGAGCGCAGCGCCAGCGGCCAGCGCCACTACGCGGAAACCGCCGTCGACCGGATTCACCTCATCCGCCAGCTGTACGCCGCCGGACTCAGCAGCAAGACCATCGCCGAGCTGACGCCCTGCGTCATCGACGGCAAAGCCACGCCTGAACTCCTCCAGCGCCTGGCCACGGAGCGCGACCACCTTGACCGGCACATCGCGGATCTCGCCCAGACCCGGGACAGGCTCGACTCCGTCATCGACGGCGCCTCGTCCAACATGCAGACAGGCGCCCCCTGCCCACGTGACGCGAGTGCATAGACCTGCGAACCAAAGGTGCGGGTCCACCTACAGAGGTCGATAAGCGCCGTAGTTCCCAGCCAGGGAGTTCGTGGCGGCTTCAACGACATCGGGTCTGGGGCTGGAAATGCACGACGTGAGGAAGTGGCGCACTCGCCGGCCCGTCCAGCCGGCCGCGGCAACAGTGGGCCAGAAGTAGATCCCATCCTGTGGAGACCTAAGGGCTGTCCCGTAACTGCCAGGAGGGGTAAGCGTCGGGCTCAGGCTCCCTCGTGGTCTGCTGCTGCGGCCCAGCGACGGATGTGCGGGTCGGGATGAACCCGGGCGGATGCGAGTGTGCTTTCAAGTAGTTCGTGCAGGGATGGCGGATAGGCCGCGCGGGAGGTAGGCAGGTCCAGCAGGACGCGGTGGCGCATCCGCAGGTCGGTGGATTCGGCGAACACCCGCAGGGACACCTCCAGCCAGGCGGCCTTGATGTCCCGTGTCTCGTCCAGGGCGGGATCACGTACCCCGCCGGGTGCGTACGCCGGAGACCGGTCTGCACGCAAGGGCACGTGGGCGCTGTACCAGGCCCGCACGGCACCAGCTCGCTCGGCATCCGTGCCGACCCGCAGGTAGTCGACCAATGCCGCCATCACACGGCGGCGTCCGAATACGTAAACCGCCGGCTCGACGAACCAGCGGCAGAAGCTGGGATCCGGGTCGTACACGGCTGCCGCCATCAGCGGGGCGAACCACTCCTCGGGCAGACTTACACGTTCCAGCAGGGGCTTACGCACCGCATGGGCGAGCTGGCGGGCATGCCGGTCCTTCGGCTCCATGCTGACGTCTCCGACGCCCAGCAGCTGGGCCACCTCTGTCACGCATGTCAGGAATGAACGCGGTTCTATGCCGCTCTGCTCGTCTTCGGCCACGGCAGCATTCTGGACTGCCCGGGTCGGCAGGCCCAGGCCCGATGGCCGCTGATACTTGGACGGAAGAGCGCTTGCTCGGCCTCCCCTGGGTGGAACGATCACGGCGTGGCTGGTGTGATCACGGCGTCGGAGCCGTCCTGGATAGCCCCATTCTCCGGGCTGAGCCCTCGCGCCTTCGGGAAGCTGGTGACCGTGCTACGACGTGAAGGTGCGGACGCGGTCCGCAAAGGCCGGCCATGGAGCCTCCCACTGGAGAACCGGGCCCTGCTGGTGGCCGCGTACTGGCGCACGAACCTGACCATGCGCCAGCTCGCCCCGCTGTTCGACGTGTCCAAGTCTGCGGCGGACCCGGATCATCGACCACCTCGGACCGATGCTTGCGCTCCAGCCCCGCAAGCGTTTCGCGAAGGACACCGTGCTCATCGTGGACGGCACGCTGGTTCCCACCCGGGAACACACCATCGCCGAGCGGTCGAAGAACTATCGGTACTCCACCAACCACCAGGGCATCATCGACGCCGACACCCGGCGCGTCGTCGTGGTCGGCCGACCGCTCGCCGGGGACCGAAACGACTGCAAGGCGTGGGAGGAATCCGGCGCCAAGGCCACCGTCGGCAAGACCCTCGTGATCACTGACGGCGGCTACCCAGGCACCGGACTCGTCATCCCACACCGCCGCGAGCGCGGCCAGACCGAACTGCCGGACTGGAAAGAAGAGGACAACCGATCCCACAAGCAGGTTCGGGCCCGGGTCGAGCACGTCTTCGCCCGCATGAAGACCTGGAAAATCCTCCGCGACTGCCGCCTCAAAGGCGACGGCGTCCACCATGCCATGCTCGGCATCGCCCGGATGCACAACCTCGCTCTCGCCGGATAGACCAACGGTCTCCACCGTGATCAACCATGCCCGAAACGACCAGAAGATCATTTACAGGACAGCTCTTAGCTTCGATGAAGTCGAGAACGTCGGTCACGGTTTCCTGATCCGGGGCGAGCCGGAGCATGGCCACTGCCTGCAACGCTCCGCCCACAAGAGTCTCGTTTCCAGTAGTCAGGCACCAGCGAATCGCCTCAGCGTGGGAGTGCTCCATGTAGCTCAGCCGGACGATGGCGTCGCCCCCGGCTGTGTGAACCGCATGGAGGGTTTCGCGCTGAAGGACGAGGTCTCTCAGGTAGGGAAGGTCAGACGGGGAGCCGCATGTACCGAGCGCCATCGTCATCTGGTACTGGGTTTCCCAGGTCCGCGAATCCCGCACCTCGTTCTTCAGGGCTTCGAGAAGTGCGGGGCCGGCATTTGGATCGCCCAGTTTCCGAAGTTGTTTCGCGGCTGAGCGGCGCTTGGCGGAGCTGCGGTCTTGAAGCTGGCGAATCGCGTCAACGGCGTCGAGAGCCACGGCCTCTCCTACTGGTTACGGGCGTCACTGGACTCTATTGGGCTCCTCTGACAGTCCCGCCAGGTCTCACCGGGCGAGGCAAGAAGCAGCTGATCAGGAGTCCCTCGGGGACGGTCGGGGTCCTGGTCGGTGACGGCGCCTCAGTCCTCCGCCAGGACGTGCACGAGTTGGATCCATCCGGCCACGGGGCCCTGACCGAGAGGCCGTTGGCCCCCGTACGGCGGGGCGCGACCTGGTCCACATCGTCGGCGACAGAAGCACGCCTGGCCGGACACGTTCGCCAGGCGGAAGCCGCCGCGCGGTGGACCCCGGACGGACGGCGTTGAAACGCGCCGTTGGTGCACTCGATGCGAGACTGCCGTTCGAACAGCGACCCAAAACCCTCGCCGAGCCCTTCCTTCCGGTGTCACCGGATGCCTATGGAAGCGCTCAGCCTAAAAGGTGGTTTGCCCTCTCAACGGCGTGGCGGGGCAGCGCACCGCGCTGAGGTACGGCTTTGCCGATCGCACGAGCAGCGGCCCTCTCACCTCAAGGAGCGGTTCCGCAGAAGATCGGCAGCCGGCAGGAGTTCCCCGCCCGCTACAGCACGGCGCGAATCGCCAAGGGACTCGCGGACGCGACCGCCCCGGCCACTATCCATACGCTGCAACGGTGCTTGCCCTTGGCCGACGCGGTCTACGGGTTCTTCGCCAACGGCCGGGCACCTGCTACGTGGTGGGCTGCACCAGCCCGCAGAGCGCTGTCTCGCCCGAGGACCTCAAGGGGAACGTGAAAGCTCGCACGGGTCTCGCGGCCTGGAGACTGTTCCGGAGGTCTCCACGGTTGCCGTCCCCGGCCTCGGGGACATGACCGTGGACGCGTCCTCCGAGAAGGAGGTACCCGGGCCGGACCACACCGCGTCCCCGCCTTCCGGGAGGCCGGCTGATGTCCGCCACCTCACAGGACGACGAGGACCGCCCAACTGCCGACGGCGGCGAGGAAGACCACACGGTCGCGGTACGCGTGTCGGGCGCGCCCGTCGGTCCGTCGGCGAAGGCCACGCTTGCCGCCGGCCACCGGAGAATTCGCCCGGCAGATGGCGGGTCCGGTCGGAGAGGCCGACCCCGTCGACCACGGGTCGCGGGGCAGCTTCGTCAGCTGGACCTCGTCCATGTGCGCGAGGCCCGTACCGCCGACGTACACAGATCCGGAGGTGGGCTTGACCAGGCCGGCGGCGCAGTGCGGGAAGGTGCTCTTGCCAGAACCGGACGGGGCCCATGACGGCCGTGAAAGTCCCCGCGCCGAAGCTCAAGGTCAATTCCTTGAGCGCGGCACCTGATTGCCACCTTCACCGTAGATCTTGGCCACGGCATCGAGCCGTGCCGCCGTTTCCCGGGCGGCCTGTTCATTGGCGTACACAGGGACTCCCCGACGAATATTGGTGTCTATGACGCGTCGTCAAGCGCAAGCGTAAGTAATGGACACGTTCGAATACCCATCGGCCGGAAATAATCTCCCGACGATCCACATCGCGCCTGATGGAAGCGGTTTTCGGCCATCCCCTGCCTGGAGCGCCGAAGTGGCTCGCCGTCAAGGTGCACACAACCCCCCTGGGGTCGGTGGCGCTTCATCCACCTGATTGTCTGGAGTCTGCTGCATTTCGCCGTGGTGCACTCGACAATATGCTCGTACCGCCACACGGCAGAAAACTCCCCCCGCATACAATTCGGAGGACGAAGTCACCATGCGATCGGAACGCGGTCTGGAAACGCAAGTATTGCCCGACGGCAAGGTCGACTTCTTTCTTCCCCGCACGGGTCTGCGGCATCGCTGTGGTCCCACGGGCACATTGATGTGGATCATTCTCCAGCGCCAGGACTGGAAGGCCGACCGCGCCGCCGAGGTCCTGGCCGAACAGTGCGGCATCGCCTCGGAGTCGCTGCGGCCCGAGGTGGACGCCTGGGTGAGCCACTTCCAGGACGAGGGGCTGGTGCGCCGCTGTACGGCGTGACGGATGTCATGTGCCGGCCGCACTGCCGCCGCCCGGCGGTGCGGCCGGCCGCTCCTCCATGAGCGTGAAGTCGTTGCCGGGCATCTCCCGCACGTACAACTCGGCGGGGCGCACGAGCAGCACGGGCGCGGTGAGCGTGCCGGGCGATCGGTCGAGAATCGGTTCGCCGTAGCGGCTCATGGCGGCCAGACGTGGGGCGCTGAACCCGCCGAAGCTGTCCTCGCGGTCCGGCATTCCCTCGAACATCTCACGCCACAGGTTGTCGTCGCCCCGCCGTCGTCCGGCAGATAGGTGTCCAGCAGGACGAAGGGCGCGTCGCCGGCCGCCGCTGGCGGCCCCTCGACGAGAACGTCCACGACAGCATCGAAGGACAGCGGCTGCGGCTCGTCACGGCCGAATCCGGGAACGGACGGCACCGCGACCTCCTGGCGGCCGTGGAAGTGTGCCGCGAAGCGGGCGTACTGGTGGGCACCCCCGGGCGCCATGGGTGAGGGCACGTAGACCAGGTGCCGGGTGGCGGGTCCGCGCGACAGCAGTACGGGCGGTGCGACAGGGGGCCCGCGGCGACGGCATGGGTGTGTTCGTCCGGCCCGCCCCACTTGAACTCCTCGTGGAGAACGGTCGCCAGCCGGACTGGCGTGCCCTGGTCGCAGACCGCCCCCGTCGTCAGGGTGAGGCCGGTCGCGGCGCGCCACGCAGCTCGGCGGCGGTCACCGAGTCCATGCCCGCTCCGAGGAAGTCGGTGGCGGGGCCGATGCTGCCGTCAGGCGCGTAGCCGAGCGGGGCGGCGGCCTCGGCGCTCACCAACCCGGTCAGCACGTCGATCGCCCCGACTGGGCTCAGCCCGGCCAGCCGGTCGCGCGCGGGGGCGGGCACCGTGGAGAGGCGTTGCGGCGCGTCGAGCGCGGGCGCGTTCATGGCAACGTCGGAGGCGATCCAGTAGCGCTCGCGCTGGCGACACACCCGAACCGGATTACAGCGCGGCCCAGTTGGGCGCGGTGTGCGACTACGACGTCGCCGTTTCGGGCGGAGTCGACTCCTTGGAGCCCGCGCCCCGCCGCTCGCGCTTGATGGCGGCCTCGACCGCGGCGCCGATGCGGCTCAGCGCTGCCAACTCCTGGGGTTTGAGCTCGTCCACCAGGTATTCGCGGACCGCGGCCACATGCCCCGGCGCTGCTGCCACGACCTTCTCGTAACCGACCTCGGTCAGGATCGCGTTGGTTCGTCTGCCCGAGCCGGGGATCCGGGCCCGGGTGAGCAGTTCGCGCTTCTCCAGCCGTCCGACGACATGCGACAGCCTTGAAAGCGACGCCGCCGTCCGCACGGCCAGATCGCTCATCTGCAGCGTATGAGCGGGTTGTTCGGACAGGACCGAGAGCACCATGTACTCGAAGAAGGTCAGCTGCGACTCACGCTGCATCCGCGCGTCCAAGGCCGCCGGAAGGCTGATCATGATCGCGGAGTTGGCCAGCCACGCTGCCCGCTCGTCGCCGTTCAGCCATCTCGTCCCGGCATCCGGACCAGTGGTTCCCCCCGAGTCGGAGCGTTGTTCGGCAGGAGCCGTCGTCTCGGGCGTCGACCCGTTCCGTGGACGCTGGCGGCGTTGTCTGTTCGCGTCAGCCGCGGTACTTGCCATGAGCCCATGCTACCCCTTGTTGACGCGTCAAGTTGGAACGTGTAGTTATTGACGCATCAAGTTCGACGCGCTGCCACCCGGCCGCATGACTGATCGCGGTGCGCTGCGCCGTCGACCGCGTCACGCGACCTTCCGTGGCGCCGAGACCGGTCCCCGCTCCTAAGCGCGGTGCCGGCGAGTAGATCCAGGAAAGGACAACCGGATGCGATCCACCTCGCTCGGCGGGCTCGATGTCTCGCGTATCGGTCTGGGCGCCATGGGGATGTCGGCGTTCTACACCGGCGCCGGCCGGGACGACGCCGAGTCGATCCGCACCATCCAGCGCGCTGTGGACCTGGGTGTCACGCATCTCGACACCGCCGAGGTGTACGGGCCCTACATCAACGAGGAACTGGTGGGCCGCGCCATCAGAGACCGCCGGGACGAGGTCGTTCTCGCCACCAAGTTCGGCCTCGTCTCCCACACCGGCCGGCCGGGCCCGGACAGCAGTCCCGCCAACATCGGCGCAGCTGTCGACGGCTCGCTTCGGCGGCTCGGAACCGACCGCATCGACCTCTACTACCAGCACCGGCTCGACCCCGGCACTCCTGTCGAGGAGACGATGGGAACGCTGGCCGAGTTGGTGGACGCCGGCAAGATCCTCCACATCGGACTCTCGGAGGTGTCCGCGGCGACGATCCGCCGGGCGCACGCTGTCCATCCAGTGGCGGCTGTCCAGAGCGAGTACTCGCTCTGGACACGAGACCCCGAGGCCGAAGTGCTGCCCACGCTCCATGAGCTCGGTATCGGCTTGGTCCCCTATTCCCCGCTGGGCCACGGCTTTCTCACCGGTGACATCCGAACCCTGGACGGCCTGGACCCCGCCGACTGGCGTCGCACCAATCCTCGGTTCACCGGCGACAACCTCACGCGCAACCTGCGCATCGTCGACCAAGTACGCGAGGTCGCCGACGACATCGGGGCCACTCCCGCGCAGGTCGCTCTGGCCTGGCTGCTGGCACAAGGAGAAGGCATCGCGCCCATTCCGGGGACGAAACGTATCGACCGGCTCGTGGAGAACAGCGCCGCCGACGGTGTCCGGCTCACCGCGGACCAGATGACCCGCCTGAAGAAGCTGACGCCGGCGTCCGGCGAACGCCATGCCGAGCCCGACATGGCCGCCATCGACCGGTGAGAAGAGCGCGAAGTGACCGGTTCACCCACGTGATCAGCCGGTTCAGCACCCCAGGCCCTGATTCCTGTCGCAGCGAAAGAATGGAACACAGCTTCATGTCAAACAGCGTGATTCGAGTCGGCGTTATCGGTGCCGACACCAAGGCGAGCTGGGCCGGGGCATCGCACATCCCCGCTCTGGCGGCACAGCCGCAGCTCATATTGGCGGCAGTGGCAACGCGGCACGAGGAAAGCGCGCGCAGCGCCGCTGCGGCATTCGGTGCCGAGCGTTGGTTCGCCGATCCCTACGAACTCATCGGTGACCCGTCGATCGACCTCGTCACCGTCGCCGTGAAAGTCCCGGCCCACCGTGACCTTGTGCTCGCGGCCCTCGCGGCCAAGAAGGCCGTGTACTCGGAATCCCCGCTCGGGGCGACCCTTGCGGAGACGGAGGAGATGGCTGACGCGGCCGGCTCACTTCACACCGCGATCGGCCTACAGGGCCGGTTCAATCCCTCGGTACGCCGAGCGGCCGAAATCATCACTCAGGGCCGACTCGGCCGACTGCTCTCGGCGCGCGTCACCGCGACAACTTTCGGCAACGGCCCGGAGTCTGTGAGCGCATACGAGTACTTCGACAAGGCAGCGTCCGGGGCCGGCTTCCTCACCATCGCCGCGGGCCACGTTCTGGATGTCGTCGAAGCCGTTCTCGGCGACATCACCGAAATCGACGCCCGCACCGAAATCCTGTGGCCGCAGGTCATGTTGGTGGACACCGGCACGATCACCGACCGGGAAGTCCCGGACCACCTCGACGCCATCGCCAAGACCTCGTCCGGTACGCCGGTCGGAGTGCAGATCCTGGCGGGCGTGCCCGCGTCGGACGCCAATTTCAGCCTGGAAGTCCGCGGATCGGACGGCTGGCTGAAACTGACCGGCAACCACCCCGCAGGCGTCCAGGTCGGCGACCTCACCCTCGCGTCGGACATCGACTTCACCCCGCCGGACAGCCCCGTCGCCATCGGCACAGGACCCACGGCCGCCGACATCTGGACCGGTGCGTCCATCAACGTCGGCGAGGTCTACGCCAGCCTGGCCGACGACATTACCAACGGCACCCACTACACCCCCGGATTCAGCCACGCCCTTCACAACAGCCGCCTCATCGCCCGGGTCGAACAGGCTGCGTTGACAGGCGTCCGCCGGTAAACCGGGCCGCGACCGGAATATGCGCGACCGATGCTCATGTGCGCGCGCAACAGATGGCGACGCCGCTACCTGTGGGGTTGGGGTACGAGAGTGCGGGAATCGTGGTCGCCGCGGCGGCTACTAACGGCCATAGTTGGTCGTACGGATTCCACATGACCCTGCCCCCCCAGTTCCTCCCCGGTGGGACGCCGGCCCGGGCGTCTGCCAGTGAGGTGTCTCCCGGACCTCAGAGGGAAACCCGGCGACTGCCATCCGGCCAGGGGCTCAGTCGTGCACGAACACCGCGTACCCCACCATGCCGACAACCACCAACAAGACCAGCACAGCGATCACAATCAGAGGGCCGACACCCCACCCCTTCGGCGGATCATTTCTCGGCCCAGCCTCAGACATGCCCCCCTCCGCCGGCGGCGTCTCACCCGGTGGCACGCCACCCTCCCGGCCAGGGGTGGGGTCCGAATCAGGGGCAGGGTTCGAGTGAGTCATGCACCCTGGGTGCCCGTTTCACTCGCGGGATAATCCGTCAGATATCGGGCAGCGCAACGCCCCCGGACCATCACGTCCGGGGGCTCGGCCATGCGCACGGGCCACAGGCGCCACGCCTCGGGAACTACCGAGGGCTCGGGCCCTGGTGACGAGGAGCCTCGGAGAGACCTGCCTCTTCCAGTGCGAGGCGCAGCACCTCGGTCATGGGGACGGTGACGCAGTCGGGGGTGAGGTCGGGCAGGGGCGCGCGGCCGTACCAGACGTCGCCCATGTCGACGCCGTTGACCCTCTGTGCCCTGACCGGGTTGTGACTGGTCCCGATCGTCACGACTTCGATCGTCTGCTCGATCACCGGCACCAGGTGCTCGCGCACCAGGGCGACGAGGGGGAACCGGACATCGCTGGAGTCGATGCCGTTCGCTTCGCACCAGTCGAGCCATGCCCTGGGGGTGTCGCCGTCGTTGAAGCCCCACTTGGACAGCAGGTCGGCACTGAACAGCGTCACAGTCGGCTCGCTCACGGGCGCCACGCCTCCACGTAGTCAGGGTGGTCGGGGTGGTCGGAGTGCACGGCGTCGATACGCATGCAGACTCCCAGGGCCACCAGGTCATCCACCGTCAGCCTCCCGACAACAGGATCTGATTGCTCGACAGGTCAGCAAAGGGGTCGGCAAGTGTTTGATCAGACCTGGTCACAGGTTGCCAACACCTGCGACTACGGCCCACCGGCAGGCCAGCTCAGCGCACCCGGCCGCGTGGTTTCAGGGCTACCGGCGGGAGTTCCGGGGCGGGGAGGCGGGTGCCGGCGTAGCCCGTGACCTCGCCGAAGCGGGTGGAGTTCATCCAGTCCTTGCGGGCCGACTCGATTTCCTCGTGGGAGCGGCCGATGAAGTTCCACCACATCACGATCTCCTCCTCGAACGGCTCGCCGCCCAGCAGCATCAGGCCCGCCTCGGAGTCCGTGCGGATCGGGAGTTCCGTGCGGCCGCAGCCGAGGTAGAGCATCGAGCCCGCCGGGACCGGGACGCCGTCGACCCGGGCCTCGCCCGACATCGCCAGCACCGCGTACTCGAAGTCCGGGTCGAGGGGCAGTCGTGCGTCGGTGCCCGGGGTGAGGGTCAGGTCGGCGCCGACCAGGGGGGTGTAGGTGGCGCCCGGGGAGGTGGTGCCGTCCAGGGTGCCCAGGATGACCGTGGCCGTCAGGCCCGGGGCCGTGACCACGGGGAGGTCCGCGTGGTGCTGGAAGTGCGGGGCCACGTCGCGGTGGGCGTCGGGGAGCGCGACCCACAGCTGGGCGCCGTGGAGCAGCCGGGCGTGGGGGCGGGGGCTCTCCTCGGAGTGGCTGATCGCGCGGCCCGAGGTCATCAGGCCCAGCTCTCGGGGCCGTACGGTCTGGAGGCTGCCCAGGCTGTCGCGGTGCAGGACCTCGCCGTCGTGGAGCCAGCTGACCGTCTGGAGACCCATGTGCGGGTGGGGCGGCACCTGCATACCGGGCTCGTCGGCGATGTCGTCGGGGCCGTAGTGGTCGACGAAGGCCCACGCGCCGACCATGCGGCGCCCGAGGTTGGGCAGCAGCCTGCGCACCTCGGTGGACTCGCCGAGCTTGACGTGACGGGGGCTGAGGAGTTCACGCACCGGCTCGGCGACGACGAAGCCACGGCCGCCGCAGACGGAGAGCGTCGCCTGACGATCAAGATTGCTCATGGCGCCCAACCTAATCCCGTCCGGTGCCCCGCGGCAGCATCCACGCGATAACGGTCGATGCGGTGGTGGAATGTTCAACAACCTCGGTGTGTTGTGGAACGTGTAAGCAGTCACCGGACATCACCGGGTACCAAGGGAGGGCAAGTGACCACCGCCTACTACGACTTCGGAACCGCCGCCGAGCGCTGGGCACGTGCTCAGCAGTTCTTCGAGGCGCAGGAGTACGTGACGGCCGCCGGCATCCTCGAAGGGCTCGTGGCCGAGGTCCCGGAGCAGGTCGGGCCCCGGCTGCTGCTCGCCCGTGCGTACTACCACTCCGCTCGGCTCGGGAAGGCCGAGACCGAACTGCTCGCCGTACTGGAGCGCGACCCCGTCGAGCAGTACGCGCGCCTCATGCTGGGCCGCACGCTGGAGCGCCTGGGGCGGGACGGCGACGCCACGCCGCATCTGCGGATGGCCGCCGCGCTCGCGGGCGAGTTCCCCACGAAGGGCGAGACCGTCTAGAGCAGGGCGTCCAGCCGGCGGCGCGCCGGCGCGAGTGACCTGCCCCTGGCCGGAACATCGGACCAGGGGCGGGTACGCGCCTGCTCCAGTACGTCTGTGACCGTCCAGCGCCGCGCGGTGACCGCCGGGTCCTTCACCTGGTCCCAGCTGATCGGCGTCGCGACCGGAGCGCCTTCCTTCGGACGTACGGAGTAGGGCGCGACGGCCGTCTGCGCGTACGCGTTGCGCTGCACGTCCAGATAGAGCCGGCCCGCGCGGGCGTCCGTGCGCTGCTCCGTCGTGAGGCGGTCCGGATCGCGGGCAGCCAGTACGCGGGCCACGTCCATGGCGAAGGCCCGTACCTCGTCGAACGCGGTACGTCTGTCCAGCCGGACGATCACATGCAGGCCCTTGGAGCCGGTCGTCATCGCCGAGGCGGGCAGGGCCAGTTCGTCCAGCAGTTCGCGCAGCAGCAGCGCGGCGGCGCGTACGGGCTCGAAGTCGTCCCGCGCCGGATCGAGGTCGAACACCAGCCGGTCCGGGTGGTCGGGGCGGTCCGCCCGTGACAGCCAGCGGTGGAAGGTGACGCTCGCCTGGTCGGCGAGAAACACGAGCGTCGCCGTGTCGTCGCACACCGGGTGGGTGACGGTCCCGCCCTTCTTCGCCATCTCGGCCCGCCGCGCCCAGTCGGGATAGTTCCCCGGGATGTTCTTCTGCATGAAGCGGGGGCCGTCGAGACCGTCCGGGTGCCGCTCCAACATCAGTGGTCTGCCCCTGAGTTCGGGCAGCATGTGGCGGGCGACGGAGCGGTAGTACTCGACGAGATCCGCCTTCGTGACGTCCGCGCGCCCGCCGTCCGCGCGCCCGCCGTCAGTCCGGCCGCCGTCAGTCGGCCCGCCGTCCGTCGATCGGGCGGAGCCGGGGAAGAGAACCTTCCGCGGCCGGTGGATCCGTACGGTCCGGCGGCCCGCCCGTACGCTCCCCTCCTCCGTGCCCGCGGAGTCCGCGCCCGTCGCGCTCACGCGTCCCGCTGATGGGTGCGGGGGCGGCGCTTCCCGCCCGGCCCCGACGCCTGCCTGCCGCGTGGCGCGGGCACCCTGCGTCGTTCGTTGCGGCGCAGCCGACGGCGCTCCTCCTCGTCCGTGCCGCCCCAAACTCCCGACGTACGGCCGGTGTTGAGCGCCCATTCGAGGCACTGGCGCTCCACCGGGCAGCTGTGGCACACCGCCTTGGCGCGTGCCACCTGCTCGGCGGCGGGGTCGGAGTCCCCCACCGGGAAGAAGAGTTCGGGATCGGCGCCCACGCAGGCCGCGTCCCGCAGCCATTCCCACGCGTCGGCGCCGGAGCCCGCGTGGCCCCGGTCCGTCGCACCCGTCTGATCTGTCTCGTGATCTGTCTCGTTGATTTGCAGCCGCGCAGTCATTCAGTCCTCTCCCCGCACCACGTTCCAGTCCTGATCCACCGTCTCCTGGCGTTCCCCGCCACCGTCTCTCGCCTCGCGCTCACGTTGACGTTCGCGTTCACGCGTCGTGACCCGCGCCGGCACGCACGTACGCAACTGGCCGTCGCGCGAGGCCGATCGGCGGTGCGCGCCTATCGAGTCCTGGTCGGTTCCCATCTCTGACTCCTTCTCTCCGCGCCACGCGGCGCGGGCTCCTACCGGAGCGCGTACCCGCCGTCTCCGCATGGAAAAGCGCGGCCTGGGCGGGGCGGGCCGAGGCGGGCCGGTGATACGGCTCCGGCGGCCCGGCCCGCCGTACGTGATGTGCTGAACGCCCTCAGGCCGAGGCCAGCGACGGCACGAACGCCGGCGCCGGGGGCAGCGCCGACGCCGGCTCCTTCGCCGCCGCGTCGGTCCCGCCCACCGGGACGACCGGCAGGCGCAGGACGTTCTGCGGCGCCTCGACGCTCCTGGTGAACCAGACGACTTTGCCCTCCTCCGTGCCGCACGTGCCCCAGCTGTCGCTGAGCGAGGCGAGACGGGCGAGCCCGCCGCCACCGGCCGAGGTGAGCCGGGGCAGCTCGGGACCGTTGTCCGAGACGGCGACCGTGAGATACCGGCCGGTCCAGCGGAGTTCGACCATGCACTTGTTGTCCGCGCCGACATGACGGTGGACGTTGGTCAGCAGTTCGTCGAGGCCCGAGCAGACCGGGTCGACGTGCGGGTCGAGATTCCAGTGTCGAAGGTGTGCGGCGACGATGCGCCGAATCTGCGATACGCGCTCCGGAGAGGCGTGCAATTCCACCACGTAGTAACGGCCGCGTGGAATCGTCATGGTCGAGGCTCCTCACACACAGAGGCCCACCGGCTTCACCTCGTTGTCGCAACGACCCCCGAATACGAAGCGTGAGCATTTGCCACTTCTGGGTCACTGAAAAGACTGACCCGACGGACCCGAACGCGCAACTTCTCGGCTTTCCACCGATACGCACGGCTACCGCCGGTGCGGCGGACGCGCGGGCCGAAGGCCGGAAATCGGGCCTCAGGGGCGGCGCGTGTCCAGCCGCAGCTGGGCCTCCTGCTCCTGGTCACCCGCGGCCGTGCCCAGCGCCTCCACGGCGAACGCCCAGGTCAGCGCCTCCTGCAACCTGGCGACGGCCCAGTAGCCGCCCTGGACGTCCGCGACGACCGGGCTGGTCAGCCGGGTCGGGCCGGCCTTCTCCCGTACCTCCGCCACGTCGAAGGTCGCGCTCCAGACCGTCGGGCGTGCGCCCGTCACTTCCTGTGGTCTGTCGTCGGACGGGCGGTCGGAGGCGAAGGCGGTGCGCAGCGCGCCGAACACGGCGTGCGCGTCCTCGGCCTCGCAGCCGCTGAGTTCCACCGTCACGTCCGTGTCGGTGCTGTGTGCCGCCGTGGGCCTTTGCGTGGTTCTCACCATGGCTCCTCCACTGGGGAAGTGCGCGCCGGGCCTGGTCAGCCCGACGGTTCGTCGGGGACGGGCTGCTCGGGGTGCACCCCGCCCGGATGGGGGCTGCCGCGCCTGCCGGCGCCCGCCTCGTCGGGGGCATCCGAGTGGTCGGGGTCGTCGTCGGACGAGTCCAGCCCCTCGATGTCCACGTCCAGCGGGTCGTCTCCGGGCCGGGCGTGCTGATCGGGCAGATCCCTCGGGACGGCAGCTCCGTCGCCGTTGCGGTCGCCCCTGCCGTTGTCCTTGGCCTCGGAGTCGTCCGGATGTCGCTGGTTCACGTGATGAATCCCTTCGTAGCCGGATGGTCGCCGGGTCCTTGCCGCGTACCCGGTCCCCGGCCGGTCAGCGGTCCGTCAGGGTGAAGAGCCCGCCGTCGGGGTCCCGTAGCGTCACCTGGTCCCCGCCCTCGTGCGCCGTCTCCTCCGCCGCGACCACGACGCCGCCCAGTTCCTCCGCGGCCTCGACCGCGGCTCTCACGGCCCTCACGCCGTCCATGGGGAACGACACGTGCCAGCGTGGGCGCAGATGCGGGTCCACCGCCGCCTCGATGCCGCCGCTGCTGATGCGCGCCACGACATGCCCGGAGCCGTGTCCCGTACGGAGTACGACGTGGTCCTCCTCGTAGCTGACGTCGATGCCGCCGAGTCCGTCGTCGGCCCAGTGCAGCACCTCGCCGTAGAAGATCGCCGAAGCGATGGCGTCGTACGTGCGCAACTCCAGCCGGAAGGGCGGTGAGCCGGGTTTGACCGTGGCGTCGGGCAGCGGTTCGCCCTCCCAGAAGCCGAAGACGGCCCCGTCCCGGTCGGCGGCGAGGGCCGCCCGGCCCATCTCGAAGGCCAGGGGGCCGACGGCGACCGTGGCGCTGCGTTCCCTGATACGAGAGGCTGTCGCGTTCACGTCACTCACCACGAAGTACGGCGTCCACGCCACGGCCACCTGGAGGGTGGGGGCCAGCGCGCCGATGCTCGCGACCGGTACGCCGCGGGTCTCGGCCACCACGAACTGGTCGCCGAGCCTGGCCGGGCGGAAGGTCCAGCCGAGTACGGAGCCGTAGAAGTGCTGGGTGTCGTCCAGGTCGCGGGCCAGCAGGCTCGCCCAGCACGGGGCCCCGAACACAGGATGCCTCGCCGCCATGGCCGCTCGCCTCACTCCGGTCGTGCCAGTGGATGCCCCCGCGCTCCTCTCCCCTCCTGACGACTGTGCCAGCAGTGCACGCGGCCCGCATGTCGCCCGGGGCTGTGCGCCGCGAACCGGCTGCCGGGAGCGACTGCCGGGACCTGCTGCCGAGGACCGGGGACGGCGCCCGCTGGGGGGTGGCAGACTGGCCGCCGATCAATCGAATGGAGCCCTTCGTGCCCATGATCCGTCGCCTCCGCCGGGCGGTGCGGCGCGTCTACCGCAGCACCGTCGACCTCAGCCACCCAGCCCGGTCGCCGCTCGGCAGCGCGGTGGTGAACTGTGTGATCTACGAGGACGGGATACGTCAGCCGGGCGACTGCCCCGTCGACGAAGCCGTACGACGGGTCCGTAAGTCCGGCAAGGGCTTCGTGTGGATCGGTCTGCACGAGCCCGGCGAATCCGAGTTCAAGGGTCTCGCCGAGCTGTTCGGACTCCATCCGCTGGCCGTCGAGGACGCCGTGCGCGCGCATCAGCGGCCGAAGGTCCAGAGTTACGACGGTGCGCTGTTCGCGGTCTTCAAGACCTGCCGCTACGTCGAGCACGAGGCGCTCACCGCCACCAGCGAAGTGGTGGACACGGGCGAGCTGATGGTGTTCACGGGGGCCGACTTCGTGATCACGATCCGGCACGGCAGGCACGGTTCGCTCGGCCCGCTCAGGGAGCGATTGGAGGCCGCGCCCGAGCGGCTGGCGATGGGGACGTCGTCCGTGCTGCACGCGATCGCGGATCAGGTGGTCGACGACTCTCTCGCCGTCGCCGACGCCGTCCAGGACGACATCGACCATGTCGAGACCGCCGTCTTCAACGAATCGGCGGGCCGGGCGGGCAAGGGTGACGCCGGGCGCATCTACCAGCTCAAGCGGGAGCTGCTGGAGCTGAAGCGGGCCGTGGCGCCGCTGGACCGGCCGCTCGACATGCTGGCCAACCGGACACTGCCGGGCGTCACTCCGCAGGTACGCCCGTACTTCCGTGACGTCGCCGATCATCTGGCCCGGCTCACCGACCAGATAGCCGCCTTCGACAACCTGCTGGACTCGATCCTCCAGGCCCATCTCGCGCAGGTGACCGTCGCGCAGAACGAGGACATGCGCAAGATCACCGCGTGGGCCGCGATCGTCGCCGTGCCGACGATGGTCTGCGGGATCTACGGGATGAACTTCGAGCACATGCCCGGCCTCGGCTGGACGTACGGCTATCCGTCCGTCATCGCCGTCATGGCGACGGCGTGCTACGTCCTCCACCGCAGCTTCCGCCGCAACGGCTGGCTGTAGCGCGTACGCCGGCTCCCGCTCAAGGCAGCTGGCCGTCGGACCAGGAAACCGGAAGCAGGACACCCGATGCGTATTGTCGGCTACGTTCTATCGAACGTACGTGCGATCCACTCTGGGTACGGTGTACGCTAGCGGCTCGCCGAGAAGCACGAGGAGCAGTCCGTGAACATCCCAGCCGCCGACAGTCACCACGTGATCAAGGTCCGCGGAGCCCGCGAGAACAACCTGAGGGAGGTCTCGCTGGACATCCCCAAGCGCCGGCTCACGGTCTTCACCGGCGTCTCGGGATCCGGCAAGTCCTCGCTCGTCTTCGGCACCATCGCCGCCGAGTCCCAGCGCCTGATCAACGAGACCTACAGCGCCTTCATCCAGGGCTTCATGCCGAGCATGGGCCGGCCCGACGTCGACTCGCTGCACAATCTGAGCGCCGCGATCGTCGTCGACCAGGAGCGGATGGGCGCCAACTCCCGTTCCACGGTGGGCACGGCGACCGACGCGTACACCATGCTGCGGATCATCTTCAGCCGGCTCGGCACCCCGCACATCGGGACCTCGACCGCCTTCAGCTTCAACGCCGCCGACGGCATGTGCGCCGAGTGCGAGGGCATCGGCCAGGTGTCGAAGATAGACATCGACCAGCTCGTCAACCGCGAACTCTCCCTCAACGAGGGCGCGATCACCGTCCCCGGTTTCCAAGTGGACGCCTGGTACTGGCAGATCATGGTCGCCTCCGGCTTCTACGACCCGGACAAGAAGCTCAAGGACTTCACGCCCGAGGAGTGGGAGGTCTTCCTCCACAAGACCTCGACCAAGGTCAAGGTCGGCTCCAGCAACATGACGTACGAGGGGCTCATCACCAAGGTCAACCGCACGATCCTGGTCAAGGACCGGGACTCGATGCAGTCCCACGTCCGGGCGTTCGTGGACCGGGCCGTGGTCTTCGCCGAGTGCCCGTCCTGCGGCGGCAGCCGGCTGAGCGCCGCCGCGCTGTCCTCGAAGGTCAACGGCGTGAACATCGCCGAGTGTTCGGCGATGCAGATCAGCGATCTGGCCGAGTACGTACGGAAGATCGACGACGCGGGCGTGGCTCCGCTGCTCGGCAATCTGCGGGACCTGCTGGAGTCGCTGGTCGAGATCGGGCTCGGCTATCTGAGCCTGGACCGCGCCTCGTCCTCCCTCTCCGGCGGTGAGGCGCAGCGCGTGAAGATGGTGCGGCATCTGGGCTCCAGCCTCACCGACGCCACGTACATCTTCGACGAGCCCACCATCGGGCTGCACCCGCACGACATCCGGCGGATGAACGACCTGCTGCTACGGCTGCGGGACAAGGGCAACACGGTGCTGGTCGTGGAGCACAAGCCCGAGGTCATCGCGATGGCCGACCATGTGGTGGATCTGGGTCCCGGCGCCGGTACGGCGGGCGGGCAGATCTGCTACACGGGTGACGTGGCGGGGCTGCGCGCGTCGGACACACTGACCGGGCGGCACCTCGAACACCGTGCGGGGCTGCGGGAGTCGGTGCGCGAGCCGAGCGGGCAGCTGTCCATCGAGGGCGCCGATCTGCACAACCTGAAGAACGTGAGCGTCGACATACCGACCGGCGTGCTGAGCGTGATCACCGGGGTGGCGGGGTCGGGCAAGTCGTCGCTGATCCACGGCTATCTCTCCGGCAGGGACGGCGTGGTGGTGGCCGACCAGTCGCCGATCCGGGGTTCGCGGCGGAGCAACCCGGCCACGTACACAGGGCTGTTGAGCCCCATCCGTACGGCGTTCGCAAAGGCCAACGGGGTCAAGGCGGCACTGTTCAGCGCGAATTCGGAGGGCGCCTGCCCCAACTGCAACGGTCTCGGGCTCGTTTACACCGACCTCGCGATGATGGCGGGTGTCGCCTCGGTGTGCGAGGAGTGCGAGGGCAAGCGGTTCACGCCGGAGGTGCTCACCTACCGGCTGAACGGCAAGAACATCAGCGAGGTGCTCTCGATGTCGGTCGCGGAGGCGTACGACTACTTCCCCGGCGGGCAGGCGCACGCGATCCTCGGCCGCCTCACGGACGTGGGGCTGAGCTATCTGCGGCTCGGCCAGCCCCTGAACACCCTGTCGGGCGGCGAGCGGCAGCGGCTGAAGCTGGCGATCCAGATGGCCGAGAAGTCCTCCGTCTACATCCTGGACGAGCCGACGACCGGGCTGCACATGGCGGACGTGGACAAGCTGCTTGCGCTGCTCGACCGGCTGGTGGACGCGGGGAACACCGTGATCGTCATCGAGCACCACCAGGCGGTGATGGCCCACGCGGACTGGCTGGTCGACCTGGGTCCGGGCGGCGGGCACGACGGCGGGCAGGTCGTCTTCACGGGTACGCCGGCCGATCTGGTGGCGCACTCGGACACGGTCACGGCGCGCCATCTGCGGGAGTACGTCGGCACCGGGGCGTAGTGCGCGGGCCGGGTGCGGGGAGCGCGGCGCAGCCGTCCCACGGATATCCGGTGGGCTCCCCGCACCCGGCCCGGCACAATCGCGGTCATGTCACTCACCGTCGACCAGCTCCTCGCCGCGCTCGAACCGCTGTCGTACCCGAATCGTCTGGGGCACCTTGCCCGCACCGTCCGTTCGCTGCCTTCCGGTGACGAACTCACCTCCCTGCTGGTGGAGTTGGCGGGTCGCGGCACGTACGAGCGACAGCTCGCGGCGTTCGCCGCGCTGGTCGGGCGGCAGCTGGACTTCCTGGCGGAGCGGCTGACCGACCGGGACCCGGTGGTACGGGCGTACGCGCTGCGCGCCGCGCGTACGCTGCCCCTCCCCGACGCGGCGATCGAGGCGGCGTACGAGGATGCCTCGGCCGACGCGCGGCAGCGGCTGAGCGCGGTCGTGCTGGCGAGCGGGCGTACGGCGCTGGCGGAGCGTCTGGTCCCGAGGCTGCGCGAGCGGTGGGGTGACCACGCGGCGGCGAAGCTGCTGCCGGTCTGTTCGGCGCGGTTCGTGGCGGCCTCGCTGCCCGAACTCTCCTACGCCGTCGAGTCGTGGACCAAGCTCGGCCTCGGCTTCCCCGATCAGGTCCTCGACCACGTGGAGCGGGAACTCGCGGACCGCCCGCGCGCCGAGCGCGACGCGACCTGGCACCGCTACGAGGAGGGCATAGCCGCGGCCGTCTCCGCCCGCGCCGAGCGGGTGCTGTCGATGCTGGAGCTGCGGGGTCCCGACGCGTTTCCGGCGGCGCTGGTCCAGCGGCTGAACGAGCTGGTGGCCGTCGACGCGGAGCGCGTGGTACGGCTGCTGACGGTGCGTCAGCGCGGCGGGCGGCTGTACGCCCCGTACCCGTCGACGTCCGTCCTGCGCCGGATCGTTCAGGCCGACCCGCCCTCGCTGCCCGCGCTCGGCCGGCACTGGGCCGACCGCCATCCCCACCTCTTCGCCGGGCTGCTCAAGGCCCTGCCGCCGCACCGCCGGAGCGACTTCTTCGACCTGGCGAAGGAGGGTGTCGAGCTGGGCGCCGACGACGTGCTGCCGGTGCTCGCCTTGCTGCCGCGCGAACGCCGCTGGGCCGAATCCCGTCGGTGGGCGGTTCGGCGCCGCGAGACGGGGAGGCCCTGGTACGAGATCCTGGAGCTCGTGGCGTACGGTCCGGTCGCCGAGGCGCGCGCCGAACTGCTCACGGGGACCCGCCGCCCGGACGCCGACGACCGTGCCCTCGCCTGGCCGCTGCTGATCGCCAATGCCGCGCGTTCGCGTGACCGGGACGCGGTGCACGAGATGCTGAACGAGCTGCTGCGGCTGCGCAACGAGCAGGATCCGGTGCGCTGCGCCGCGCTCGGCGCACTCGCCGACGTACGCTCCGATCTCTTCACGGCCGGGGACACGCGGGCACTGGACCGGGTACTGCGCGACGCCCTGGAAGCGCGGGACATCTCCTACGGCACCAGACAGGCACTGCGGAGACTGGCGGTCGATCTGCTGCGCGAGAACGCGGGGGACGGCGAACGGGAGCTGCTGGTCTGGTCGTTGGGCGCGCTGGAGAAGATCGCCGCCCATGTCGGGGTGGGCGATCTCGGCCCGCTCGACCGGACGCTGCGGCGCGGCCAGGAGCATCTGGTGCTCGACGCGCTGCGCCCGTGGCTGGACGCCGCGATGAACAAGGCCGACTACCGGCTGTTGTTCACGCTGACGTCCTCGCTCGGCGTGCGGGCCCACCGGATGCCGGTGCTCCAGGGGTTGCTCGAAGAGGCCTTGAAGTACGGCGACGACGGTGCGTTCGCGTCGGCGGCGCGCTACTGGCTCGCACCGCCGTCGACCCGCGACGCCCGCGTGGCCAGGATCCTGGAGCTTGAGCCTTCGGCCGCCGTACTCGACTGTGTGGAACGGGTTCTGACGGCTCGTCGGACCGATCTGCTGGACGCGCTGCTTGGCGGGCAGCCGCCGTACGGCCGTTTCCTCAGGCGCGGTACGCGTCGGCCGCTGCCCCAACTCCGGTGCGCCGAGCGCTGGTTGCCGCGCCAGCAGGCGGCGGCGGGCGCCCTGGCCGCCGCCGCGGCCGGTGACGAGTCGCAGCCGCTCCACTCGCGGGCCGCCGCGATCCGGGCCGCCGCCGCGATCCCGGAGCACGGGCGGGCGCTCGCCCTGCGGTACACCGACTCCCCGGAGGTGGTGCTGGCCGAGGCCGCGCTCGGCGCGCTCGTGTGGGCGGACGATCCGCAGGACGCGCTTCCGGTGCTGCTGGCGCATGCCGGGGGCGACCGGGCCCGGGTGGCCGTGTACGCCGCGTCCCGCGCGGCGCGGTTCGCCGCACCGTCCCAACTCGCCGAGCGGCTGGAGGCGTTGCTCACCGCGGAGGAGGGCGTGAAGGTGACGAGCCGCAAGGAGGCGGTACGGCTGGCGGCCACCCTCCTGCCGCTCCCCCGCGCGGCGGCGCTGCTCTCGACGGCCTTCCACGCGCCACCCCGGCACCCCGACGTACAGGCGGCCGTCGTCGCTTTCACGACCGACCTGCTCGGCGAGGAGGAGACGTGGGCGGTCCTCACGGCGGCGACGGAAGGCGCACCGCAGGTGCTTCAGGCGGTCGTACGGCCCGCGGCCTGGTCGTTGCCGGAGATTCACCGGCCCCGGTACGCCCGCCTGGTGGGCGACGTGAGCCGGTCGGCGGACCCGGAGGTGGCGAGGGCGGGGCTGGGGGTGCTCCCGCACTGGGCGCGGTACGCGCCCGAGGCGGTGGACGGGCTGTCCGAGCGGATCACCGACCTCGGTGAGGGGGAGGAGACGCACGCCGTCTGGCGGTCCGCCGCCGCGACGATCAGCCGGCTGGCCGTCTCGGGCCTGCCGCGTCCGGTGGGCGGGGCGGCGCCGGGAAGCCTGCTGCACGACACGCTGGCGGCGCTGCTCCCGGCGATCGCGGCCGGCGAACCGGACACCCCACCGGACCGGGACCTGCCGTCCCGGCAGCGGGCCCTCGCCCTGCTGCCCGCGCAGCGGGACCGGCCGGACGGCGAGACCCGTCCCGTACTGGAAGCCGTGTCGGCGCTGCTCGCTGACGTACCGTCACTCGCCGGTGCCCGCGCGCGGTTGCTCCGCGACCTGGTCGACCTGGACGCCGACCTGCCCGAACTGACTTCGCGGCTGCGGGACTTGGCGGCCAACGCGGCCGGCCGCCCGGCCTTGGCGGCGACGACGGCGGACCAGCTGCGCAGCCGCCTCGGCCACGGCGCGCTCCCCTCCGCCCCGACGACGATCCTGACCGCCGCCACCGCCCTGGCCCACCTGGGCGACCCCGCCACCGGCCTGCTGTCCGCAGCCCTGATCACCGGCACGGGCCCCCGCCTCGGCTGGCCCCCACCGTGGCGCACGGCCCTGCGGGACCTGCGGTCCCACCCGTCGGCGGACGTCCGGGACGCGGCGCTGGGGGTGATCATCCGGGCGGCGGAGTGAGGCGGGGGCGCGGACCTGGCCGCACCGGTTCCTTCATCGAGCACGAGTCCGGGCGCGCCCTGGCGCACAGTGGGTGCGAACTGGCAGCGAGCGGCAGCCGCCGCCCGGGGACGACGGCCCGTCCTCGGTGTCAGGGTCCGCCTCGTGCTCACTGGCTCGGGCCGTTGAGCACGAGGCGAACCTCGGGGCCGATGGCGCACCAGGAGCCGCTCCCGGCCCGCTCAGGCGCCGGCTCGAGGCCGCTCGCCCGGAACCACGTCATCCCTCGGGCGTGCCGGCAACGAAGGCACCGCCGGCGTTGTCGCCTTGCCATCGCAGACGTGCCGGGCGCGATGAGCCCCCGCCCTCCGGGCGCCCCAGGGCCGCCGTACGAACCCTGCCGGGTTCACGGGCCCCGGACGCACCGGAGCCCCGCTACCCCCGGTACGTCTCCAGCAGCCGTAGCCATACCTCGCTGATCGTCGGGTACGACGGGACCGCGTGCCAGAGGCGGTTGATCGGGACCTCGCCCGCGACCGCCACCGTTGCCGAGTGGAGCAGTTCGCCGACGCCCGGGCCCACGAACGTCACTCCACGCAGGATCTCACTGTCCAGGTCCACGATCATCCGGGCGTGGCCCTGGTAGCCCTCCGCGTACAGGCTCGCGCCCGCGACGTTCTCGATGGCGTAGTCGACCGCGCGGACCCGGTGGCCCGCCGCCTCGGCCTCCTTCAGGGTGAGGCCGACCGACGCGGCCTCCGGGTCGGTGAAGACGACCTGGGGGACCGCCGCGTGGTCCGCCGTCGCCGTGTGGGCGCCCCAGCGGTCGGTCTCCAGCAGGGGGACGCGTTGGGCTCGGGCACCGATCGCCGCGCCCGCGATGCGGGCCTGGTACTTGCCCTGGTGGGTCAGGAGCGCGCGATGGTTGACGTCGCCGACCGCGTACAGCCAGTCACTGCCCGTCACCAGGCAGCTGTCGTCGACCGTCAGCCAGGAGCCGGCCTTCAGTCCGACGGTGTCCAGGCCGATGTCCTGCGTGTGCGGCGCCCGGCCGGTCGCGAAGAGGATCTCGTCCGCCTCGATCCGCTCGCCGTTGTCGAGGACCGCCGCGACCGGTCCGGTGCCGCCGTCGCGCTCGACGGAGGCGACGGAGACGCCCATCCGTACGGAGGCGCCCGCTTCCTTCAGGGAATCGGTGATCCGTTCACCCACGAAGGGCTCCATACGGGGCAGCAGTCCGTCGCCCCGTACAAGGAGGGTGACGGCCGAGCCGAACCCGCAGTAGGCCGTGGCCATCTCGACGCCGACCACACCGCCGCCCACGACCACCAGCCGGTCCGGCACCTTCGGGGAGCTGGTGGCCTGGCGGCTCGTCCAGGGCTTGGCGTCCGCAAGGCCCGGCAGGTCCGGGACGATGGCGGTGGTGCCGGTGCAGACGGCGACCGCGTGGCGGGCGGTGAGGACCTGCACGGCTCCCCCGGAGTCGGTGACGGTCACCCGCTTCTTGCCGTCCAGCCGGCCCTGGCCCCGGTACAGGACGGCGCCGATCCCGTCGAGCCAGGCGACCTGGCCGTCGTCGTTCCAGTGCGAGGTGTACTCGTCGCGGTGCGCGAAGACGGCCGGCATGTCGAGCGGGCCCTGGACGTACCGGCTCAGGCCCGGCACGCGGCGTGCCTCCGCACGGGCGATGACCGGGCGTAGAAGCGCCTTGCTGGGCATGCACGCCCAGTAGGAGCACTCGCCGCCGACCAGTTCGCTCTCGACGACCGCGGCGCTCAGTCCGGCGGCCCTGACCCGTTCGGCGACGTTCTCCCCGACCGGTCCCGCTCCCAGCACCACAACGTCGTACTCAATGGCTTCCGTCATGAGGACAGTCTCGTGCGGCGCCCGCCGCATGGCCACACGATCTTCGGGAAAGGGCGAGGAATACGGCGGTGGCACGCACCGTTGTTGGAGGCGGCTTCATCCGGAGAGAACAGGAAGAGGTATCAGGTCATGGCCACTGTGGAACTCACCAAGGAGAACTTCGACCGGACGGTGTCGGAGAACGACTTCATCCTGATCGACTTCTGGGCTTCCTGGTGCGGTCCGTGCCGTCAGTTCGCCCCGGTCTACGAGAAGGCGTCCGAGCGCCACGACGACCTCGTCTTCGCCAAGGTCGACACGGAGGCGCAGCAGGAGCTGGCAGCGGCGTTCGAGATCCGTTCCATCCCGACACTGATGATCGTGCGGGACAACGTCGCGGTCTTCGCGCAGCCCGGCGCGCTGCCCGAGACGGCCCTGGAGGACGTGATCGGGCAGGCACGCGGGCTCGACATGGACGAGGTCCGCAAGTCGGTCGCGGCGGCGGAGGCCGAGGCGAAGGCCGAGGGCGGGGGCGCCTGAGGCGCGCGCCTCAGCGTTCCAGTACGAGGGCGAGACCCTGGCCCACGCCGATGCACAGCGCGGCGAGACCCGTTCCCGAGCCCGCAGCCGCGAGTTGATGGGCGACGGACCCCGCGAGGCGCGCGCCGGAGGCACCCAACGGGTGGCCGATGGCGATCGCGCCGCCGCGCGGGTTCACCAGGGCCGGGTCCAGCTCGGGCCATTCCGCGAGGCAGCCCAACGCCTGGGCGGCGAACGCCTCGTTGAGCTCGAAGGTGGTGAGGTCGGCGAAGTCCCGGCCCGCCTTGGCCAGCGCCCTGCGCACCGCCTCCACCGGGCCGAGGCCGAAGAGCTGCGGCTCGATACCGGTGACCGCGGAGGTCCTGATCCGGGCGAGGGGCTCGCGCCCGGTCGCCCGCAGGCCCGCCTCATCGACAAGGAGCAGTGCGGCGGCGCCGTCGTTCAGCGGTGAGGCGTTGCCCGCCGTGACCGTCCCCGCCCCGTTGCCCTCGCCCTCCTTACGGAAGCTCGGCCGGAGCTTGCCGAGTGCTTCAAGGGACGTGTTGTCGCGGACGCATTCGTCGCGCGAGAGTTCCACACCCTCGTACGGGACGACCTCCGCGTCGTACAGACCCTCGCCCCACGCCCGCGCCGCCTTGCGGTGGCTCTCCAGCGCGAACGCGTCCTGCGCCTCGCGGGTGATCGTGTGCTTGTCGGCGATCAGCTCGGCGCCCTCGCCGAGCGGGACGGTCCACTCGGCGGGCATGCGGGGGTTGGTCATGCGCCAGCCGAGGGTGGTGGAGTGCAGCTGCTGGTGGCCGGCGGGAAAGGCGCGCTCCGGCTTCTGGAGGACCCACGGGGCGCGGGACATGGACTCGACGCCGCCCGCGACGACGATCGACGCGTCGCCGAGTGCGACGGCGCGCGCCGCCTGGATGACCGCTTCGAGGCCCGAGCCGCAGAGCCGGTTGACGGTGACGCCGGGTACGGAGACGGGCAGCCCGGCGAGGAGCGCGGCCATGCGGGCGACGTCCCGGTTGTCCTCGCCGGCGCCGTTCGCCGCGCCGAGCACCACGTCGTCGATCCTGGCCGGGTCGAGTTCCGGCGTACGGTCCACGAGCGCCCGCACCACATGGGCGGCGAGGTCGTCCGGTCGTACGGAGGAGAGCGCGCCGCCGAACTTGCCGATCGGTGTGCGGACGGCGTCGACGACATAGACGTCGCGGATGGTCATCGGATCGCTCATGGGCTCTCTCCATCTCCCCTTCGGCCAGCTGTTCGCTCGCGCACTCTTTCATGGGAGGCGCGCGCCGGACCGGGGGCCTGCCCTCACACCGCCGTCGGGGCGTCCGGGGTGTCGGGGGTGTCCGGCGTCTCGGGGGCGTCGACGACGCGCGCCGAGAGGCCGTAGTCCACCTCGTAGCCGTCGATCAGCAGACCTTCGACGGTACGGGTCTCCGGGTCGATGTCCGCGACCATGCCGCTGCCCGCGTAGCGCGGGTATCCGGACTCGCCGATCTCTCCGGTCACTTCGACCACGGCGGAGCGCAGCGCGGTGGCCGCGTCCGGCGGGCCGGGGTGATTGGCGATGTGTTCCGGTACCAGCAGGATCTCGAAGCGCCGCGGATAGGGGTGCCAGTGAGTGCTCATGCTGGTGACGCTAGACAAGGGGCGGACCGCGCGCATGTCGTCCTCATGAGGAGGAGGGTCAGGTCGACTCGCGGCCCACGGCCCGCGCGCCCATCACGTCGTGGCGCTCCGGCTCCCCGCCCGGATCGCGTACGACCCGGTCGACCAGGGCCGCCAGCCGCCGGCCGGTGACGAGGTCGATCCGCACGGTGGAGAGCCGGGGCCGCAGGAGCCTGCCGAGCAGCAGGTCGTCGGCGCCGATGACCGCCGTGCCGCCGGGGATGTCGGTGCCCGCGTCCTGGAGCGCCCTCATGAGGAGCATGGCGTATTCGTCGTTGTAGGCGTAGACGGCGTCCAGGCCGAGGCCGTCCCAGCGGGCGGCGAGTCCGGCGGCGGACTCCTCGGTGTACGACAGCGGCAGCGGTTCGACGCGGGCTCCGCCGGTGTGCGTCGCGGCTGCGGCCCGCGCGCCGGCGAGGCGGGGCTCCGAGAACAGCCCAAGGCCCGGTTCCTCGGGCATCACGACGCCGATCCGGCGGCGGCCCCGCTCCAGCAGGTGGTCCACGGCCCGGCGGCCGATCTCGCGCTGATCGAGGACGAGGGCGTGCGCACCCTCGACCTCCCGCGGACCGAGTGTGATGACGGCTTTCGCGCCGGAGCGCTTGAGTATCTCCACCCCTTGGGGGGTGAGGGCGATCTCGCCGGGGGCGACGACGGCGACCGGGCGCAGTTCGGCCCAGGCGCGCGCCGCCTCGTCGCCGTCGAGGCCGAGGCTGCCGTACTGGACGACGGTGTAGTCCAACCGCCGCAGGTCCCACTGGAGTTCGTTGAGGAAGCTGCCGTAGAGGGGGCCGACGGGGACGTGGGCGGTGGGGAGCAGGACAATCCTGGTGTGCCCCGCGCGCAGGCTGCGCGCGGCGGCGTGGGGGACGTACGCCAACTCCTCGGCGGCCTCACGGACCTTGCGGCGGGTGGGCTCGCTGATCCGTACGGCGGAGGTGTTGTTGAGGACGTAACTGACGGTGGCGCGCGAGACTCCGGCCAGCCGGGCGACATCGGCGCTGGTGGGGACGGGGCGTTCGGCGGGGCGTCCGGGACGGGGCGGGGAGGGTGGTTCGGGTAACTGGCTCATCGCCCCCCGCATCTTTCCAGACGGGCCGCCGCCGGGTTCCCGGGCCCGCCGTCCTGTCCGGACCTGTCGTCCCGCCCGGCCGGGCGCGCGGGAGACTCGGGGAACTCACCTTCGTACGAAAGGGATTGTCTTGCGACTGCACACCCACACCTGGGGCGAGGGCGACCGCGTCGCGCTCCTGATCCACGGCATCATGGCCGACCACCGGACCTGGCGGCGGGTGGGGCCAGGACTGGCCGCGCGCGGACTGCGCGTGATCGCGGTCGATCTACGCGGTCACGGTGCCAGCGGCCAGGGACCGTACGCGCCACAGGACTTCGCCGACGATCTCGTGGAGACACTGCCCGCCGGGGCCGAGGTGGCGATCGGTCACTCCCTGGGCGGGATGGCGCTCGCGCTCGCGGTGGAGCGCCTGGCGCCGCGCCGCGCGGTGTACTGCGATCCGGCGTGGCACCTCCCCGGTCCGCCGGACGGCGAAACCGAGAGCGCGGGGCCCGCCGCGCTCGCGGCGGCCAAAACCCTCTCGCGTGAACAGATATCGGCGCTCAATCCCCGCTGGGACGACGTGGATGTGGACCTTGAGCTGGCGAGTCTCGCCGTGTGGGACGAGACGACGGCGTACGGCATCGCTCCGGCGTTCGGCACGGACCTGCGGCCGGCCCGGCCGGTGGTGCCCTCGCTGGTGACCACCGCCGATCCGAGCCCCATGATCTCGCCCGCCGACGCGGCGGAGCTGCGGTCGCGCGGCTTCGAGGTCCGCGCGGTCGCGGGCGGGGGGCACACCGCGCACCGCGACGACTTCGACGCGTTCATGGCCGCGTTGGAGGGGTGGATCTGAGCGCGGGTGTCGTCCGCCCGCGGGGCGGCTGATGGCACGTCGGTGCGTGCGCTCGCCAGGCGGCGCATCGGCCTCGTACCGGGCGTACTCGGCCGACTCCGGCAACGCGGCGGGCGCACGCACCAGCGGTCGTGGACCGGGCCGGACTTTGACGACACGGCCCCGGGCCCTACCTTCGGTCGGATGAAGCCCTTCACCGACTCCGGCGCCCCCGACCACTCCCCCGGCTCCCGGCCCGAACTCCCCGGCAGGAGCGGTCCGTCGGCGACAGCCGAGGCCGACCCGCGGGACGTGGGGCCCGTGCGTACCTCGTACGCGCCCGACCGGGACGGCGACCCCGATCCCGGCGAGATCGTGTGGACCTGGGTGCCGTACGAGGAGAACGACGGACGCGGCAAGGACCGGCCGGTGCTCGTGGTGGCGCGTGAGCCGGCCGGGACCCTGCTGGCCGTGCAGCTCTCCAGCAAGCGGCACGACCGCGACCACGAGTGGGTGCCGATCGGGGTCGGTCCGTGGGACCGGCAGGGGCGGGAGTCGTGGGTGGATCTGGACCGGGTGCTGCGGATCCATGACGCGGGGATGCGGCGCGAGGCGTGCGCGCTCGACCGGGGGCGGTTCGACCGGGTCGTACGGCGGCTGCGGGAGCGTTACGGCTGGCGCTGAGCCGGCACGCGCGCGCCGCCGTGCGAGGCGTCGGCCCCCTCTGCCGCCACGTCCGCGAACGTACGGCGGAAAGCGGCCAGCGTGGCCGAATCGGCCGTCCGGTCGAGCACCGCGAAGACGACCTGGTCGAAGTGGCCCGCGAACCGCCCGCCGGGCCCCTCCGCCGGCCGGACGAGCAGCGCCCGGAACGCGCCGGCCACCGCCGCGGGGTCATTGCGGAAGACCCCGCAGCCCCAGGCCCCGAGCACCAGACGCCGGTAGCCGCCCGCCACCGCCACCTCCAGGACCCGTTCCGCGCGGGCGGCGATGGCGGCCGGAATGCGCGGCGTCTCCTCGGGCCGGTCGCGCGCGACGATCCCGGCGTTCGGTGCGGGTGAGGTGAGGAAACCGACGGTGAACGGGGCGCCGAGCAGCCGGCCCCGGTCGTCACGGAAGACCGGTACGCCGGGCGAGTGGATCACGCGGTCGCTGTAGAACGGGCTGCGGTCGGCCCGGTGCGCCGCGTAGTAGTCCGGCGCGCGCAGCAGGGTGACGTAGAGGGCGGAGGCGCGGCACAGGGCCTCCTCCTGGGCCTGTGCGCCGTTCAGGTAGCCGCCGCCCGGGTTACGCGCCGAGGCGAAGTTCAGGACCGCCACGGGGCCGGGTGCGGCCGAGGTCGTCCTCCGGGCGGCCTCGATGCTGCTCTCGCCGGTGACCTCGAACGATGTCGTACGGGAGGTGTCCGGGGTGACGGGTACGGGCTCCGGTCCGTACAGCCTGGTGCCCTCGGTCGCGGCGGCCAGCAGCGCCGTGAGGGACACCTCCCGGCCGTCCTCCGCGACGTATCCGCCCGCCTCGACGATCTCCTCGGTGTGCTTCGCGATCCCCCGCAGCCGTGCGCTCATGACACGCATCCTCCGCGAGGAAACACGCTCGGGGCAACCATGTTTCCTGCCCGAGGGGGCACTCTTGTGCGAAGCGGCGGAAGTGGCCTTAGGTTGGACGAAGCGCCCCGCCCCGGACCCCGGGACGGGGTCGAGGTCACGGTCTTCGACAGGAGGATCCCGACCATGCCGTCGGACGTATTCGCAGCTGAGAGCCCGTCTCTCAACGAGGGCGACGCCGAGGCGCTGCTGCGCGGCATATGTTTCAAGACAGGGCCGCCCCGCATCGTCGGTGTTGAACTCGAATGGCTCGTGCACGACCTGTACGACCCCGAACTGCCGGTACGGACAGCGCGTCTCGACAAGGCCTACAGCGACCTTCGGGACCTGCCCCTCCGATCGGCGCTGACGTTCGAACCGGGTGGCCAGCTGGAGCTCAGCTCGGCGCCCGCCGCCTCCCTGATGGAGTGCGTCGACTCCACCGCGGCGGACCTCGCCGCCGTACGCCGCGAACTGCGAACCGCCGGTCTCACCCTCACCGGCCTCGGCCAGGATCCGTGGCACTCACCGGGCAGGCTCCTCCAGGAGCCGCGGTACGACGCGATGGAGACCTACCTCGACCGGATCGGCCCCTCGGGCCGCGCCATGATGCGCGCGTCCGCCTCCGTCCAGGTGTGCCTCGACGCGGGGCACGAGGAGCCGGGCCCGCTCGGGTACGGCAGACGGTGGCAGCTCGCCCATCTGCTGGGCGCGGTGCTGGTAGCCGCGTTCGCCAATTCGCCCGTCCAGGCGCGCCGTCCCACCGGCTGGCGTTCCACCCGGCAGGCGCTGTGGACGGACCTCGATCCGGCGCGCACCAAGGCGCCCGACATGCGGCGGGAGCCGCGTGCCGCGTGGGCCGCGTACGTGCTGGACGCGCCGGTGATGTGCGTCCGGACGGCGGACGGTCCCTGGCACGTGCCCGACGCGCTGACCTTCCGTGAGTGGATCCGGTCGGGGCTGCCGCGCCCGCCCGTGCGCGCCGATCTCGACTACCACATCACCACCCTGTTCCCGCCGGTGCGCCCGCGCGGTCATCTGGAGCTGCGGATGATCGACGCCCAGTCGGGGCCGGACGGCTGGATGGTGCCGCTGGCCGTCACCACCGCGCTGTTCGACGACCCCGAGGCCGCCGAGACGGTGTACCGGACGGTCAAGTCGCTCGCCGAGACGGCGGGCGCCCGGCCCGCGCCGGGCAATCCGCTGTGGATCACGGCGGCCCGTGACGGGCTCGGCGACCCCGAGCTGCATGCGGCGGCGGTGGAGTGCTTCGCCGTCGCGCAGGAGGCCCTGCCCCGTACGGGCGCCAGCGAGGCCGTACGGGAGGCCGTCGCGGCCTTCAACGAGCGGTACGTCGTGCCGGGCCGCTGCCCCGCCGACGACATGGACATCCCCGCGAGCGGGAAGGAACTCCGCGCATGAGCGAGAACGCCGGGACGGCGGAAGGGACCGCGGCAGGGGCCGCGGGGAGCACGGACGAGACGGCGGAGGAGATATCCGTCGAGGCTCTGCGGCGCCGTGCCGTGGCCGCGCTGACCACCGCGCGCGCCCGCACCGCGCTGCTCACCTCCTGCGTGGACGAGCCCGAACTGACCGCGCAACACTCGCCGTTGATGTCACCGCTGGTCTGGGACCTGGCTCATATCGGCAATCAGGAGGAGCAGTGGCTGCTCCGCAACGTCGGCGGCCGGGAGGCCGTCAGGCCGGAGATCGACTCCGTGTACGACGCCTTCGAGCATCCCCGGGCGCTGCGTCCCACGCTCCCGCTGCTCGCCCCCACCGAGGCGCGGGCGTACGCCTCCGACGTCCGGGGCCGGGTCCTGGACATCCTCGACAGCAGTCCGCTGCGAGGCGGCCCGCTGCTGGACGCCGGATTCGCGTTCGGGATGATCGCGCAGCACGAACAGCAGCACGACGAGACAATGCTGATCACCCATCAGCTGCGCCGTGGCCCCGCCGCGCTCACCGCGCCGGAGCCGCCGGGTCCCGATCCCGCCGACGCGGCCGGGCTGCCGAGTGAAGTCCTCGTCCCGGCGGGGCAGTTCACGATGGGCACCTCGGCCGAGCCGTGGGCGCTGGACAACGAACGGCCCGCGCACCACCGGCTCGTGCCCGCCTTCCACCTCGACACGGCGCCGGTCACCAACGGCGACTATCTGAGCTTCATGGAGGACGGCGGCTACACCGACGAACGCTGGTGGGCACCGGCCGGCTGGGACCAGATCCGTGAACACGGCATCGGGGCACCGCTGTTCTGGCGGCGGGAGGCCGGGCAGTGGACGCGCCGCCGCTTCGGCGTGGTCGAGCCCGTCCCCGCCGACGAACCGGTTCTGCACGTCAGCTGGTACGAGGCGGACGCGTACGCCCGCTGGGCCGGGCGCAGGCTGCCGACCGAGGAGGAGTGGGAGAAGGCGGCCCGGCACGATCCGGCGACCGGCCGCTCGCGGCGCTATCCGTGGGGCGACGAGGACCCGACCCCCGAGCACGCCAACCTCGGCCAGCTCCATCTGCGGCCGGCGCCTGCGGGCAGCTATCGGCTCGGCGCCTCGCCGTTGGGCGTACGGCAGTTGATCGGTGACGTGTGGGAGTGGACGTCGAGCGACTTCCTGCCCTATCCCGGCTTTGCCGCCTTCCCCTACCGGGAGTACTCGGAGGTGTTCTTCGGCGGCGCGCACAAGGTGCTGCGCGGCGGCTCGTTCGCCGTGGACCGGGTGGCGTGCCGTGGCACCTTCCGTAACTGGGACCTGCCGGTGCGCCGCCAGATCTTCGCGGGATTCCGTACCGCCCGCTCCGCCGGGGACATCTGATGTGCCGTCATATCGCCTATGTGGGACCTCCGGTGGCGCTGCGCGAGGTGCTGATCAGCCCCGAGTACGCGCTGTACCGGCAGTCCTGGGAGCCGCGCAGGCAGCAGCACGGGACGGTCAACGCCGACGGTTTCGGGGTCGGTTGGTACGCGGACGGCGATCCGCTGCCCGCGCGCTACCGCCGTCCGGGGCCCATCTGGGGCGATCAGAGCGTCGTCGACCTGGCCAGGGTGGTCAGGAGCGGCGCGGTGCTCGCGGCGGTGCGCGACGCCACCGAGTCGGGGTCGGACGGTGAGGCCGCGGCGGCGCCGTTCGCCTCCGGGCCCTGGCTGTTCAGCCACAACGGCGCCGTGCGCGGCTGGCCGTCGAGCCTGGCGCCGCTGACCACCGCGCTCTCCCCCGCCGAGCTGCTGGCGCTGGACGCCAGGACCGACTCGGCGTTCGTGTGGGCGCTGGTGCTCCACCGGCTGCGGGACGGCGACGGCCTGGGCCAGGCGCTGACCGACACGGTCCTGGAAGTGGCCGAGGCCGCGCCCGAGGCCCGGCTGAACCTGCTGCTCACGGACGGCGAGAGCGTCACGGCGACCGCCTGGGGCGACACGCTCTGGTATCTCGCCGAGCCCGGCCGGGCGGCCGTCGTCGCCTCGGAGCCGTACGACGACGATCCGCGCTGGCACGAGGTCCCCGACCACACCCTGCTGACGGCGACCCGCGCCGACGTCCTGCTCACCCCCCTCAAGGAGCCATCCGCGTGAGCCCGTACGAACTGACCCGCACCCTGCCCGAGGACGCCACCGACGCCGCGCTGCGCGCCGATGTGCTGCACGGGCTGACCCAGAGCCCCAAGTCGCTGCCGCCGAAGTGGTTCTACGACGCCAGGGGCAGTGAACTCTTCGAGGAGATCACCGCGCTCGACGAGTACTACCCGACGCGCGCCGAGCGGGAGATCCTGCTCGACCGCGCGCCCGAGATCGCGGCGGCGACGGGGGCCCGCACGCTGGTCGAACTGGGCTCGGGATCCTCGGAGAAGACCCGGCACCTGCTCGACGCACTGCCGCTGCTGCACAGTTACGTACCGGTCGACGTGAGCGGGAGCGCGCTCACCGGGGCCGCCGACACGCTCCTCGCCGAGCGGCCGGACCTCCATGTGCACGCGCTCATCGCCGACTTCACGAAGGAGCTGACGCTGCCGGACACGCCGGGGCCGAGGCTGGTCGCGTTCCTCGGCGGCACGATCGGCAATCTGCTGCCCGACGAGCGCGCCGACTTCCTCGCGTCGGTGCGCGCGATGCTCGTGCCCGGCGACGCGCTGCTCCTGGGGACGGACCTGGTGAAGGACGAGTCCGTACTGGTACGGGCGTACGACGACGCGTCCGGCGTGACGGCGGCCTTCAACAAGAACGTGCTGGCCGTCGTGGACCGTGAGCTGGGCGCCGACTTCGACCCGGCGGACTTCGACCATGTGGCGCTCTGGGACAGCGGCCGGCGGTGGATCGAGATGCGGCTCAGGGCGCGCAGGGACCTCACCGTGAAGATCCCGGAGCTGGATCTGGTGGTCACCTTCGAGGCGGGTGAGGAGATGCGTACGGAGGTGTCCGCGAAGTTCACTCAGACCACTGTCCGCTCCGAACTGGCCGGGGCCGGGATGGAGTTGGCGCACTGGTGGACGGACGAGGCCGGGCGGTTCGCGCTGTCGCTGGCGACGGCGGTGTGAGTCGCGCCGGCGACGGCGCCCTGGGCCGCGCGGGCCAGTGAGCGACGGTCCGGGTGGCTCCCGGCGGGGATCAGGGGCAGCACCTCGATCTCGGCCGTGAGCCCGCCGGCCATGACGGTCCGCCACAGCGAGACGGCGAGCGGGTCGTCCCCGACGAAGGCGGCGGGACCCAGCGGGCGGTAGCCGATCCGTACGGGACGCACGTCCGCGCCCGCGTCCAGCGCGGCCTGGAACACGGCGTTGGTGAACCGCCCCTGGTCCCGGCCGCACCAGGTACTGCCTTCGGGGAAGACGATCACGCGGGATCCGGCGCGCAGGGCGCCCTGGATGTCGCGTACGGTGCCCGGCAGCGCGCGGAGCCGTTCGCGTTCCACGAAGAGGGTGCCGCCGAGCTCCGCGACCATGCCCAGGACGGGCCAGCGCCGGATGTCGCTCTTGGCCAGCAGTCGGCCCGGGTACAGCGTCGCGATGAGCGGGATGTCCAGCCAGGAGATGTGGTTGGCGACGACGAGCACCCCGCCGGGCGCCCCGGACGACAGCTCGGGCCCGGCCCCCTCGACCCGGATGCGCAGCCCGAACAGGCGGATCACCGTACGCGTCCAGCCCTGGGTCAGCCGGTCGCGCAGACCGGCGTCGAGGAGGGCGACCAGTGGGATGAGCAGGATCCCGAGGACGACGGCGGCGACACCGGCCAGCAGCCGCGCTGACGCCGCGAACGGGCCCCGGCGCAGACCGTCGGAGCGGGGGGCGCAGAGCTGCGGGGTGCAGGGCGCCGTGGGCAGCCAGGCGCTCATCGCGCAGGGGCGAGCGAGAGGAAGTGCCGCAGGTAGCGCGGGTTGGTGCGGCGCAGCGACAGCAGGACGTACAGGTCGGCGACCCCGAACTCGGGGTCGTGCGCGGGCGCGCCGCAGACCCAGGCGCCGAGCCGCAGATAGCCGCGGAGCAGGGCGGGGAGTTCGGTGCGCGCGGCGGGCGCGGTGTCGCTGTCCGGGGTCCAGAGGCGGTGCGGGGTGACCCAGTACTCCTCCGGCGCGAGGTTGCGGTCCTTGACGGTGTTCCAGGTGGCCGACGCGAGGGCGCCGCCGTCGTTCAGCGGGAGGGAGCAGCAGCCCGCCATCCAGTTGTGCCCGGTGCGGGTCATGTAGCGGGCGAGCCCGGCCCAGATCAGGGCGATGACGGCGCCGTTGCGGTGCAGGGGGTGGACGCAGGAGCGGCCGACCTCCACGAGGTCGTCGCGTATGTGGTCGAGCCGCTGGAGGTCGAACTCACTCTCGGAGTAGAGCCGTCCGGCGGCGCGGGCGCGGTCGGGCGGCAGCAGCCGGTACGTCCCCACGACCTCGCCGGTCTCGGCCTCGCGTACCAGCAGGTGGTCGCAGTAGGCGTCGAAGGCGTCGCCGTCGAGGCCGGGCTCGGGCCCGTCGACGAGGGCGCCCATCTCGCCGGCGAAGACCATGTGGCGCAGGCGCTGGGCGGCGCGTACGTCCTCCTCGTCGCGGGCGAGGGAGACGAGGTAGCGCTGCTCGGGGTCGGGAGCGGCGGCGGGGGCGGGAAGCTGCGCGGGGAGTGAGAGGGGGAGGGTGGCGGGGATGACGGCGGGCGAGGCGGACATAGCGGTCTCCAGTGCCGGACGAAAGAACCGAGCGGTGGTGGGACGCCGCTGGCGCGGCGACCCGGCACCTTGTTTCTTCCGTGACCGGCTGGATTCGACATGACAGCCCGGGAGAGCGGGGATGTGAGACGGCTGAATGGCCGGAACCAACGGGTAACGCGTTGGCAAAGGGGCCGCCCGCGAGAGGACGCGGTGCCCGGTCCCGGCCGGAACCTGCGGCCCCGGAAGCCCGGCCCGGGGCCTCGGCCTGAACCTACCTCAGCGCAGCCGTGATCTTCGCGACGGCGGCCTCGGCCGCGGTCTTCGGGTCCTCGCCCTGGAGGACCGCCGTCATATATGGCTTGATCGGGTTGTCCAGCTCGACGTTGGCCCACTTCGGCGAGTTGGGTGTCGCCCGCCCCTGCGCGGCGCCCGCCGCCATCGCCGCCGTGGCTTCCTGGCCCTCGATGACGTCCGCGAGCGTCGTCTTGTTCGGCACGTAACTCATCGTCTTGGCCAGCTCCGTCTGCCACTTCTCACCGGCCAGCGCCTTGACCACCTCGACCGCCGCCGACCGGTGGGAGGAGTTCTTGGGGACGATGAGGTCGGAGCCGCCGGTGAAGACGGCGCCGGGCGCCCCCGCGGTCTTGCCGGGGACGGGGAAGAAGCCGAGTTTGCCCTTGAGGTCGGGGTTCTTCTCCTCGATCTGGACGGCGGAGTTGGGGGTGTCGATGATCTGCGCGATGTCGCCCCGGGCGAACTCGCCCTCCTGCTCCGGCTTCACCTCGTCGGAGTCCTTGGGCCCGTCGCCGAGAGCCTGCAACTCCTTGTAGAACTTCATGCCCCTGATCGCCTCGGGGGTGTCGAGGCGGCCCTCCCACTCGCCGCCCGACTCGACCGCCAGCTCGCCGCCCTCGTCCCAGATGAAACCGGAGAGGGTGTACCAGTCCTGGCCGGCCAGATAGATGCCCTGCTGGGATCCCTGGTCGAGCTGGGCGGTGATGTCCAGCCACTCGGCGCGGGTCTTGGGCAGTTCGTCGATGCCGGCCTCCGCGAAGAGGTCCTTGTTGTAGATGACGACGCGGTTGGCGGCGTACCAGGGAATGCCGAACTGCGAGCCGTTGATGCTGCCGGGCTCGGCGAGACCGGGCAGCCAGTCCTCGCTTCCCAGGTCCCTTACGGATTCCAGGGTGAGGTCGCGCAGACCGTCGCTCTCCGCGTACTGCGCGACCTGGGTGTTGCCGACCTCGATGATGTCCGGCGCGTCGTCGGCCTCCAGCGCGGCCATGACCTTCTTGCCGATCCCGGTCCACTCCTGGATCTCGACCTCCAGCCGGACCGAGGGGTTCTCCTCCTCGTACGCCTTGGTGAAGCGCTCCAGGTACGCGTCGGAGACGCTGCCCTTCATGAGCCAGAGGGTGATGACCTTGTCGTCCGCGCCTGGGAGCATTCCGCATCCCACCAGTGCGAGGGAGGACGCGAACACGGCGGAGCCGACAAGGAAGCGGTTTTTCACGTAGGTCACCTTCTGGCGTGCGGCACGAAAGAGTGAACCCGACGTGGGGGAAGCAGCACGGAGCGCTCGCACGGGTATTGGCGCGATTTTGGTATGGACCAACGAACCGGTCAAGCCCCGTACATCCTCAGGCAACCCCCTCGCGCCCTTCTCCTGCCGCGCGCGGCGCCGCGTGGTGGGGCACGGTGGAGTGACACCGCGACCGCGCGCGAAGAGGAGAACCACTCCCATGAGCCACCACACCTACCGGGTCACCGAGATCTACGGCACCTCAGAGGCGGGCGTCGACGAGGCCATCCGGAACGGGATCGACCGGGCGTCGCAGACCCTGCGCGGGCTGGACTGGTTCGAGGTGACGCAGGTCCGCGGACATATCGTCGACGGCCGGATCGAGCACTACCAGGTCGGGCTGAAGGTCGGCTTCCGGCTGGAGGACGGCGACCAGGCGGGCTGACCCCGGCCCGCACCGTCCCTGCCTGCCCCTGCCTGCCCCTGCAGCACTCGCTCAGGTGCGCCCCTCGCGCTCCTGCCCGTCCTTCAGCGCCTGCGACGTGCTCGCCCAGCGGGCGCGTACGACGCGGAATCCCGCGCGCTCGACCGCGTCGCACACCAGCTCGTCGTCGTCCACGAGCATGCGGATCTCCCGGCCGGACGCCAGGGTGCGCAGCCGCTCCACCTTGGTCGTACGGGCGGGCCGTCTGTCGTCGTTACGGCGCATGAACATCCGGCCGTCCGGGAGGCCGTTGGCCGCCAGCCAGGCCACGGTGTCCTTGCGGCACCGCTCGGGACGACCGGTCAGATAGACGATCTCGCACTCCTTGGCGCTCTCGAGCACCAGCGCGACCCCCTCGGCCAGCGGCGTGTCGTCGCCCGCCGCGTCGAAGAAGCCCGCCCAGTCCCTCGGCCTGCGCTCCAGGAAGTGCTGACGGTGCGCGGTCTCGGCGAGCGTCCCATCCAGGTCGAAAACGGCCAGCGGTCTGCCGCGTCCGCTTTCGTGTCCGCTGTTGTGTCTGGTGCCGGCGGTGGCACGCCTGTTGTCCGTCACACGGCCAGCCTAGAGAAGGGCCGGGGAATCCTCGCGCCGCGTCGCTGTTGAACCAGAGGTGACGTCCACGATCGCGAACACCCGATTCTCCGTACTCGACCGCTCCCGCACGCGCGAGGGCCAGGACGCTCCGGAGGCGCTGCGCGACACCGTGCGCCTCGCGCGGCAGCTGGAGTCGCTCGGCTACCACCGGTTCTGGGTCTCGGAGCACCACAGCGTGCCCGGGGTCGCGGGGTCGGCGCCGACGGTGCTGGCGGCTGCCGTGGCCGCGGCGACGTCCACGATCCGCGTCGGTACGGGCGGGGTGATGCTGCCCAACCACCGGCCGCTCGTCGTGGCCGAGCAGTTCGGGGTGCTGGAGTCGCTGTTCCCCGGCCGGATCGACATGGGTCTCGGGCGCTCCGTGGGCTTCACGGACGGGATACGCCGGGCGCTCGGCAAGGACAAGCAGGCCATGGATCTCGCGGACTTCGCCGCTGATGTCGATGAACTGCTCGGCTGGTTCACCGGCGACCAGGCCCTCTACCCGCAGGTCCACGCCCTGCCCGCCGAGGGGCTGCGGCCGGAGCCGTTCGTCCTGGCCATGGGCGAGGGCGCCGACATCGCGGCGGCGGCCGGTCTGCCCATGGTCGTCGGCGACCTGCGCGGCCGGGACCGCATGCTGCGGGCCGTGGAGCGCTACCGCGCGGGCTTCCGCCCGTCCGCCTGGTCACAGCGCCCGCAGGTGATCATCGCGGGGACGGTCGCGGTGGCCGGGAGCGAGGAGGAGGCACGCCGGCTGCTGGTGCCCGAGGCGTGGTCGATGGCCCACTCCCGTACGCACGGCGTCTTCCCGCCACTCGCGCCCGCCGGGCGGATCGAGACGCTGCCGATGACGGCGAAGGAACGCGAGTACTACGAGTCGGGCCTGCGCGGCCATGTCCAGGGCACCGAGGAGCAGGTCGCCGCCGCCCTGGAGGCGGTGATCGGGGAGACCGGCGCCGACGAGGTGCTGGTCACGACCAGTACGTACGACCGCGACGCGCTCCTGGAATCCTTCACCCGGCTGGCAAGGGTCGCGGAACTGGGCCGGGTCCCTGTGCCCAACCCGCCGATTTATTCAGCGGGTTGAGTACGGGACCGACAGGGCCTAGGGCGTGTCCGCAAANNCGCACGCACCAGACGCCGTGAGCCCCGCCCTACGGGCGGACGACGCTACTTCGCGGACACGCCCTAGCGCGCGACCTTGCGTGTCGCCCGCAGCCACTCCTTGTTCATCGCCGTGATCGACGGCAGCGGGATGCCCTTCGGGCAGGCCGTCGCGCACTCGCCGGTCAGGGTGCAGCCGCCGAAGCCCTCGTCGTCCATCGTGGCGACCATGTCCAGGACCCGGGTCTCACGCTCAGGTGCGCCCTGCGGCAGCACGTTGAGGTGGTTGACCTTGGCCGAGGTGAAGAGCATCGCCGAGCCGTTGGGGCAGGCCGCGACGCACGCGCCGCAGCCGATGCACTCGGCGTGCTCGAACGCGAACTCGGCGTCCGCCTTGGGTACGGGCGTGGCGTGCGCCTCGGGGGCGGAGCCGGTGGGGGCGCTGATGTAGCCGCCGGAGCCGATGATCCGGTCGAACGCCGACCGGTCCACGACCAGGTCCTTGACCACGGGGAACGCGCCGGCCCGCCACGGCTCGACGTCGATCGTGTCGCCGTCGGCGAAGTGCCGCATATGGAGCTGGCAGGTGGTGGTGCGTTCGGGGCCGTGGGCGTCGCCGTTGATGACGACTCCGCAGGCGCCGCAGATGCCTTCGCGGCAGTCGTGGTCGAAGGCGACCGGGTCGTCGCCGTCGAGGATCAGCTGCTCGTTGAGCGAGTCGAGCATCTCCAGGAACGACATGTCCTCGGAGATGCCGTCGATGTCGTACGTGACCATGGCGCCGGTGGCGTCGGCGGCGCTCTGCCGCCAGACGCGCAGGGTGAGCCTCATGCGTAGCTCCGCTGGGTGGGGTGGACGTACTCGAAGACGAGGTCTTCCTTGTGCAGGACGGGCGCGGCGCCGGTGCCCGTGAACTCCCAGGCCGCCGCGTAGCTGAAGGCGTCGTCGTGCCGTTCGGCCTCGCCGCCCTCGGTCTGGGACTCCTCACGGAAGTGGCCGCCGCAGGACTCGGCGCGGTGCAGCGCGTCGAGGCACATCAGCTCGGCGAGTTCCAGGTAGTCGACGATGCGGTTGGCCTTCTCCAGCGACTGGTTCAGCTCCTCGCCGGTGCCGGGCACCTTGATCCGGCGCCAGAACTCCTCACGGATCTCCGGGATCCGGCTCAGCGCCTTGCGCAGTCCGACCTCGTTGCGGGCCATCCCGCAGTGCTCCCAGAGCAGTTCGCCGATCTCCCGGTGGAAGGAGTCGGGGGTGCGGTCGCCGTCGACGGCGAGCAGCAGCCGCAGCCGGTCCTCGGTGTCGGCGACGGCCTCGGCGACCGCCGGGTGGCTGTTGTCGACGGTGTCCTGGTGCGGGTTGCGGGCGAGGTAGTCGTTGATGGTGGACGGCAGCACGAAGTAGCCGTCGGCGAGGCCCTGCATCAGGGCGGACGCCCCGAGCCGGTTGGCGCCGTGGTCGGAGAAGTTGGCCTCGCCGATCGCGAACAGGCCGGGCACGGTGGTCTGGAGGTCGTAGTCGACCCAGAGTCCGCCCATCGTGTAGTGGATCGCCGGGTAGATGCGCATCGGTACCTGGTACGGGTCCTCGGCGGTGATGCGCTCGTACATCTCGAAGAGGTTGCCGTACTTCTCCTCGACGGCCTGGCGGCCGAGGCGGCGGATCGCGTCGGCGAAGTCGAGGTAGACACCCTGCCCGCCGGGGCCGACGCCGCGGCCCTCGTCGCAGACGTTCTTCGCGGCGCGCGAGGCGATGTCGCGGGGGACGAGGTTGCCGAAGGAGGGGTAGATCCGCTCCAGGTAGTAGTCGCGCTCGTCCTCGGGGATCTCGGCGGGCGGGCGGGTGTCGCCGTGCGCCTTGGGGACCCAGATGCGGCCGTCGTTGCGCAGCGACTCGCTCATGAGGGTGAGCTTGGACTGGTGGTCGCCGGAGCGCGGGATGCAGGTGGGGTGGATCTGGGTGAAGCAGGGGTTGGCGAAGTGCGCGCCGCGCCGGTGGGCGCGCCAGACGGCGGTGGCGTTGCTGTTCTTGGCGTTGGTCGACAGGTAGAAGACGTTGCCGTAGCCGCCGGACGCCAGGACGACGGCGTCGGCGAAGTACGTGGACACCTTGCCGGAGATCAGGTCGCGGGCGACGATGCCGCGGGCGCGGCCGTCGACGACGATGAGATCGAGCATCTCGGTGCGCGGGTGCATCTCGACGGTGCCCGCCGCGATCTGCCGGGACAGCGCCTGGTAGGCGCCGAGCAGGAGTTGCTGACCGGTCTGGCCGCGCGCGTAGAAGGTGCGGGAGACCTGGACGCCGCCGAACGAGCGGGTGTCGAGGAGGCCGCCGTACTCGCGGGCGAAGGGCACGCCCTGGGCGACGCACTGGTCGATGATCTCGACGGAGATCTGGGCGAGGCGGTGGACGTTGGACTCGCGGGCCCTGAAGTCGCCGCCCTTGACGGTGTCGTAGAAGAGCCGGTGGACCGAGTCGCCGTCGTTGCGGTAGTTCTTCGCGGCGTTGATGCCGCCCTGGGCGGCGATGGAGTGGGCGCGGCGCGGGGAGTCCTGGTAGCAGAACTGGACGACGTGGTAGCCCTGTTCGGCGAGCGTGGCGCCGGCGGCGCCGCCCGCGAGTCCGGTGCCGACGACGATGACGGTGTGCTTGCGGCGGTTGGCCGGGTTGACCAGCTTGGCCTCGAAGCGGCGGGTGTCCCAGCGTTCGGCGACGGGCCCGGCCGGGGCCTTGGTGTCGGCGAGGGGTTCGCCGGTCGTGTAGTCGGTGTACGTGGGCGGGAGTTGGTCGTCCATGTCAGCTCACCAGTCCGGTCATGACGCCTACGGGCAGGGAGATGAAGCCGACGGTCAGCACGAGCGCGAGGCCGTTGGCCATGATCTTCAGTACCCGGTCACGGGTGGCGCTGCCCATGCCGAGGGTCTGTGCGGCGCTCCAGAAGCCGTGCCGGACGTGCAGTCCGACGGCGAGCATCGCGGTGATGTAGATGACGTTGCCGTACCAGGTCGAGAAGGTCGCGACGACGTTCTCGTACGGCTTGCCGGGCTCGGCGTTCTCGTTGACGGTGAGCGTCGTGAGGTCGAGCAGGTGCCAGACGATGAACAGCACCAGGATGATGCCGCCCCAGCGCATGGTGCGGGTGGCGTAGCTGGCGCGGCGGCGCTTGTGCACGTAAGCGGTGGGGCGGGCGGCGATGTCGCGGCGGCTGAGCTGGTAGGCGCAGACGCCGTGCAGGACGACGGCGGCGAGGAGCACCACGCGCACGATCCACAGGGCCCATTCCTGGTGCAGGACGGGCGCGCCCATGGTGCGCAGCCAGTGGCCGTACTCGTTGAACTCGCCGGGGCCGAAGAAGATCTTGAGGTTGCCCAGCAGATGCGCGACGAGATAGCCGAGCAGGATCAGGCCGCTGACGGCCATGACGGCCTTCTTGCCGACCGTGGATCCCCAGAGGGTGCCGAGCATCGAGGGCCGTCTGCCGGGGCGCCCGCCGCCCGGCACGCCCGCTTTCCGGTCCGCCCGCTTGTCCGTACGTGTTGCCAGAGCCATGACACGCACGCTAGAGGCGGGCATACCGAGAGGTCCAAGACATGGTTCGGCTCATGTCCATAGGCTGTTCCTATCGTGGGGTTACGCTGGGCCCATGCAGTTCCAGCAGCTCGTCTATTTCGTCGCCGTCGCGGAGACCCTGCACTTCACCCGGGCCGCCGAGCGGGTCCATGTCTCGCAGCCCTCGCTCTCGCAGCAGATCCGGGCCCTGGAGAAGGAGCTGGGCGCCGAGCTGTTCGGCCGGGCGCGGGGCAATGTCGCGCTCACCGACGCGGGCGAGGCCCTGCTGCCGACGGCCCGGCGGATCCTCGCGGACGCGGAGACCGCGCGCCACGAGGTGCAGGAGCTGGTCCAGCTGCGGCGCGGCCGGGTGCGGCTGGGGGCGCCGCCGAGCCTGTGCACCGGTCTGCTGCCCGAGGTCCTGCGGGCCTTCCACGACCAGCACCCGGGCATCGAGCTGCTGATCGAGGAGAGCGGGTCACACGATCTCGTACGCGAACTGGCCCGCGGCGCCCTGGACTTCGCCCTCGTCGTGCTCCCGCTGCCGACGCCGTCCCCTGCCCTGACGACGGTCGAGCTGCTGCACGAGGACCTGGTGGTGGTCTCGTCGGCGGCGGCGCCGGGGCCGCGCCGGCCGGTGCGGATCTCCGACCTCCGGCACGAGCAGCTGGTCATGTTCCGGCACGGCTACGACCTGCGGGAGCTGACCGTCGCCGCCTGCCGGGCCGAGGGGTTCGAGCCGGTGTTCACCGTCGAGGGCGGCGAGATGGACGCCGTACTGGGGTTCGTACGGGCCGGTCTCGGGGTGGCGGTGGTGCCCAGCATGGTCGCGGAGCAGGCGGGGCGCGATCTGCGGGTGACACCGCTGGCGCCGCCGGGGCTGCGCCGTACGATCGCGCTCGCCCACCGCAGCGACGTCGCGCCCCCGCGCGCCGCGCGCGAACTCCAGCGGGTGCTGTTCAGCACGCGCGCGCCGAGCCGTACGGACCGCGCGGGCGGCGGGCGTACGGCCGGGGGGGTCGGGATACGCGCGTAGCTGAGCGGGCGCCGCCGGTGTGCTCCACCGGGCGCCCGCCCGCGACGGCGTCAGACCGCGTCGGCCATGGACAGGGTGTGCAGCATCTCCGGCGGCCCCGGACGCGCGTAGTACCAGCCCTGGGCCGTGTCGCAGCCCAGTCTTCGCAGGTGCTCCGCCTGCGCCCCGGTCTCCACGCCCTCCACCGTCACGCCCAGTTCCAGGCCGTGCGCCAGGGAGACGATCCCCTCGACGATCTTGAGATCGACGGGGTCGGCCGGGTGCTGTTGCATGCCCTGGGTGAAGGAACGGTCCAGCTTGAGCACGCTGACCGGCAGCCTGCGCAGATTCGCGAGATTCGAGTAGCCGGTGCCGAAGTCGTCGAGCGCGATGTCGACGCCCATCTCGGCGAGCTGCCGCAGCGGCTTGAGCAGATCCTCGTCCGCGCCGATCAGCGCGGACTCGGTGACCTCCAGACAGAGCGAGCCCGGCGGGAGGCCGATCCGCTCCAGCACCTCCACCGTGTCTGCGACGAGGCCGGGGTGGTGCAGCTGGGCGGGCGAGAGGTTGACGTTGATCCGCACCGGGCCCGCGAAGGTGCCGGCCGCCAGCTCCTCCTGCCAGGCCCGCGCCTGGAGTACGGACTGTTCCAGCACCCAGCGCCCGAGCGGCACGATCAGCCCGGTGTGCTCGGCGAGCGGGATGAACCGGTCGGGGCCGAGCACGCCGTGCGTCGGGTGGCTCCAGCGCACCAGCGCCTCGGCACCGTGCACCGTGCCGTCGGCGAGATGCACCAGCGGCTGGTACTCGATGAAGAACTCGCCGCGCTCCAGGGCCGTCGGCAGTGACGTGGTGAGCCCGTGCCGGGTGATGGCGCGGGCGTCGGCCTCGGCGTCGGCGTGCTCGAACCGGTTGCCGCCCGCCGACTTGGCCCGGTACATCGTGATGTCGGCGCTGCGCAGGACCTCGGCGGCGGTGGACTCGCCCGCCTTGCCCTCCACGATGCCGATGCTGCCCCGGACGGTGAACTCGCGGCCGTCCAGGCTGATGGGGGTGGCCAGCGCGCCCAGTATGCGGGCCGCCAGCTCGCCGACCTCGCGCTGGGTGTCGGGTCCGGTGGTCAGCGCCACGAACTCGTCGCCGCCGAGCCGGGCGACCATCTCGCCGGGGGCCGTGGCGCAGCTCTGGAGCCGGTCCGCGACCTCGACCAGCATCCGGTCGCCCGCGGAGTGGCCGAGGCTGTCGTTGATCGCCTTGAAGCCGTCGAGATCGAGATAGCAGAGGCCGAAGCGGGCGGCGGGCCGGGGCGCGGACGCGGGCGCGGGCCCTACTTCCTTCGTACCGCTGTTCGCCTCGTCCCTCGCGCCGTCCTTGGCGGCGTCCTTCGGCGTCTCCCTGGCGGGGGCGAGCGCCTTCTCCAGACGTTCGAAGAACAGCGTCCGGTTGGGCAGTCCGGTGAGGGCGTCGTGGGTCGCCTCGTAGCGCAGTCGCAGGGTGAGCAGCCGCCGCTCGGTGGTGTCCTCGAGCAGCGCCAGTTGGTACTGCGGCACCCCGTCGACGTCGCGCAGCAGCGAGACCGTCAGATTGGTCCACAGGACCGTGCCGTCGTTGCGGAAGAACGGCTTCTCCGTACGGAAGTTGTCCCGCTCGCCCCGTATCAACTCCTTGTACATCCGCCACACCTGCGGCGCGTCGTCGGGATGCACCCACTCGCTGACGTTCCTGCTGCGGACATGGTGCTCCAGGCCGCCGAACATCCGCGTGAGGGTGTCGTTGACCTCCAGCACCCGGCCGTCGAGGTCGGCGATGCCGATACCGATCGCCGCGCCCTCGAACACCGCGCGGAACCGGGCCTCCGTGGCGTGCAGCGCGTCCTCGGCGGCGCCGCGGGCCGCGAGCGCCGAGCGCGCGATGGCCTCCTGCTCGGCGAGGGTGCGTTCGCGCAGCGCCTGGGCGAATCCGGCGGCGAACGTGGCCTGGAGCCGGGCGCAGCGCGCCCGCAGCTCGTCGGCGGCCAGCTCACCGGCCGGATCGGCCGCTTCGCCGCAGTACAGCACCAGATACGCGTCGACGACCCCGAGCGAGCGGGCGAGCGCGTCCGGGTCCGTGCAGTGCGCGCCCACCAGCGCCGCCCCGACGCCGTGCGCGGGCGTCGCGTCGAAGATCCTGTCGTGCAGCGCGTCCCTCAACGAACGTGCCAGGGGCAGCAGATGCTGCTCGAACTCCGGCCGGGTCAGCGACGTGGCCGTCGCGGGGAAGATCGCGCGGCTCCAGATCGTCACGAACCGCCTGAGCCGGTCCTCCAGACCGTCGGGCTCCGCCTCGGCGTCCGGGACCTCCGCGGGCACCATCACGCCTTGCGCCCCACGCCGGCGAAGCCCGACAAGGCGTACGGGTCCTCCTCACCGGCCGGGCACTCGGGCCGCCACCTGCCCATGGGCACGAGTCCGGGCTCGACGAGGTCGGAGCCGTCGAAGAACCCGGCGATCTCCTCCTCGGTCCGCATGACGAGCGGGTTGCGGATGTCTTTGTAGACGCCGACCGTCCCTGCGACCCGTTCCTGGGGCAGCGGGATGCCCGCGTACGCGGCGTGGCACACGGCGACGAGACTGCCCGGGGCGAGGGCGTCGGTCAACTCGGCCACGGCGGCGAAGGGTTTGTCGGCGTCCTCGACGAAGTGCAGGACGGAGACCAGCAGCAGGCATACGGGCAGGTCCAGGTCGATCGTGTCCCGGACCTCGGGGCTGTCGAGGATCTGCCGGGGACTCCGGAGGTCGGCGGCGACGACGGTGGCGTTCTCGTTGCCTTCGAGCACCGCCCGGCTGTGCGCGACGGCGACCGGGTCGTGGTCGACGTACACGACCTTGGCGTCCGGATCGGCGGCGTGGGCGACCTCGTGGACGTTGCCGAACGTCGGAATGCCGGAGCCGATGTCGAGGAACTGTGTCACGCCCTCGGCAATGGCGAAGCGGACCGCGCGGCGCATGAACGCCCGGTTCGCCTGCATGATCTTGGGAAGTCCCGGCGTGAACTCCATTGCCTTACGGGCCGCTTCCCTGTCCACTTCGAAGTTGTGCGAACCGCCCAGATAGTAGTCGTAAATGCGGGAAACGCTCGGCACCGATATGTCGATGCCCTGCGGGACCCAGGCGGGACGCTCCATCGAGTTCTCCAACAAGTCGCCACGGGGTAACGGCCTTCTGCATGGCCGGTGTTCGAGCCGAGGCTACTGATCGCCCGCCAAGAGAGCGAGCTGAAACGGAAATTAGCGGTCCGTTCTCGGTCACACCCGGACCTGCCACACAAGCGGTCCGCCGTCACGCACGGGGCGTGACGGCGGACCGGTCGGCCGGAGGCGCGACGTGGGGACTACTTGGGCGCTCCGACCAGCTTGGAGTCGGGAGCGACGGCGTACCAGGTACCGCCGACGCCCTGACCATTGGTGTCACCGGGCTTGGCATCGCCCGCGAAGGTGTAGATCGGCCAGCAGTCGATGGTCTGCTGCTTGATTCCGTCCGGCCGGTCGAACGTCACGAAGCCCTTCTTGATGATGCCCTCGGTGTCGTTCTTGTCGACGGGGGCGACTACCGGCCACTTCTCCAGGCAGGCTCCGGTGCACGCGGTCTTCATCGGCCAGGCGGTGTCCTTCTTGAACCGATATACCGTCATACCCTTGGAGTCCACCACGATTTCACCGAGCTTGGGATCCTTTCGCACGGACAGTCCGGCGAGATCGGCCTCGGTGCCGCCGGCCTCTTCGGCCCCCGCCGCCCCGAGTGCCGCCTTTTTCCCGTCGGGTGCGGAGGCGAACCAAGTGCCGCCCACACCCTGCCCGTTGGCGTCTCCGGGGTTGGTGTCCTTGGCGTAGCGGTACATCGGCCAGCCGCCGAGGGTCAGTTGCTTGGCGCCGTCGTCGCGGGTGACCTCGCCGATCTTCGAGGCGTCGGTGCCCGCGGCGGCCTTGACGTCACCGGCGGCGACGATCGGCCACGCCTTCTCGCACTCGCCGGAACAGGTCGACTTGGGGGGTTCGGCGGTGTCGTTGTCGAAGCGGTAGAGCGTGAAGCCCTCGCTGTCCGTGATGACCTTTCCGAGCTTCTTGCTGTCCCACACGGCCAGTTGACCGGCCGTCTTGGGTTCGGCCGCCGACTCGTCGCCGTAGCCGGTGTCGGATCCGTAGCCGCCGTCGGCGGGTGCGGCGGCGCCGACCGCCTGACCGTTGGGGCTCTCGCCCTTGTCCTGACCGCACGCCGTCGTCAGGGCCAGTACGGCCACCGCGGTCACCGCGAGCGAGGCGTTCCGCCAGGTGTTCATGTCAACTCCCGTATTTCGTAAGCCAGTTGAGGCGCCAGGGCCGCGCCGTTCATGGCCCTAAGTACGCGCGGCGGGGTGAGGAGCGTTCAACGCTCTTCAAAGAATCTTCGAAGAGAAAAAGAAACGTGGAATGCCCCGATTCCCCCCGATCAGGGGAATCCGGCGCCATTTCGGCGCGGCGCAGGCCGAGTTGATTCAAGCTGCCGCCGTGTACCGATCACTTGCCCTGCGGACCCTGGCCGTCACCGGCCTCGTCTGCATACTCAGCACGCCCGTGCCGGCCGCCGCCGATGTCTGTGTCTCGGCGTGGACAGGGCCGGGCGGTACGGGCGCGGTCGTGATCATCGGGGACGGGCCCTGCTGGCCCGAGCCGCCGCCGTCACCGCCTCCGCCGTCCGAACCCCCGCCGGAGCCTCCGCCGCCCTCTCC